>JAIXWH010000126.1 GCA_027484165.1 Chitinophagaceae bacterium | reverse complement strand
TGATCAATAACTTTGATATAGTCGATTTCATTGTCATTATTTAAATCAAGATTATTGACTTTTGAATCAGGATCATTCAATGATTTTTCAAATGACTCCAAAGTAGGAGATTCCTGAAATATTTTTAATACAGCGTACAAATTAAGGTTGTCTCCTGGTAAATTCAATTTTTCAATTGAGTCTTGAGCATTAGCGATAGTAAAAGAGCTAATTAAAAGAAGGATAAATGAGAATAATAAAGGTGCCTTTTTCATTGGAGTTTATTTTAGATGGCAGTGTAGATAAAATTCTATAGAAAAAGTTTAATTCTCCTCACTTCTCTCCATAACATTTATCATGTTATCAGTGAGAATTCAAATTCAACAATAGTTCGGTTATCTTTGAGCAAATCAAATTCAAACTTATTTAATAATTGGATCAGTCAGTATATAATTCGAGCAGAAATAAAGGTTATTTTGCTTTATTTCTAACAAGTTTATTATGGGGAACAACTTGGGTGGTCAGTAAATTTACTTTACAATCTTTGCCAGGATTACAATTGTCTTACTTACGTCAATTCATAGCAGGAGGGTGCTTTCTTCTTTATTTCATAGGCTACAAAAAACAACCATTACCTACCTTAAAAGATTTCAAATCCTTATTAATCATGTCTATATTGATGTTTGTATTTGCAAACGCTTTAAGTACCTGGGGATTGAAATATCTTCCAACCGGATTAGCAGCTTTAATTGGGGCATTATATCCAATCATTGTTGTTGGAATTGAATGGTTTTTTTATAAAAAGAGAGATATAAATAAATTAACGATAATTGGACTTTTCATTGGTATTTTAGGAGTATTTTTTGTTTTTAATGAAAATATGGGTAATCAAATAGATGCTGATACCTTATTCGGCTTGGCATTGTCTTTTTTTGCTATTTTTTGCTGGAGTTTGGGAACCGTATTTTTATCAAAACAACATTTGTCTATAAATCCATATTATGGAATGGGTTGGAAAATGATGATAGGTTCACTTATTCTTTTTGTATGTACCAATTTAACTACTCAAGTTGTGCCTTTGCAGGAAATAAACTTTAATACCTGGATGAGTTTGTTTTATTTGATTATTATTGGCTCCATCATAAGCTTTGTAGCATTTATTTATTCTTTGAAAGTACTGCCTGCTGCTGTGGCGTCTCTTTATGCATATGCTAATCCAATAGTCGCTACAATTACAGCTGGTATTGTGTTGGATGAAAAGATAACTCTTAATATTTTACTTGGAACCGCAATTACTATTTTGGGTGTATACATTGTAAATCATAGTATTAAAAGAGATCAGGAAGAGATTGTTATTGAATCAGAAATTTAATTTTTTTATTTCTTTAACAACTAAAAAAATATTTAGTGCTATTTTAAATCTTTAAATTATTGTTTATGATTAAAGAATGGAAACTTTTTGCTACAGCACTATTATTTATTTTTATTCATCAATTTGTATTTGCTGATTCTTTTAAAAAATACAGTTTATTTATCACCACTGCCGACTCAAGTATTAACCCACTTTTAGTGTATTCAAATCAATGGTCTGATCCAGTTTATCAAAAATGCAATACCGCGCAAAGTATATCTTATCTCAATCAAGAAGAAAAAAAAATAATTTGGGTATTGAATATGGTTAGACTTAATCCTCAACTATTTTTGAATACAGTATTATTAAATCCAAAATGTAGTTTTTATAAATCAGAAAAAAGCAGGAATAGTTATGATAAGTCATTGATAAAAACATTAGAGCAAACAATTCCTATTACAAGAGCTTTACAGCCAGATTCTAGTTGTTATGTAAGTGCACATTGCCATGCTTATTACTCTGGAATTAAGGGTTATGTTGGACATCAAAGAGTTAATAAGTATTGTAGAGAGGATTTTAATGCAGAATGTTGTCAATATGGTTATTCAGATGGATTAAGTATTGTAATTAGGTTGCTTCTTGATTATAACATTCCTTCTCTGGGTCATAGAAAAATATGTTTGGCAAATGATTATAATTTTGTAGGGGTTTCAATTCAAGATCACACAAAATATCAATACAATTCAGTAATTGATTTCAAATGATTTAAGGATGCAGCGGCAAGGTTATAATTAATTTGCATCCCATACCTTTGGATGACACTATATCCATTCTGCCAGAAAATAATTCGGCACGTCTTTTAATATTTGCAAGGCCAATGCCTTTCTTTACTCTTAGAAAATCAAAACCTATGCCATCATCAATGATGTAAAATTTAAATTCATCATTTTCAATAAAAGATTCAATAGAAATTTTTTGAGCATTGGCATATTTAGAAATATTTCTTAATTGCTCCTGCAATATTCGGTAAAGATTTAATTGCATATCAACATTAATTCGGCCATCTAGTTTTGAGAAATCGATATTAAAGTTGATTTCATATTTTTTATCAATATTGAAAGTATCCATCAATTCTTTGAAAGTATCCTCAATCGTTGTGAAATCAAAAAACGAGGGAGCCAAACGATGAGAAATACTTCTTATTTCTTTAAGCGCAAGATTGATAAATTCTTTTGATTTGTTTAGCCAAATAACAGATTCATCTGAAATGTGGTCTTTCAGCATTTCCAAACTCAATTGACTGCTTGCCAGAATTTGACATACATTGTCATGAAGCTCAGTTCCTATTTCATAACGTTCATCTTCCTGTGTTTTTATAATCGCATTTGTGATCTTCAATTCTGTCATAATTTTGTCAGTTACATCAATTGCAATGGCAGATTCACATTTCTTATTGTTTATAATGATAAGGGTACTGTAAATGTCAACTTCGATGGCTTCCTTAGATTTTTTCTTATGCTTGAATCTCCCTTTGTAAATATTCGGGTTATTTATAAAATGCTTGTCTTTGTTTATTTTGTCAGAAAAATCGTATTCATTATATAATATATCTGGAAGTTGAAGTTTCAAAAATTCCGACTCACTATATCCATATTGACTTATTGCAGAATTATTTACCTGTATAAATGAAAGAGAGTCGATGTCTAAAATCCACATGGGTTGTGGACTTAACTGAAATAAATCACTATATCTTTTTTCGGATTCTTCGAGTTGTAAATTGGTTTTCTTTCTTTCTATATTGTATTTTATACTCTTATATAAACTAGATGAATTAATATCATCTTTTAATAAATAGTCTGTAGCTTTTAAAGCAAGCGATTTTAAACTAAATTCTACATTAGCATATCCGGTCAGAATGATAACAGGGGTATCGGGGCAACAAGATATGATATCTGTAATTAAGCTTTCTCCACCTTTGTCTGGAAGGGTTAAGTCTAGTAATACAACATCAAAATTAATTGATTGATTACTCAAAGCTTCTATTGCTTCTGAATAACTTTTGGCATTAATAATATGAGGTGATTCAACTTGTTCTTCAATGTAATCTTTTATTAGAATGAAATCACCAATATTGTCTTCAATAACAAGAATCTTTAAATCTTCTGTTGATTTTAAATTCATTTCTTATCTTTTATGGAAAGGTATTTTTGCTGTCATAAGCCAAAAGTCTTCAATTTTGGAAATTACACTCATAAATGTGTTGATGTCAACAGGTTTCATGATGTAACAATTAGCCTGATTTTTGTATGAATTTATGATATCATTGTCAGAGGAAGAAGTAGTTAACATGATTACTGGAATTTGTTTTAGAATCTCATTGCTTTTAATATACTGAAGAACTTCTTGTCCATTTTTTTTAGGAAGATTTATATCTAGTAACACAAGTTCTGGTAAACTCAAACTTTCATCAGCTAGTATTTCTTTAAAATAATTGATAGCCGCCATACCGTCTTTAACAACATCTATTTTAGCAATGAGTTTACTTTGCTCAAAGGCTTCTTTGGTAAGTAAAATATCACCTTCGTTATCTTCAATCAACAATAATTTAATTGGCTTCATTCGTGTTGTTTATTTTACAATTTTAAAACTTGTTATGCCCTTATATAGTCAATCTCGGTATTTAAGAGTCTAAATCCTATTGCATTCTTTAATTATATCTGTTTTGGAATGGTAAAATAAAAAGTACTTCCTTCGTTTAAAACAGATGTAATCCATATTTTACCTCCCAAAGATTCAATGATTTTTCTGCAAATAGCCAATCCAATTCCTGTTCCCGAATATTCATCTTTGTTATGAAGCCTTTGGAAAATTACAAAAATTTTCTCATGATATTCAGATTCTATACCAATTCCATTGTCAGATATTGAAAATTCCCAGTATTCACTTTTGTCATGGCACTTGATTTCAATAATAGGAGGTACCCCGGATCTATGGTATTTTAAACTATTTCCTATTATATTCTGAAATAACTGTCGAATAGGTGTTTTGTGAGTTATAATCGTTGGGAGTTCATCATATTTTATTGATGCATGTAATTCTTCAATTTGTTTTCCATGTAATATAATAATTTCATGAACAATGGTGTCAATACTAACTTCTTTTAGTGTTTCATCCGTTCGTCCTACTCTTGAAAATTCAAGTAAATCCAAAATGATTTGCCGCATTCTTTTAGCACCATCTACAGCAAAAAAGATGTATTCTTTTGCTTTATCATCAAGAGTATCGCCATATTTTTTTTCTAGTTGAGTCAAAAAACTCGTTACCATTCTGAGGGGCTCTTGTAAATCATGAGAAGCTACATATGCAAATTGCTCTAACTCGCTGTTTGTTTTTTGAACGGATTCAAGAGCGTCATTTAATTTTATTTCAATTTCTTTTCTATCAGTTATATCAAGTCCATATCCAATAACATACTTCAGCTTTTTGTTTTCAAAATAAGGGTAGAAGTTTCTTAGTATGTAATTTTTTTTTCCATCAGGTCTGGGATGCTCATCAATCCAAATCACTTTCTCTTTGGTTTCAACAGCTTCTTCAAATCGTTCCCATCTTTTTCTGGCTCCACTGTCATCTATTTCTTTCAACTTTGCATAATCGAAATCATTTTTGTTGATAATCCATTCTCTGATTTCTTTATTCTTAATTCCGTATGGGTTTACATATAAATAATTATGATTGGGATCAAATACAGCGATATCAGTTGGTATATTATTTAAAATATCCTCATTGAATTTTTTTTGGTTGTTTAATTCTTCATTTGCCTTTATCTGTTCTGTAACATCTCTTTCAACTGAAATCCAATGAGTATATTCACCTTTGTCGTTCATTACTGGACTTATTGAAAAATTATTCCAGTATTCATCCCCGTTCTTTTTATAATTAATTACAGTAAGTTCACAAGGTTGCCAATTTTTTATGGCTTCTTTCATTTTACTAAATTGACTTTTGTCAGTTTTAGGTCCTTGAAATATTTTTGGATTTTTACCATATATTTCATTGATAGTATAACCAGTTACTTTTGTAAAAGCTTCATTTATATAAACAATTGAATGATTTTCCTTTGCTTCTGTAATCATAACTCCATCATTGGTATGTTTAATTACAGATTCAAGCAATCTTAAGTGTTCTTCTTCTTCTCTTATTTTAGTGATATCTTGCATAGCGCCAACCATTCTTATCGCAACTCCTCGTTCATCTCTGATTACATAAGCTTTGTCAAGAATGATAGCATAAGTCCCGTCACTTTTTAAATACCTGTATTCATCCGTCCAATAATTCACATTATTGTCAATAAAATTTTTAAAATTATTTTCAATTCTATCAAAATCTTCAGGATGAATGTATTTATGCCATTGTTGTGATTCATTTGAATTTGCTGGTGAATCATAACCAAAGATGGGTTTAAATCCATCTCCATGAAACATTTCATTCGTTTGCAAATCAAGATCCCAGATAACATCCGAAGTTGCTTTATTTACAAATTCATATCGTTGATTGCTCTCCTCAAGAGATTTTGAAATTTTTTGTATTTTTTTGTTTGCTTCCTTTAATTCATTTTTTTGTTGATCGGCTTTAGTGAGCAATTCCTTTAATTCGTCATTTGCAATTTCCTGTGTCTTCAACACATGAAGCATGTCAATCATCGGGTTATTTGCAGGAAAATCATTCAATGCTAAACCTGAATTTTTCAAATCCTGAGTGGTAATGAACCAAGGAGCTCCAATAATCAAAATTTTATTTTCAGCAGATAGAAACTCTATCTGACCTCTGTATACCAGATTTTTGATGGTTTTGATCTGAAGAAAGATAAGCTGGTGATTTAATTCTTTCAAAGCATTGAAATTGATTTCATTCAGTTTTGGTCTCTCCAGCTCAAAAGTATCGGTAAATGAAATTGGGGTGGATTTTAGGATTTTTTTTATTGAGGGCCCAAGAGAATAAATCTCCATGTTTTCATTGATGACAATGAAGAATGGGAAAATATTTTCAAATTCTCCTGGATTGAATGAAAAGCCCTTATGCATAAATTACCAGCTTACTTTGAATATTTCATGATTATCTCCACTATTTCTGGAGGATAACAATTCGATTGTTGTGTCACACACATACATTTTACTCAATCCCGACAAAAGTCCTCTAACGAACTCTTGCAATCCAACTCTTTTTGAGAAATAATGGATTTGAATGCTGTTCAATTCTATATTACTAGTTTTAAATTCAGGAGGCGTGAGTTTAGGATACATCAACATTATATGATTGTGTAATTGGGGTAGATTGGTTAAAAACTCCTTTAAATTGTTTCCACCAGCTTCTAATATCCCACCATATTTTTCTTTTGTAGTTTTTAAAATCCACCATTCTCCGAATGAGAATAGAACCTGATCAAGAGTGATGTTCATCACTTCAGATACAGCTATTGCAATCTTATAAGTAATTTCATCATCATAGGGTTCATTACTAATGAAATAGTCGATTTCGATTCCACTTTTTTCAAGAATAACTTCCCATTTGTCTTCACCAAAGTTGACTTTTACCAGATCTTCAATGGCTTTATTTATTATACCGTACAAGAGTTTTAAATTTAAGATTAATCAAAAATATGCCTTGTAAATATAAACATAAAACCTTGTAATATTGACTGATAAAGCTTTCATTTTTAGGGTTTATGCATTTTAGTCTCTTGTTTTTTGATAAATTTCTAAACTTTTTAATTCAATATTGTATTTTTAAGAATCCTGTACTATATTTAACAAAGATCATGTATCAGTTTATATCAAATATTACTACTCTTCAGTTGTTTATTACAACAACTACAACAACAACCCGCTAGGGTTGTACATTATCATATTATCCCAAGGGCATTTGCTGAACTCAATCACAAACTAATTTCATTTTATAAAAGTAATTTCTATGCAAGTATTAAAATTTGGCGGAACCTCGGTAGCCAATGCAGAAAACATAAAAAAAGTAATCACAATCGTTTCTGATGCTATTAAAAAGGAGCCAACCATTGTTGTAGTTTCTGCGTTGGGAGGCGTTACCGATTTGTTGCTGGATGCTGCAACTTTAGCATCTCAAGGAAAGGAAACTTACATCGAAAAATTAAATTTAATAGAACAGAGACATAAGGATTGTATCAATAATCTTGTTGGTGAATCTGCAAAGAGCCCACTGATTCAGATACTAGAAAAAGCTTGTACTGAATTGAATAATTTATGTGATGGCTTATTCATGTTAGGCGAATTGACATTAAGGTCAAAAGATAAAATTGCCAGTTATGGTGAAAAACTCTCTTCTCAAATTATTGCAGCAGCATTTAACGATAAAAATATTGAAACCATTTGGAAAGATTCAAGAAAAGTGATTTTAACCAATTCCAATTATGGTTCTGCAGCTGTAGACTTTACAGTAACCAATTCTAAAATTAAAGATTATATCAAATCTACAAACAAACAATTGTATATCTTTCCTGGCTTTATTGCTTCAGATGCAAATGATATCACGACTACTCTGGGAAGAGGCGGCTCAGATTATACAGCAGCAATTTTGGCTGCTGCATTAAATGTAAACAGTTTGGAAATATGGACAGATGTTAGTGGAATGATGACCGCAGATCCAAGATTGAGCAGTAATGCCAAAATAATTCCTCAGATTTCTTATCAGGAAGCAATGGAATTATCACATTTTGGAGCTAAAGTCATTTATCCTCCAACTATTCAGCCGGTGATGAGTAAAAATATTCCAGTTTGGATTAAAAATACATTTGCCCCAGAAGATTATGGAACAGTTATTTCAAATGACTTGCATCTTTTTGGAAATGCTAAAACTGAATCAGATAACATAGTAAGAGGAATTTCAAGTGTTAATAATATATGTTTACTAACGTTAGAGGGTAGTGGTATGATTGGCATCCCAGGTTTTTCAAAAAGATTGTTTGAGGCATTAAGTAATGAGAAAATTAATGTGATATTGATTACTCAAAGTTCTTCAGAGCATTCAATTACAGTTGCTATTGATGGAGCGTTTGCATCAAAAGCATCTCAAGCTGTAGATGCTGCATTTGTTAATGAAATCGCACTCCAAAAAGTAGATTCTTTAAAAATAGAAAAAGATTTATCTATTGTGGCACTTGTGGGAGAAAATATGCGTAATCATACTGGAGTTAGTGGAAGAATGTTTAGCGCTATGGGAAGAAATGGGATTAATATCAGAGCTATAGCCCAGGGTTCATCAGAAAAAAATATCTCAGCGGTTATACATACCAGTGATGTTAAAAAAACAATAAACGTATTGCATGAAGAGTTTTTTGAAACAACTTATAAGTTGGTGAATGTTTTCATTGCAGGAGTTGGGAATGTTGGAAGTAAACTACTTGCCCAACTTCACCATCAAGCCACTTTTCTTCAGGAAAAAATGAGGTTGAATATAAAGGTAACAGGCATTATTAACAGCACTAGAATGCTAATTGAAGAATCTGGCATTGATTTAGAATATTGGAAGCAATCGGTTGATGAAGGGGTAAGAGCTGATTTGAGTGAATTTGTTCAGCAAATAATTTCACTCAATTTAAGAAACACCATTTTTGTTGACATTACAGCCAATGAATCGGTTGCAGAAGTATATCATAAATTATTACAAAAAAGTATTGCGGTAGTTGCATGTAATAAAGTAGCAGCTTCATCACCATATAATAACTACAGGAAATTAAAAGATTTGTCAAGAGAATACAACGCTCAGTTTCTTTTTGAGACTAATGTAGGCGCTGGGTTACCGATTATTGGTACCATCAATGATTTAATGCATAGCGGTGATAGAATTCATAAAATTGAGGCTGTGCTAAGCGGAACGTTGAATTTTGTTTTTAATAATTACGATGGAAAGAATAAATTTTCTGATGTAGTAAAGCAAGCACAGATTGAAGGATACACAGAGCCAGATCCACGTTTAGATTTGGGAGGTAAGGATGTGATGAGAAAAATAATGATTTTGGCAAGAGAATCGGGAATGCAATTAGAGATGGAACATATTGCAAATAACTCTTTCATGCCTGAAGCTTGCATGCAAGGAAGCGTGGAAGATTTTTACGCTTCTATGCACGACCAAGAAAATCATTTCAAACAACTTTTCGATGATGCGCATTCAAAAGGAAACATTCTAAAATTTGTTGCCAGCTATGAAAATGGAAAAGCTGCTGTAGGTTTACAGCATATTAATCCACAAAATGACTTGTATCATTTGTATGGAAAAGATAATGTAGTTTTATTCTACACCGATCGTTACAAAGAGCAGCCATTGGTAATAAAGGGAGCTGGCGCCGGAGCTGAAGTTACAGCAAGTGGCGTTTTTGCCGATATTATAAGAGCTTCAAAATTTTAAGCTATGCAAAGTATAAAAGTAAAATCGCCCGCTACACTTTCAAATTTATGTTGTGGCTTTGATATTTTAGGAATGGCATTGAATGAGCCTTATGATATCATTGAATTGTCGAAAATAGATGAGCATAAAATTATTATCAGACATACTGATGAATTTAATTTACCCACCGATCCAAAGCATAACATTGCCGGAGTAGCGCTGCAATCTATGATGGATGCTTTGAATTATGAAGGTGGTTTTGATATAATAATTGAGAAAAAAATCAAGCCTGGCAGTGGAATAGGTTCCAGCGCTGCAAGTGCAGCTGGAATTGTTGTTGCAGCTAATGAATTATTGGGAAAGCCTTTTAATAAAAAGCAATTGGTCGCTTTTGCAATGGAAGGAGAACTATTGGCAAGTGGTTCAAGACATGCTGATAATTTAGCGCCATGCATCTACGGAGGTTTGGTATTAATCAGAGATACGTCTTCTTTAGATATCATTGAGCTAGATACGCCACCTTTGTTTATTACTATTGTTCATCCACAAATTGAAATAAAAACTTCTTATGCGAGAGAAATTCTGCCAAAAGAAGTATCCTTAAAAAGTGCGGTTACCCAATGGGCCAATGTTGCTGGATTAGTTTCCGGTTTTTTAAAATATGATTATCAATTGATAAGTCGTTCTTTGCAAGATGTGATTGTAGAGCCAGTAAGAAGTAAATTGATACCGGGTTTTGATGAGGTGAAGAAAATGGGCATCGAAGCCGGTGCGCTTGGAGGTGGCATTTCGGGAAGCGGTCCGTCATTGTTCATGTTAAGTGAAAATCAAAATATCGCAAAGTCAGTTGAAAGCGATATGAAACTGATTTACAACCATCTTGGTATTGACTACAAAACCTATGTTTCCACAGTTGCAAAAAGTGGAGTAGAAGTGATTTAATTAAAATCTAACAAGAGAGAAATGCAATATTATAGTTTAAATAAAAAAGCGCCTTTAGTTGACTTTAAGGAAGCAACAATTAAGGGTCAGGCTCCTGATAAAGGACTTTATTTCCCTGAATTTATTCCTCAGCTCGAAAAAGATTTGGTCAATAACATAGAACAAATTTCCAATGATGAACTTGCGTTTAGAGTAATTAAACCTTATGTAGGAAATGTGATTCCGAATGATGTGCTGTTGGAAATTGTTTCACAAACTATAAATTTTAAAATACCTGTTGTTTCAGTTAGTCCAAAGATGTTTGCTCTTGAAATGTTTCATGGTAATACATTGGCGTTTAAAGATATTGGAGCAAGATTCATGAGCAGATGTTTGGGTTATTTTGTAAAAGGTAATGATAAAAAAGTTACAGTATTGGTTGCAACATCAGGAGATACAGGCGGTGCAGTTGCTGATGGCTTTTACGGTGTAGAAGGGGTACAAGTTGTTATATTATATCCCAGTGGTAAAGTAAGCAGTGTGCAAGAAAAACAGTTAACTACTCTTGGAAAAAATATACATGCCCTTGAAATTAATGGGACATTTGATGATTGTCAACGATTGGTGAAGAAAGCCTTTACAGACGAAGAACTTTGCTCCTCTTTATTTTTAACTTCTGCAAATTCGATAAATGTTGCAAGATGGCTTCCTCAACAATTCTTTTATTTTTTAGCGTATAAACAATGGCAGGATAAAAATAATGCTCCTGTAATTTGTGTGCCAAGTGGAAATTTCGGAAATATATGTGCAGGTTTATTGGCATTGAAAAGTGGACTGCCAATAAATCATTTTATAGCAGCATGTAATGCCAATGATGTAGTGCCTCAATATATGTTAACTCATCAATATCAAGCAAAACAATCTGTTGCCACCATTTCAAATGCAATGGATGTGGGAGATCCCAGTAATTTTATCAGAATCCTACAATTGTTTGATAACAATTTTCAAAAAATAAAAGAGGTATTTACTTCAGTGAGTATCGATGATACAACAACCAAAAATGCTATTATCGAAGTAGAAAAAGAATTTGATTATTTATTGGATCCTCATGGAGCAGTTGGTTACGTGGCTTTAAGAAATTACTTAATCGAGCATGAAGGCTTACAGGGTATTTTTGCTGAAACTGCACATCCTGTGAAGTTTTATGATGTAGTAGAACCCTTAATTAATCGAAAAATTCCTTTACCAGATGGAGTTGGAGCCATTATCAATAAGATGAAGGTTGCTCAAAAAATGGAGGTGAATTATGACGATTTGAAGCAATATTTGTTGACTTTGAAATAAGTTTTGTGATAATATTTATAAACTATTAACATCATTAAAAGCTGTTAGTGCGTTTATAAAATTATTTTCGTTCAAATTTTAATCCAAACTAACCAATGAAGACCTATCTTAATTCGATCCTGCTTTATCCACTTATCACCGTCGGTTTATTTTTTTCTTTTCAATTTTATTTTGCCAATAATGATTTGTTCAAAAAAATAATAGTAAATACAAAAACTGAAAGTAATGAATTTGATTACATGACTGTTAAATTAGATAGTTTAGGGTTATCAAAAGAAGTTTTTTTCTTGGCAATAAATGGCTATCAAAAAATTAAAAGTCAATCTTCTGAAAAAATAAAATCCATTGTAACAATTGTTGATTTTAGTAAACCCTCCAATCAAAAAAGAATGTTTGTTATAGATTTATTGAATAATAAAGTATTGTTTAATACTTATGTAGCCCATGGACGCAATTCAGGTCAACTTTATGCTACTTCTTTTTCAAATGAAAATTCAAGTTTGAAAAGCAGTTTGGGATTTTACCAAACTGGTAAAACTTATAAAGGAAAACACGGATATTCACTTACTTTGTTTGGATTGGAAAATGGCATTAATGATAAGGCTTATGAAAGAGGCATTGTGATTCATCCTGCAGATTATGTGTCGGAGCCCTCCATTCGAAGCCAAGGTTATTGCGGAAGAAGCTGGGGTTGTCCTGCGCTTCCTGCAGATTTAAGCAGTCAAATTATTAATCAAATAAAAAATGGAAGCGTTTTATTTGTATACGGAAATGATGATACTTATTTGCAAAAATCAAAATTTCTTCACTCATAAATATTTTAATCGGTTTTAATTAACTTCACAAAAAAATAGAGAATGTTTGATTTTAAAGGAACAGGAGTTGCCATCATCACTCCATTTGATAAAAATAAATTAGTTGATTACAAAGCTTTAAAGAATTTAATAAATTACATAATTGAAGGTGGTGTTGACTATATCGTTACTCTAGGTACAACTGGAGAAACCCCTGTGTTGTCCAAAGATGAAAAAATAGAAATCATCAATTTTACAAAAGAGGCAATTAATGGACGCATTCCATTGGTTGTAGGTATTGGTGGTAATAACACCGCAGAAGTAGTTAATGATTTACTCACTTATCCTTTAGATGGAGTGAGTGCAATATTAAGTGCAAGTCCCAATTATAATAAGCCCTCGCAAGAAGGAATTTATCAGCATTATAAAGAAATTGCTCTCAAATCTCCAAAGCCAATAATTCTTTATAATGTTCCTGGTCGAACTTGTAGAAATATAACGGCTTCAACAATTATTAGATTAGCCAATGATTTTGAAAACATTATTGGTATCAAAGAGGCAAGTGGTGATATGTTACAATGTATGGAAATCATCAAGAAGAAGCCAAGTAGATTTTTTGTGGTAAGTGGCGATGATGCATTGGCTTTGCCACAAATTGCTTGTGGAATGCAGGGTGTAATTAGTGTTGCAGCAAATGCATTTCCATATGAATTTAGTCAGTTGGTTAAATTATGTTTGAATTATGATTACGAAGCTGCAAGAAAAATAAATGACAATTTAATTCCTGCTTATCAATATTTATTTGAAGAGAACAATCCCGCTGGTGTAAAGTCTTTTTTGTATGAAATGGGATTTATTGAAAACGAACTGCGTTTACCCTTGGTTGCATTATCTGAAGATGTTCATCAAAGTGTAAAAAAGTATTTAGGAAAATAAGTTATCAGATTTTATAGCAACTTCCTTCGACTGCAAGAATAGTGTTTTCAAAAACATCTTTTGCTTCATTCAAAAATGGTTCAATGGATTCATATTTTGAAGAGAAATGTCCAATCATTAATTGTTTTACTTCTGCCATTTTTGCTATTGTTGCTGCCTGAGTAGTAGTGCTGTGGTATCTTGCAGTTGCGCGATCTTCTAAATCTTTCAAGTAGGTACTTTCATGGTACAGTAAATGAACACCCTTAACTTTTTCTACTAATGAAGTATGAAAAAGAGTATCAGCACAATAAGCATAAGTTTTAGGTGGAGGGGCTGCAAATGTTACGCTATCATTATGAATCAGCGTTCCTTTTTTAGTCAGATAACTTTCTCCTTTCTGGAGATTATCATAAAAAGAAGCAGGAATTTCAAATGCTTTAGCTTTTTCAATGTCTATGCTTCTTGGATTCTTTTTTTCTTTAAACAAAAATCCCCAACAGTCAATTTGATGTTGAACTTTAAAAGAAGAGACAGTCATTTTTTTTGTGTTGCAAATTTCTCCTTCATCAGAAAGTGGATGAAAATGTAAATCAAAGCTTAAAATGGTGTTGGCAACTTTAAGTTGTATGTCAATTATGTCTTTAAGTTGAGATGGTCCAAATAAATGTAAATCCTGCTCTCTGTTTAACAAACTCATGCTGGTTATTAATCCTATAAGTCCAAAATAATGATCGCCATGTAGATGAGAAATAAAAATATGACTGATTTTACTGTGCTTTATTTTGTATTTGCTCATTTGAATCTGAGTCCCTTCTCCACAATCGATTAAAAAGGAATTGTCATTTGTCTGCAAAACCTGAGCAGTGGGGTTTCTTCCAAATGCTGGTAATGCTGAATTGTTTCCAAGTATGGTTATTGCAAACAAAATAGTGTCTGATTTTAATTATTATCAAAGTCGTTTAACATTTCTCGCTCCATTTCTTCCATTTGCACTATATCCCAAGCTTCACTTTCAGTTGGAGTGATATTCATAGTGTCAATCAAATTAGCATCTTCAAGAATTTGTATCATTGATTCCTTCATCTCACAAATAACAAAAGAAAAATTCTCATTATAAAAAGAGGCCTGTAGATTTACAATTTTTGTTAGTGATTCCAAGTCGGCATCTACAACATTTTTCATGTTTAAAATGAGATGCGGAATATCTTTATCAAAGTATGTTTTCAATAATTCAGTCAATTCGTCTGACATATTTGCAGAATTGAGATTAAAGTTAGGTGTAATCACAGAAAACTTCTCTTTGGTATCTATTTTGACATCCATATATTGACAATATTTTGATAATAATGTAAAATAATTAAATTTTAAAGCAAAACAGATAATTTGGTGTTTTTTCAAAGAAAAATATAAAATGGATGTTTATTGATTTTGAAAATTTATTTCATTTGGATTCACTGAAAAAAGCTGGTAACTTTTCAACATATCAACATTTGCCAATTCCGTAAACTAAAACGATTCAAATAATCGTTATTATTGTAACAATTTAAATTCATAGCCATGGACAACAATTTCTCTACCCAAGTAAAAGAAATAATCTCATATAGCCGAGAGGAGGCATTAAGACTCGGAAATGATTTTATAGGAACAGAACATTTGGTTTTAGGTTTGATTCGTGATGAGGAAAATATTGCAGTTAAAGTTCTTAAGAATCTGAATATAGATTTATATGAATTGCGTAAGCAAATTGAAATGTCTGTAAAAGATAAAAGCGGAAAAAATATTGCAAATATCAATTCACTTCCATTAACAAAACAAGCCGAAAAGGTAATTCGCATTACAGTTTTGGAAGCAAAAACTTTAAAAAGTGCTATGGTTGAAAGTGAGCATTTGATGCTTTCCATTTTAAAAAACAAAGAAAATATTGCTACTCAGATTCTAAATCAATATGAAGTTGATTATGATAATTTTAAAAGTGAGTTAGGGTTCGTTTCACATAACCCACCCCCTAAGGCTGAATTTAATGAAGATGATGATTTTGACGAGGAAAGAAAAGAATATGGTCAACAGCCTAAAAATCCTAAGTCAGGAGCTGCAGGCGGAGTATCTAAATCTAAAACTCCAGTGTTGGATAATTTTGGAAGAGACATCACCCGTTTGGCTGAAAATGGAAATTTAGATCCAATAGTTGGAAGAGAGCATGAAATAGAAAGGGTATCTCAGATCTTATCAAGAAGAAAAAAGAATAATCCAATTTTGATTGGTGAACCTGGTGTGGGTAAAACTGCAATTGTTGAAGGATTGGCATTAAGAATCATTCAAAGAAAAGTATCAAGAGTTTTATTTGATAAAAGAGTTGTAAGTCTTGACTTGGCAGCCTTAGTTGCTGGTACAAAATACAGAGGTCAGTTTGAGGAAAGAATGAAAGCAATCATGAACGAATTGGAGAAAAACAGAGATGTGATTTTGTTCATTGATGAAATTCATACTATTGTTGGTGCAGGCGGAGCAAGTGGGTCATTAGATGCTTCGAATATATTTAAACCCGCTTTAGCAAGAGGTGAATTGCAATGTATAGGCGCCTCTACCTTGGATGAATACAGAATGCATATCGAAAAAGATGGTGCATTAGACAGAAGATTTCAGAAAGTGTTAGTAGAACAGCCATCTGTAGACGAAGCGATTGAGATTCTCAATAACATCAAAAATAAATACGAAGATTATCATAATGTAACTTATAGTAAAGATGCAATTGAAGCCTGTGTAAAAATGAGCGATCGATACATGACTGATAAGTTGCTTCCAGATAAAGCGATTGATGTTATGGATGAAGTTGGTGCAAGAAAACACATCAAGAACATTAATGTTCCAGAGAATATACTTGATCTTGAAAAGAAGATTGAAGACATTAAGCTTGAAAAAAACAGAGTTGTAAAGAGTCAGAAATTTGAAGAAGCTGCTTCTTTGAGAGATACTGAAAAGAAATTGCAAGAAGATTTGGAAAGTGCAAAAGCGATATGGGAAGAAGAAAGTAAGCATAAGCGTTTTCCTATTGAAGAAGAAGATATTGCTGAAGTGGTATCTATGATGACTGGAATTCCTGTTAAGAGGATGGTTCAAGCTGAAACGGATAAATTACGTAGAATGGCCGATGATTTGAGAGGTGCTGTAATTGGTCAGGATGAGGCTATTGCAAAAGTGGTGAAATCGATTCAACGAAACAGAATCGGTTTAAAAGACCCCAAAAAGCCTATTGGTACTTTTATTTTCTTAGGTCCTACAGGTGTTGGAAAGACAGAGTTAGCGCGTTCTTTAGCAAAACATATGTTCGATAGTGAAGATGCTTTGATTAGAATTGACATGAGTGAATATATGGAGAAGTTTACTGTGAGTAGATTGATAGGAGCACCTCCGGGATATGTTGGATACGAGGAAGGTGGTCAGCTAACCGAAAGGGTTAGAAGAAAACCATACAGTGTAATCCTTCTTGATGAAATTGAAAAAGCCCATCCAGATATTTATAATATTTTATTACAAGTTTTGGATGACGGACAACTTACAGATGGATTAGGCAGAAAAGTAGACTTTAAAAATACCATGATCATCATGACCTCTAACATTGGCGTACGTCAATTGAAAGATTTTGGTGATGGTGTTGGATTTGCTACCCAGTCTAGACAAGATAATCAAGATGAAAATAATAAGGCGATTATTGAAAAAGCTTTAAAACGTACTTTCAGCCCTGAGTTCTTGAATAGAATTGATGATGTGATCATCTTTAACTCACTTAACAAAGAAAATATATTCCAGATTATCGATATTTTGATGAAAGGTGTGATGAAGAGATTGAGTAATCTTGGATTTAGCTTGGAATTGGCTGAAGATGCAAAAGATTTCATTGCTGAAAAAGGGTATGATAGTCAATTTGGCGCCCGTCCGCTTCATCGTGCTATTCAAAAGTATCTTGAAGATCCTTTAGCTGAAGAGATTTTAAATATGACAATCAAAGCGGGTGACACTATGAGAGCTGAGTTGGACAAAGAAGCCGGTAAAATCATCTTTAAGCTCAAAGATGAGCCTAAAAAGAAAGAGAAAAAGTCATCATAATAATCTCCAAACGCCCCAATTATTGGGGCGTTTTTCTTTATCTGTTTTCTTTTCTTTAAAAATGTATGTATTCACCTGTTTTAATTTATTTTACATTCGAATTTTAAGAAAATATCCGTTTAGTTTTACAAAAGAAAGAATTTTTAAAAAGAGATGAATAAAATTATCATAACTATAGACGGGTGGTCTTCATGTGGTAAAAGTACTTTAGCCAAACAACTAGCAAAGGCACTGGGTTATGTATATATTGACAGTGGTGCAATGTACAGAGCAATTACACTGTATTTTCTTCGCAATCATATTGACTGGACTGATGAAAATCAAACTCAAAATGCATTAAAAAATATAGACCTTAAGTTTGTTCATAATACAAAATCATTGCAATCTGATATGCATTTGAATGATGAAAATGTGGAGTATTTTATCAGAGATTTAGTAGTGGCCGAGAAAGTGAGTGAAGTGGCAACAATTGCTTCAGTTAGAACATTTGCTGTTGATCAACAACAAAAAATGGGCATTGAAAAAGGTATTGTAATGGATGGAAGAGATATTGGAACCACAGTATTTCCTGACGCAGAATTAAAATTATTTATGACAGCAGAGATTTTAGTTAGGGTAGAGAGAAGATTTAAAGAAATGTATGATAAAAACCCTAATGTTACCATTGATGAAGTAAAAGCCAATCTAGAAATGAGGGACTATATAGATTCTAATCGTGAAGTTAGTCCATTGAGAAAAGCAGTAGATGCAATACTTTTAGATAATACAAATCTTTCGATGGAAGAGCAGCTTGATATTGCTTTAAAATTGGTAGCTAAGAAATTATAATGCTTCATTTATGGTTTTCAAACAAACTTCTTCAAATTCAGTCTCCGAAATAAAATAACCGCAAATCTTTTTAATTACGTTTTCTACAACAGAGTCGGGACAACTTGCTCCGCTGGTCATCAGTATTTTAAAAGGCCTTTTTTCAGGTAAAAAATTATTAGTAAACAATTCTGTTTTGTTGTGAAAATTAAAATGAGTTATGGAGTCTTTTGAAATAATTCTCGATTCATGATCAATGTAATAAGTAGGTAATTTCTCTTCGCATAATTCTACAAGATGTGATGTATTACTGCTGTTATATCCTCCAACTACAATTGCCAAATCGGCTTCTTCTTTCAATAAACCATATACAGCAGACTGATTATCATTTGTTGCATAACAAAGGGTGTCGCGGGTGTCAGCAAAATGTTCGCTACAATTCTCTTCTGATAGGTTATGTTTTTTTATCATCACTTTTTTCAGAAAATCCGCAATGGCTTGAGTATCGCTTGCTAACATTGTTGTTTGATTTACAACACCAATTCTTGTCAAGTCTTTATCAATATCAAAACCTTCAGAATATTTTCCTTTAAAAATGGAATAAAAATCAGTAGCATTAGAAACACCTGTTATAAAATCCGATAAAATAATAGCATCATTCATATCGTTAACAATCACCGTTGGAGTATTAACCGCAGCATGAGAAAAAGTTGCTCTTGTTTCTTCATGAGTAGGTTTGCCATGAACAATAACAGTATAGTTTTTTTTCGCGATTTGCTCACTTCTGTTCCAAACTTTCTCTACAAAAGGGCAAGTGGTGTTGTATTTCTCTATTGCGATTCCAATAGATTTTAATTTGTTCTCAATATCTATAGTTGTTCCAAATGCAGGAATAATGACAATATCTTTTGAAGTCAACTCTTCAAAGGGAACAAGGTTTTTTCCTGAAGTATCCTGAAGAAATTGAAGGCCTCTTGCCAATAAATCTTTATTCACTAATGGATTGTGAATCATTTCGCTTAACAAGAAAATCCTCTTCCCTGGATTTTCTTCAATTGTTTTGAAAGCAATCTCTATTGCATTTTCTACACCATAGCAAAATCCAAAATGACGTGCAAGTTTAATCTGAATCGGACCAAAATCCAATTGGGTAGGAGTAAAGTCTTTTTTTAATTTATCTGCATGTTTCCTTTTTTCTTTAATTGAGGAAATTAATGAACTCCTATAAGTAAATGGAATTGAAAACTTTTTCATTTTGATTTATATCATGTCAAAGGTAAGATACAATCTTCTATTCTGAAAAGATAATCACTTAACTTGTACATTGATAATTGTTTGCTGAATTTATGAATATTGAATTTTATAAAAGATGTACTATTTATGAGGTAAACCTCAGACAATACTCTGAAAAAGGAGATATTCCCTCATTCATTAACCATATTCCAAGATTAAGTAAAATGGGCGTAGATGTGATTTGGTTGATGCCCATTCAACCTATAGGTATGTTGAATAGAAAAGGTGCATTGGGCAGCCCCTATTCAATAATGGAATTCAATGAAATTCATACAGATTATGGCACAAAAGAAGATTTTAAAAATCTGGTAGACACCCTTCATTCTCATGGAATGAAAATAATTTTGGATTGGGTAGCCAATCATACTTCCTGGGACCATGTTTGGACCCTTTCAAATCCTGAGTTTTATGTGAGAGATGAAAATGAAAAGTTTATTTCTCCTAATGATTGGACTGATGTTATACAAATCAATCATGATAACACTTTTGCTCATGAGGCAATGATTGAGTCAATGTTGAATTGGGTTCGAAATTTTAATATAGATGGATTCAGAGCAGATATGGCACACTTAACTCCATTACATTTTTGGAAAAAAGCAAAACATAAAATAGAATTGATCAAGTCTGATTTGATTTGGTTGGGGGAGACAGAAAATGAAAATTACTATGAGGTATTTGATGTAATATATGCATGGAGGTGGATGCATAAGTCTAAAGAATTTATCAATAACGAGATTTCAAAAAGAGATTTCTTGGATTTTTTGAAATCAGATACCCAAAATCTACAATTATATTTCACTTCCAATCATGATGAAAACAGCTGGAATGGTACTGAATTTGAAAAGTATGGTCAATTTGCTAAAGCTATGTCAGTGTTTACTTTTTTCTATCCATTCGGCGTCCCATTAATTTATTCTGGTCAGGAAATTCCAAATGAAAAGAGATTGTCTTTTTTTGAAAAAGATGCAATCGATTGGAATAAGCCTTTGTATATGTTTGATTTTTACAAAACCTTAAGTACGCTAAGAAAATCGCTTCCGATATTCAGTAAAATAGAATTTATTGACACAGATAAAAAGGTAATCTCATTTAAAGTATCTGAAGGCAATCAATACATTTTAGTTTTTTTGAATTTTGAATTTGAGAAAATTACCTGCGACTATCAACTATCCTCAAATGAAAATAGAGTTTATGTTAATTTGTTTACTTCAGAGAAAATGGTTTTCAAAAACCGTATTAAAATAGAATTAGAGCCTGGAGAATTCGTAGTCTTAAAATTTTTACAATAAATAAAGCCCGATTGAAACCGGGCTTTATTTGAAAGACATTGTTGATTTTATTATTCCAGAATTATTGGATATTCGTAAAGTCCATCATAACCCGGGTAAAAGCCACTGATTGAAACAGATTTGTCCTTGCCGATTGCTTTTCTCATATCTTCAACAGATTTTACATCTTTATCATTTACTTTTAGAATGACAAAGCCATCTTTCATTCTAGTTTGATCATTAAGTGCGCCACTGTTTATTTTTTTGACTATTACTCCACCTTCTATACCATATTCTTTTGCTTTTTTAGCATCTAACGTTGCAAAGTCTGCTCCAAGTAATTCGAGTTGAGAATCATTTTTTACAATATCGTAATTTCCAGCTCTGTTTTTTAATGTTACAGTAAAACTCATGGGTTTACCATTTCTTAACACCATTACCGGAACTTTATCGCCTGGTTTGAATTTACTAATTTGCTCTTGCAATTCTCCGCCACCAATGATTTCAATTCCGTTTACTTTTTGAATCCTATCACCCTTACGGATACCCGCTGTGTAGGCGCCACCATCAGTAGGAACTTCGGTTGCAAAAACACCATCATAAGCCGATTCGGGTATACCTACTTTCTTCTTTTGATCTTCATTCATATCCGAAGCAACGCTGTATTGTATACCAAGATATCCTCTTTGTACTGTTCCGAATTTGATTAAATCATCAACAACTTTCTTTACAATATTAACAGGAATTGCATAAGAATATCCTGAATAATATCCGGTTGGCGAAGCTATCGCAGAATTAATACCAATAAGTTTACCATCTGTATTAATCAATGCACCACCGCTATTCCCCATGTTTACAGCAGCATCAGTTTGTATGAAAGATTCAACTGCTCCACCAGCGTTTCCTGATTTATCTTTGTTTAATCCCAAGCTTCTTGCTTTGGCGCTTACAATACCAGCTGTAACTGTAGTTTCCAAATTTAAAGGATAGCCAATTGCCAAAACCCATTGACCAATTCTAACTTCATCAGAGTTGCCGTAAATGAGATAAGGTAAATTTTTGGTTTCGATTTTTATAACCGCTAAATCATAAGCAGGTTCGGCGCCAATCACTTTTGCAGTAAAAGTTTTTTTATTGTTTAGTGTTACAGTAATCTCATCTGCGTTTTCAACCACATGATTATTGGTTACAATAAATCCATCATCACTTATGATTACTCCTGATCCTGAAGCTTTTTGTTCTGGAATAATGTTCATCCTTCCTCCACCAAAAAATTGTTCAAACATATCATCACCGCCAAAAAAATCACTAAAAGGGTTTTGTCTCATTCTTGGAAGATTGTTTGTAACCTGCTTTGCATTAGTTTTTGTTTTGATGTGAACTACTGCCGGTAATGCAGCTGCAGAAGGCTGAGTAAAATCGATAGCTCCGGGAGGATTACCATTTTCTCCCATGCTGGCCAATCGGTAGTTGCTGGGTAAATTGTTGGGGAATTGCCCAGCATAACTGCTACTATTTTTTAAATAACTACTGTAACCCCAAACTACAGCTAATGCGGTAAGGGCGCTAATCCCTGATGTTGCCAA
Organism: Chitinophagaceae bacterium; assembly: GCA_027484165.1. GTDB lineage: Bacteria > Bacteroidota > Bacteroidia > Chitinophagales > Chitinophagaceae > Ferruginibacter. The sequence continues at coordinate 32,067 of JAIXWH010000126.1, read as the reverse complement.
TACTTGTTTTAGTTTCATTTATAAAGGTTTATTTTTTAATTTAATTACTCAATTTCAAATTTTGTGCCGAGGTGCAAAATAATACTTGACTGACAAATTGGTATAACAAAACTGACATGTTTAACAATTAATTAGTAACACTTTTTAAAATCATAGGGATAATAAAAATTGTATGGTGTCAACTCCGTCTGCATATGAAAATAAATTCGGGTTTTGACTTTGTCCAAATTTGATGTTATCAATGCCTACAATACATTGAATATCCTGATTTTCAGAAAGCATTTTCATCAAATTAGAGTAATCTTCATAATGCTCATAATGTAAAACACTAATTGGAGAAAAAAGTTTTTCATTTTCTGCCAGAAGTAAATTTTCATTACTCATATATTTAATATTATTGAGAAGCAATATTGACAATTGGTAGTCATAATTATTGCTGTATTTGTTGTGCTCTCTGAAATAATTAAACCTTTTAAACGAATTCAAAAAGGGAATAAAGTCATATCCCTGTGGAACATAAATCTTTGTTACATTTCTACAACCTAACCCAAAGTAAGATTGAATGTCTTCGGCTAGAAGTAAAAGTTCGTCGATGGATTCATTTCCTTTCAAAACGGCAACTGAAGTTCTGTTTCTTCTGATGATATTTGGGTATTTTGAAAAATATTGTTCAAAGTATACAGCCGATTGATTTCCACCTGTGGCGATGTATGCATCACATCCTATTAATTGATTTGCTATAGAAATATAATTTACAACTTGAGGTTCCCATTCGGTTATTTTTTTGATGAGATAGGGTATCAATACATCGTCTTTAGACGAAAGTTTGATTTTTTGATTATGACCAGTAATAAAAACACTCAGCAAATCGTGAAATCCTACCATTGGAATGTTGCCTGCCATTACTATTCCTAAATTTTTAGGAGCTATTAAATCATCAAGATGATAGTGATTTGTCCATTCTCTTAATTTATTCTTATCTAAAAATTGATGGGCAATTGCATTTGTAGATTTATTAATAAAATCTTCTGTAAACCAAGGATTCTTGGCGGTTGCAGCTTTTTTAGTTTCTTGCCAATCTGGTGAATTATTTTGAAGATATTCCCCCAATAAAGCCAATACATCAATCCGATTTTGTAAATTCATGCGGTTATCATTAATTTACATCAAAATTACGACAGATGGCAATAAAGATTACAGATGAATGTATTAATTGTGGGGCATGTGAACCCGAATGTCCAAATAACGCTATTTATGAAGGCGGAGTAGAATGGGCTATTTCTGATGGAACATCAGTGAAAGGTAGTTACGCACTGATGGATGGTTCCAGTGTTGATGCAGATCAAAGAATTTCTCCAATCAGTAATGATACCTACTATATCACCCCTAATAAATGTACGGAGTGTCAGGGCTTTCATGAAGAGCCACAATGCGCGGCGGTTTGTCCGGTCGATTGTTGTGTTCCTGATGAAATGTACCGCGAAACAGTAGATGAGTTGATGTCAAAGAAAGAGAAATTACATCTGTAATTCAATCTTTTTAAAAATATTTTTTTGTTGTTGCATAAGAATCTTAGGATGAAATATTATTTATTTTTTATTTTATTTTTTATTGGGTTGATATCATGCAAAACAAAAAAAGTTACTTCTCCAAAAGAAGATCAGGTTTCAAAAAACTTTGAGTTGATTGAAGTAGATCGTGCTTTTTCTGCAATGATTCAGGAGCAAGGCATGAAAACAGCATTTATAGAGTACCTGGATAGTAATGGAACAATTTTGAGGTCCAATCAAATGCCAATTATTGGTGCAAATGCAATTGATTATCTGATTCAACAGGATGATGCAGAATATACTTTAGGTTGGGATCCACGTCATGCAGAAATTTCAGAATCTGGTGAGATGGGTTACACTTATGGTATCTATATTTTGCATCCCAAACAACAGGATACCATTTTGTATGGAACTTACTGCAGTGTATGGAAAAAACAAAATGATGGAAAATGGAAGTTGTTGTTGCATTCTGAAAATGAAGGCATCGGTAAATAATTAAATTTTTAATCCAAATTATGAAAAAAAATATAGCCCTTGTTACTGGTGGATACTCAGGTGAATCAGTAATATCTTATAAAAGTGCAGATAGTATCTTTCAAAACATTGATTCTGAAAAATGGAATTGTTTTATCATAGATATTCATCCATCAGGTTGGTTTTATGTAAATGCAAAAAAAGAAAAAACGCTTGTTGATAAAAATGATTTTTCAATTGCTGAAAATGGACAGAAATTAAAATTTGATGCAGTTCTAATTGGTCTTCATGGCACACCAGGAGAGGATGGTAAATTGCAAGGTTATTTTGATTGTTTAAATATTCCATACACTTCATGTAATGCAGCAAGTTCTGCGCTAACTTTTAATAAACGATACACAGTTGCTGTTGCTGCATTTGCAGGAATACCTGTTGCAAAGTCACTACACTTATTTAAAAATAATCCTTTAACTCCTAATCAAATTTTAAAAGAGTTAACTCTTCCATTGTTTGTAAAACCAAATAATGGTGGAAGTAGTTTAGGCATCAGTAAGGTAAAGGAAGAAAATGAATTGAGCATCGCATTACAAAAAGCATTCAATGAAGATGAACAAGTGCTTGTCGAAGAATTTATCAGTGGGAGAGAATTTACTATTGGTGTATTTAAATCAAAAGGCAATATCATCACATTACCGATTACTGAAATTATTTCTCAAAACGAGTTCTTTGATTTTCAGGCGAAATATGAAGGTGCAAGTCAGGAAATTACACCTGCAGATGTTTCAGAAGACATTGCTGAAAAGATAAGAGAGGAAGCAAAAAAGGCTTATTCTGTATTCAATTGTAACGGAGTGATTAGAATAGATTTTATTTATAATGAAAAATATGCTAAGCCATACCTCTTGGAAATAAATACAGTTCCTGGTCAAAGTGCAGCAAGTATTGTGCCACAGCAAGTAAAAGCAATGGGATGGTCGCTGAAGGAGTTTTACACAGCACTGATTGAGGAATGTTTTTAATTATTTTATTGTAAGTTTGATTTGTATTAATAAAAAATAATTTAGCCTGTGTTTAAATTTATTACAGAAAAACCTTTTTGGGTAAATCTTTTAGTGGCTATTGCGATTTTCTTCATTTTAATTTTTACCATTCTTCAGTTATTAGGAAGCATAACCAATCATGGAAGATATTTAACTGTACCATCTGTTGTAGGTAAAAAAACTGCTGATGCCATAAAGTTTTTAGAAAGTAAGGGGTTTGATGTTGAAATACAAGATTCTGTATATACAGATACTGCAAAGATGGGTATTGTATTAAGGCAGATCCCAGATCCTAACAGTACAGTAAAAATAAACAGGACTATTTTATTGACTGTGAATAGAGTGACATTGCCATTAATAGATATGCCTGCATTAGAGGGCAAATCTTTAAATTTTGCATTGGATATTTTAAGAAGAAGTCATCTAAAATTAGGAGATACAATATACAAGCCTGATTTTATGAGAGGTTCTATCATTGAGCAGAGGTATAGAGGTGGTAAAATCATCTCAGGATCCAAAATTCCTTGGGGTAGTGCAATAGATTTAGTTGTAGGAAGTGGCTTGAATCTTGAACCCATTTTGGTTCCTGATTTATTGGGTTTAACTTTTTCAGAAGCCAATTCAATTCTCCAACAAAATGGAATTACCATTGGAGCTATTGTTGCTGATCCAGGAATAACTGACACGGCGAGTGCATATATTTGGAAACAGAATCCACCAAAGCTGAATGAACAAAACGAACCAGAGTTTATTCAAGCCGGTCAAATCATGGATTTATGGATTTCTTTAGAGAGAAAGGTAGAAAGAGATACAACAATTCACTAAAATTATTTTTATGGAAATTATTCAAGCAGAAGAATTGAATGAAAGAATGTTAGCTTCTGAGCAATTAAATTTAATAGATGTTAGGCAACCTGAAGAACATCTGGAATTTAATATTGGTGGTCAGCTCATTCCATTAGGAGAGATTTTAGCGATGCAAATAGATGCAATAGAAGATTTAAAAGACAAAGAAATAATTTGTTACTGCAGAAGTGGACAAAGAAGTATGCAAGCATGCATGATGTTAGAAACGATGGGATTCATCAATGTAAAAAACCTAGCAGGAGGTATGCTAGGTTGGGAAACAAAATTTGGTAGGGGTTAATTTTTTATAATGTAATCGATAATCCTCCCATTACATTAAAAGTTGCCATTGGGTAATAATAATTTTCAGTAGTAAATGCTCCTCCATAAATATAACTAAAGGTGTATCCGTTGCTGACATATTTTTTTGAAAAGAGATTATTTGCCTGAAAAAATAAATTCATTTTCCTGCTTTTATTAAATTCAATATTGTAATTAATTCTCGCATCTTGCGTATAATAATCATGTAGTATTCTGTTTTTGTTTGATGTATTATCTAAGAATTGTTTCCCTACATATTTACCGATGAAGGTAATTTCAATTTCTTTTGAAGCTTTTACGATGATTGAACCACCTCCGATGATTGATGGTGAAAAAGAGATGTCTGAAGTTTGGTAATAATTTTTCTGTTGTGTACCACTTGCGTCGTCATAGTTATCAATATATTCATAGAATTCTCTGAGTTTATTTGTGCTGAAAGTAAGATTCGCATTTAATGCGAGCCATCTATTAACTACTGTTGATCCTTGTAATTCCAATCCCAATCTGAAACTATTGTCAATATTAGTTCTCGTATATGCGTAAACGTCATTTATCTTTCCTGTAAGTACTAGTTGGTTTTTATAAAGCATGTAGAAAAGATTCATCGTATAATTTGAATTTTTGTTTTTGTGTTCGTAGCCTAACTCAAAATCATGCAATGTTTCTGGCTTTGGTATCTCTTTTATTTTAGCTTCAAAGTCATCTCTGTTGGGTTCTTTGCTTGATTTGGCGTAGGAAATATAAAATTTGTCATTATCTTTTACATAAGTAAATCCCAGTTTTGGATTGAAGAAAGTGTAATTATTCTTTACGATGAGTTGAGGGTTGTTTCTAAATCCATTAATGTAGTAATTTACATTTCTGACTTGTAAATCAACATAACTTTGCCAGTTGTCATTTAGTTTTTGATTCCATTTTGAATAAAATGATAAATCACTTTTAGTAGCATCGTTGTTGTACCATCTGTATTGATTTGGGATTGACTGGCTGATTTCAGCATTTATGATTTCGCCAAAATGTAATCCATCATATTTGTTGTATCCGCCTCCAAAAATAAAACTCGTTTTGTTTTTAGCATATTGTAATGAGAAAATAGTTCCATAAAAATTATTATCAAGCCAAAGTTGTCTAACAAGATCTGTTGAAGAAATAGTATCGTTGTTACTATTGATGTAATCAGGTAAACCATAAGTTGAAAAAGATTGGCCGGCTTTATATTGTTCAAAATAACCTTTCCCCTTAGTCAAAAAAAGCGCAACATTGAGCTTTAATCTTTCATTTATTTTTCTGTTGTAAAATAGTTGATAGTGAGTTTGTGTATAATTGTCAGTTTCATTATCATAAGGCTCTCCTGATTTTTCAGTGCCTGCAGGATTGTAGGTTCTGTTGGTGTCAAGTGTTGCAGCATTTATTCCAAACCATGCTGCATAAGTCTTCTCCCTTCCTGAAAAAGTATTGAATCTTAAAGATTGTTTTGAATCAACATACAAAGCACTCGCAAAATAGGATTGCAATTTTGTTTTGGCTCTGTCTACATATCCATCGCTGTTAATATTGCTTAGCCTTCCGGTAAAAATAAAATGTTTATTTATCAATCCTGTGTTAGCAATTAATGTAGTTTTATATGATTGATAGGAGCCTATTGAATTACTGATGGTGAAGTTTTTATTGGAATCAATATCATTAGTATTGATATTAATGGATCCGCCAAAGGAACCTGCACCATTGGTTGAAGTACCAACACCTCTTTGTATTTGAATTGAATTTGAAGAAGATGCAATATCTGGAAGGTTTACAAAAAATGTACCCTGACTTTCAGCGTCATTGTATGGGATTCCGTTTATGGTGAAATTAATTCTCGTTGCGTCTGTTCCTCTGATTCTGATTCCAGTATAACCAATTCCGTTACCTGCATCAGAATTAACCTGAACAGAAGGGGTTTGATTTAAAATAAAAGGCAAGTCGTAACCAATATTTCTCTTTTCAATTTCTTCTTTAGAAATATTTGTTTTGGTAACAGGAGTGTTATCAGAAGCTCTAACCGTATTGATTTCAATCGGCTGCAAAAGTGTGGTGTCTGCTTTTTTTTGAGCAGAAGCAAAAAAAGTAAAAGAGAATAATCCAAAGAATAAGGATAATCTTAAATAATACATTGTAATAAAAATTTGTGCAGAACATCCGGGTGTTATTATACCCAAAACTGTGTCCAAATATGGAGCTTCTCCCTTCGCAGGCATTATCCTGAGCAGGTTATCGGGTATTATCTCAGCCTTCAAATAGAAAGCACCCCGGAAATTCTAGCGATTTTGAAAAGAACGATTGAAATGCAAAAATAGGGAAAATTGGCATTTGAAAATATATCTTTTGGTTTCAAAGGATAAAGTCATTATTTTTGCAACGCGAAGTAGAGCAGCGGTAGCTCGTCGGGCTCATAACCCGAAGGTCAGAAGTTCGATCCTTCTCTTCGCAACTAAAAAGGCTCGAGAGATCGAGCCTTTAATTTTTTATATCAGTTTTTAATGAAAGCAGGATTTGTAAATATTTTTGGTAAGCCAAACGCAGGTAAAAGTACATTGCTCAATGCTATTATGGGTGAAAAGATGGCTATTGTATCTCATAAAGTACAAACTACCCGACACCGTATTAAAGCAATCCTGACAGAGGATAATTATCAAATTATATTTTCAGATACTCCAGGAATTATAGAGCCTAAGTACAAGCTTCATGAAAAAATGATGCAAGCTGTAAAGGGAAGTCTTGAAGATGCTGATTTGGCTCTGTTGATGTTTGATATTAAAGAGAATCCGGAAGAGTCAGATTTAATTTTTTCTTCTTTGCATCTAAAAGTTCCTGCAATTATAGTTGTTAATAAAATTGATACTCAAAAAGACAGGAAAAAGCTAGAAGAAATTGAATCATTCTTCAAAGAAAAAAAATACTGTAAGGAAGTTATTGCCATTTCTGCAATCAATAAGGAAGGTATCGATCAATTATTGAATCGCATTTTATCTTATATACCTGAAGGTGCTCCCTTCTTTGAGGGTGATGATATCAGCGATTTGCCTACGAAATTTTTTGTGAGTGAATTAATTAGAGAAAAAATATTTGAATTGTATCAAGAAGAGTTGCCTTATCATAGTGCGGTATTGGTGAGAGAGTTCAAAGAAAAAACTACACTAATAAAAATTTCTGCTGATATTATCGTTCAGCGTGAAACCCAGAAGGGTATTATCATTGGTGATAAAGGAAGTATGATTAAAAAATTAGGAACTTTAGCAAGAATAGATATAGAGGCGTTTTTAGGAAGTAAAGTTTTTTTGGAACTGTTTGTAAAAGTAAGAGACAAGTGGAGAGACAATGAAACTTTTCTGAAAGAATATGGGTATTAAATTAGTGTTTGTATTTTTAATTCTGTTTACAACCAAACAATTAGCATTATAATAATAAAATCATGAGTTTTACAGTAGCAATAACGGGAAGGCCTAATGTTGGTAAAAGTACATTTTTCAACAGATTGTTAGAACAGAGAAAGGCAATTGTTGATGATGTTAGTGGTGTTACCAGAGATCGACAATATGGTGTTGCGGAATGGGCTGGTAAATCATTTAATTTAATTGATACTGGTGGATTTGTACCACAAAGTGAGGATGTATTCGAAGTTGAAATTGCAAAGCAAGTTAATATTGCAATTGACGAGGCAAATGCTATCATATTCATGGTGGATTCATCAACTGGAATTACCAATTTGGATGAATCAATGGCTGATTTATTAAGAAGAAGTAATAAGCCAGTTTTACTTGCGGTAAACAAAGTAGATAATCATAACCGATTAATGGAGGCTAGTGAGTTTTATAGTCTAGGATTTGAGCATATCTTTTTCATATCCTCAATCAGTGGTAGTGGAACAGGGGAGTTATTGGATGCTGTAAATTCATCAATGAAAGATGATGAACAAAACGTCAGTGATATAGATGAAAATATTCCAAAGTTTGCAATTATCGGCCAACCTAATGTTGGGAAGTCTTCATTGTTGAATGCTTTGATAGGACAAGAGAGAACTATTGTAAGTGACATTGCTGGAACTACAAGAGACACTATACATACTCATTATAATCTTTTTAATAAAGAATTTGTACTGATTGATACTGCAGGAATAAGAAGAAAAAACAAAGTTCATGAAGATCTTGAATTTTATTCAGTAATCAGAGCCATCAAGGCCATGGACGAAGCGGATATTTGTTTATTTTTGCTGGATGCTGGTAAAGGAATTACAGCACAGGATTTGGCTATCTACTCTTTAGCCGTTAAAAAAGGAAAAGGAATTGTAGTTTTAGTTAATAAATGGGACTTAATTGAAAAAGAAACCAATACTGCTAGAGATTACGAAAAAGAATTAAAACAAAGATTAGCACCTTTCAATGATGTGCCTTTAGTTTTTATTTCTGTAACGGAAAAGCAAAGAATATTTAAAAGTATTGAATTGGCACTTGAAGTGTATGACAATAAACACAGAAAAGTAGCAACATCAAAACTAAATGATGTGATGCTGAAAGCTATTGAACATTATCATCCACCAGTAGTGAGAGGTAATGCGATAAAAATAAAGTATGTAACTCAGCTTCCAACCAATACCCCAAGTTTTGCCTTCTTCTGTAATTATCCAGATGATATCAAAGCGCCTTACAGAAACTATTTAGAAAATAAATTGAGAGAACAATTTGATTTTAAGGGAGTGCCTATCAGATTGTTTTTCAGAAAAAAATAAATCTAAAATAGTAATTAGTGTGAATCTACTTTTGAATCAGTAGTAATGCTTTTCTTTTCTTGATTGTTATCAAAAAATAACATTTTGACCGCAATAACTAACATAAGTATTGCAAATATTCTCTTTACCGTTTGTTGTGGAATGCTCAATGAAATTTTACTTCCGAAAAAACTGCCAATTACAAAACCTATTGCCAGAATGAATACAATGTTGAAATCAACATGCCCCTGTTTATAATATTGAATAACTGCTAAGAGTCCTACTGGGAACATTATCAATGCAAGTGAAGTTCCCTGAGCATCTAATTGTGAAAATCCTAAAATAAAAACTAAAGCAGGAACCAATATAACTCCTCCGCCAACGCCTACCATACCACCTAATACACCTGTAGCAAATCCAATAATAATTAAAATTATAATCGTGTTGATATCCATCTTATATTTATTTTGTTTGGTCATTTTGTATGAAATAATTACACACTTATTTTAAATCCTAAAAATGCTGCACTGATCCCCAATATAATACTGCTTGAAATATAGAGCAGAGACCAGCTCCATTTTCCTTCTTGAATTAGCTGTATGTTTTCGATACTAAAAGCAGAAAATGTTGTGAATCCCCCGCAAATGCCAGTTGCCAAAAATAACTTCCAGTTATTTTCAAAACTTGAATTCTTTAAGCCCATTCCAAAAACTATACCAATCAATAAACTGCCAATGACATTGATTGCAAGAGTAGTTAAAAATGATGAATTTGATTTAATCATTTGGTAAGAGAGAAATCTCGCCATAGTTCCAATTGCTCCACCTAAACCAACTATTAATAAATTTTTTATCATAAAATTTAATCGATAGGTAAATTTCCAGAATAAGTATATTTAAAATCTATGAACCAGTTGTTTTTTACTCTTACAATTTTTATATCCATTGGTTTATTCATATAATCATTTGAGAAATTAATGATAGTTACAGAGTCATTAATTTCATCTAGTTTAATGATTTCGTAAGAGGATTGTTTGTAGTGTAGCTTTTTTTCGGCAGGTAATTTTTCGTAATATTCTTTATAAGCGTTGAATAGTGCTGAATTGGATGAATCTTTTAATATTAAAGATTCCGAGGTTGAAAAGTCGCCGTTTAAACTTGCTTTTATAAAGGCTGTTCCTGTTTCAATCGCAGTATTAGGTCTGTCTTTTTTTTCTTCACTACAAGAAATAAAAATCATAACAGCAGATAATAGCAATAAAATTAGAAAAGTTGATTTCATGATTGTTTTTGTAAAAAATAGAATCGTAAAGTTAGTCAATAAAAGGAATGAAAAAAGCACCCGATAAGGTGCTTTGATCTTAAGAATCATTATTTCTTATCTGATTCTTTCATGTTTTTCTCATCGTCTTTGTTATAGGCTTTAATAATTGCCTTAACAAGTCGGTGTCTTACAACATCTTCCTCATCTAATTCAATATGCGAAATACCATCTATGTTTTTTAAAAGTCTTGTTGCTTTAAATAATCCACTTTGTTGATTTTTTGGTAAATCAATTTGTGTTGGATCGCCAGTAATAATTGCTTTCGCATTAGGTCCAATACGAGTCAAAAACATTTTGATTTGTAGGTCATTGGTATTTTGGGCCTCATCTAAAATAATGAATGCATTGTCCAAAGTACGTCCGCGCATGTAAGCCAACGGTGCAATTTCAATGGTTCTAGTACTCATATAATAACCCAGCTTGTCTGCTGGAATCATATCATCCAAAGCGTCGTATAATGGTCTTAAATAAGGATCGATTTTTTCTTTTAAATCGCCCGGTAGAAATCCTAAACTTTCACCTGCCTCAACTGCAGGACGAGTTAAAATGATTTTCTTTACCACTTTATTTTTAAGGGCTCTAACTGCTAGTGCAACTGCTGTGTAAGTTTTACCTGTACCTGCGGGACCGATCGCAAAAACAATATCATTTTTATCGCAAGCATTAACCATCATTTTTTGATTGGCCGTTCTTGCTCTTACTGTTTTACCATTAGGACCAAAAACCAATACGTCATTTGGATTTCGGTCGATAAAATTATCAATAGTTTTTTCGTCGTCACCACCTAAAATTTGTTCCAGGTAGTTTTCACTCATATGTCCGTTTCTTTCTAGATATTGAACAAGTAATTCGATTTTTTCTCTTGCTTGTTCAACTTGTTCAGGAGCACCACTCAATTTAATTTGAGTGCCTCTGCTTAAAATTTTTAAAAGGGGAAATTTCTTTTTTAGAATGTCTAATTTTCCGTTGTTTACACCAAAAAATTCAATAGGGTTTACGGTTTCTAGGTTAATGATGTTTTCTGTCAAAGTTTTCGGTTTTAGTTTACTGTTATAAAAACAGTATGGTTAATGAATAGAATTACTGTACTGGATTGATCTATTCAAATTTAATTAATTAGACTTGAAAAAACTACATATTAATTATCAACAATTTCATAAAATAAGTGGAAAAGTAATTTCTAAAATAGGATTTTAAAAATGAGCAATCAGCTTTATACTAAGCAATATGGGTGTTAATTTATTGGGAATAGCATAGGTAGTATTTGAGAAATCCTTTATCAGTTGATAGTAGATGTTATTGGCTCTGTTCATGAGGTTGAAAATCTCAATGTTAACCAAATGTTATCAAAATCTCTAAAGATATAATCCCATTTTGCATTCCTAAAATGATAATACTGACGTTACTTATTTGATTTTCATTCTCATCAATTATTTTTAGCGGATATGAAGGCACAGTTTTTTTTGGCTATACAATTTGCACAGCATATTAGAAGTGAGTATCTCATGATTTATATTGCTGCACTAAATTGATTTTAGAGCAGCAATCGTTGCAATTGGGTCTTTTGATTTAAAAACAGTATTTCCAGCAACTAAAACATCTGCTCCTGCATCAATTATTGAGGCTGCGTTTTCAAGAGTTACACCACCATCTATCTCTATTTTAACATTAAGCAGTTGTTCATTTATCATTTCTTTTAACTGCTTAATTTTATTCAAAGTGTGTGAAATAAAAGATTGTCCACCAAAACCTGGGTTCACGCTCATCAGACAAACTAAATCAATCTCTTTTAAAATATCTTTTAGAGAATCAATAGGAGTATGAGGGTTTATTGCAACTCCTGCATGCATTCCCAAGCTTTTTATTTGTTGTATGTTTCTATGCAAATGAGTGCAAGCTTCAAAATGAACAGTGAGATTGTGTGCTCCTGCTTTTTTGAATGCTTCTGCATATTTTTCGGGTTCTTCAATCATTAAATGAACATCGCAATATTTTTCTGTTGTATTACAAATAGCTTCAACAATCATAGGTCCAAAACTGATGTTGGGAACAAATCTTCCATCCATCACATCAAGATGGAACCAATCTGCATTGCTGTTATTCAACATTTTACAGTCTTTACCTAAATTGGTGAAATTTGCAGAGAGTAATGAAGGTGCTATGATTGCCATGGTTTTTTTTTATGCAAGATAAATGTTTATTGCTTTTATTTATTTTCAATTTTTGAATTATTCAATTTATCTAAGGCTTGTTGAGCTTCAATATAATTCGGAGAGTAGAGTATCGCTTTGCCATAAGATTGTTTTGCTAATTCAATATTTTTTATTTTCTCGTAGCAAATCCCCAGATAATAATAACCTTCATCAAAATCGTTTTTTAAAACAACGGCTTTGTTTAAAGTTGCAATAGCTTCTTTAAATTTATTTTGACTCATCAGACAAATTGCTTTTTCTCTGTAAGCTTCCATAAATGTATAGTCAATGGCAATACACTTTTCGTAATGAACCAAAGCATTCATATAATCATTCTTGTAGTAATTATACAATCCATTTATGAATTCGGTTTCTTTTTCATATTTAAAAAAGTAACATTTTTTCAGTTGGTTACTAATTTCTATTGCTTTAGAGTTTTTTGTTTCAGCGTATAGTGTAGCTAATGAGATGGAGTCAGTTGGACTAGACAAATAAATCAATTCTTTTTCAAATGACTCTATAGATTTTAGCGTATCGCCATTTTCGAAATGAAGCACTGCTTTAATGTTCCATAGTCTACCATTTGTACTGTCTTTTTTTAAAAAATTATCCACTGTAATTATTGCATTATTATAGTCTTCATTATCTCGATACTTTTGAATAATATTTTCTTTTAATAAAATGGAGTCTGGATATTTATCAATCAGTTTAAAAGTAGAATCTTCTAAATTTTTAGATTCGTTGATATTAGTAGATTTTAATTTATTGCGGCCACAGCTGAAAATGAATAACAAAATGATAATAAAGAAGGTTTTTTTTAAAATCTGCATAGTGCTGTAAAATTAGAGTATAATCAGATATTTTACAATGAGTTTTTATTCTCTAAAAGTGTTTCTATTCATTTACAGGAATCATCAGTAACTTTGTTCAAAATTTTAAATACTATGTTAGATTCTATTGAGTCAGCAATTGAAGACATAAAAAATGGGAAATTGATCATCGTGGTAGATGATGAAGACAGAGAAAATGAAGGAGATTTTGTGACAGCAGCAAGAAATGCCACACCTGAAGTAATTAATTTCATGAGCATTCATGGCAGAGGCCTTATATGTGCGTCACTTACAGAAGAAAGGTGTATTGAATTGAATTTACAACCGATGGTTTCGGAAAACACCTCTTTACATGAAACAGCTTTCATGGTTAGTGTTGATTTGAATGGAAATGGCTGCACTACAGGTATATCAGCGCAGGACAGATCAAAAACCATTCAGGCACTAATAAATACTTCAACAAAACCTGAGGATTTGGGAAGGCCAGGTCATATTTTTCCATTAAGAGCAAAACGTGGTGGGGTACTAAGAAGAGCTGGTCATACTGAAGCTACGATAGATTTATCAAAGCTTGCTGGATTTGAACCTGCAGGTGTTTTGGTTGAAATCATGAATGAAGATGGTTCAATGGCTCGATTACCTGAGTTGAAAGAGATTGCAATTAAACACAATCTAAAAATTGTTTCGATAAAAGATTTAATTGAATATCGATTAGAAAAAGAAACACTAATTAGAGAGGAGGTAACAGTAAAGATGCCAACCTTATATGGCGATTTTGATTTGATTGCTTTTACTCAGTTAAATACAGGAGAAACTCATTTGGCTTTGAAAAAAGGTGAGTGGGAGAAGACTGATTCTGTTATGGTTAGAGTTCATAGCAGTTGTATTACTGGAGATATTTTAGGTTCAATGAGATGCGACTGTGGCGAACAACTACATGCAGCTATGTCAATGATTGAAAAGCAAGGTAAAGGCTTAGTTCTTTACATGAATCAGGAAGGTAGGGGTATAGGATTGCTTAATAAGCTTAAAGCTTATCAGTTACAAGAACAGGGGCTTGATACTGTAGAGGCCAATATAAAATTAGGATTTGGAATGGATGAAAGAGATTATGGAATTGGTGCTCAAATTTTAAGACATCTTGGAATTACCAAAATGAATCTGATTACAAACAACCCTAAAAAAAGAGCAGGGATGAATGGCTATGGTTTAGAAGTGGTTTCAACAATTCCTATCGAAATTGAACCTAATGCTCACAACAAGAAGTATTTATTTACAAAGAGAGATAAATTAGGTCATGAAATTCTAAATGGTCTTTAGTATTCTTTAGGTTTTAACGCGGGATTAAGAAGCATTTTTTCTTCAGCATCTATTTTCTTTTTGCTTTTTAATATATCACTTAATTTATTTACGTCTTTTCTGAAACTCAATTGTATCCCAGATCTGTTTCTTTGATTCATCGTAATATCTATGCTGCTTCTGTTAAACCCAATTATTCTCAAAGATCCGTCTTTGTTAATTACCCACTCTACAATAATATCTGGAGTAATGAGTCCTTTCTTCTCTAACTGTTGTAAATAGATGGGATTATTATAGTCAAGATTTCCTCCAACGAGTACATTCAGTCTGTTGCTTAATAGTATCTTTAATCCAGCACGGATATTGGCTTGTAGCTGAGTAGCACTCTTTTTTAAATCAAAAGTGGGATTGATATCAATATAAGTAGATAGAATACCTTTGGTAGCTTTTTCAAGTTCTTTGTTGAAAAGATTCGTCAATAAAGAACTTATTATTCCACCAACTGTGTTTGTAATTATTGAGCTAGCATTTCCTTGAGACAAAAAATTCTGATTGTTTACAATGATAGCATTAAATAAAAGTAAGCTGGCAACTTGCTTATTCATTTCATTGTCATCGTTTTTGAATTCGGCAAGTCTTTTAACAGCAATATCATCTCTTTTAGTTTCACTTTTATCCTGAAGTTGCAAATCAAATTTAACATTCGGGTGAAGTAAATAACCAGTAATGTGCGAAATGATTTTTAAGTCTTCTTTTTTACTGATACTTATATTTGGAGATAAACTGCTGATGTCAACATTTTTTGCAAGATACTCCGCGTCAATATCAATGATGGCTGAATAGGGGTCTCCATTCCATGTAATACTGCCTTTGCTTAGAGTAAATGGTTTTTTAAGAAAGGTTTGAAAATTAAAAGTATACTCGCCTTTGGAAATATTATATGAACCCCTTATTGAAAGAGGTTCTATATTTCCAACTTTTATGTTGATTAGTCCATTTCCTTGCCCTTTAATGATATCACCTGTTTCTTCATCCAGAATTACATCAACTTTGCAGGATGGGTTTGCATTAATATTTAAATTAACAACTACATTGTTTTTGTTTTTATTTTTAATGTCTTCCATCTTTGTTCCAAATGGAACAAAATCTATATAATCAATGCTGCTATTTTCTTTCGAATCGCTGGTATTTAAATAAATATGACTACTGTCTAAAATGCTCGGCTCACCGTTAATATCCATTTTTAAATTTTCTAATGGCCCATTAATTTTAAGAAACGCTTTGCCTATTATATTTCCATAAAATTGATTGTTGTCAATTTGTGTAGTATTCAACAATGCAATTTTGCCGGTTTCGATATTGATATTATCAAAGTTAATTTGGTCAAAGAAGTCATGTTTGATATTTCCTTTTACTGTAGCTGTATTATCCAGTGAATCTTTGATTTGAAGCATATCAAGATTGATAATGCCATCTTCGAATTTTATGTTTTGATTTTCAATAAAATAACGGCATTGAGTATAATCTACTTTCAAGGCGGCATTATTAACTTTTACAAAACCTGTTAATGACTTGTGCAGGTTGTTACCTCTAATAATCAAGTAGGTAGTTCCTGTTCCCTCTATTTGACTGAATACCCCGTTTAAATAAGGTTCTAAAATTGATAAGTTTATTTTTTTTCCTTCTAAACTTAAGTCAATCTGGTTATTTAAAGTGTCTTTATAATTGTAGGCCCCATCAATTTTAAAGAGATTTGTTGTGTCATTGTTGTAAGCATTGAAATTAATTATTCCGCTGTTTGTATTGGCTTTTGCATTTGCTTCAATATTTCCAATTGCTTTATTTTCTAAAAATAAGCTATCAATCCTACCTTTAAAATTTGCAGTTGCATTTCCAAGTGGGTCTGTAATTTTAATTGTTCCGGTTAGCTTACCCTTGATATTGGGGTTCGTAAATAAATAAGGAACAAAGTCTTCAATCACAATATCTTTAAATTGTGCATTGAGATGACTTTCATTTGTCAATTCGTCTAATTCAGAGCTTAAAATTATTTGTTCATTTCTGTGGTTGAATTTGATCTCATTTGCGTTAACAAAATTCTTTCTTATTGACAATTCTCCATCTTTTTCTAAGAGCCATTTTTTATCATTAATAATAAATGAAGATGGATAGAAATGAATATTAATCCCATCATTAAAAGTTTGAACTCTTGCATTAAAATCAGCATTATTCAAAGTAGAGGAAGCGCTTGTTTTTATATGGATTTCAGTATTGTCTTCTGTAGAAATTAAATTGATTTTAGTTTCAGGAAAATGAACACTGTCTGAAAAAATAATATCATTGATAGATGCATTGGTATATAAACTGTCTTTATTGCCGTCGAATTGTAAATTTATTTTTGAGAATACTTTTCCCTGATAGTTCAGCTCCGGGACTTTGGCATCTAATTTTATGATTTTATCATTCAGATTTATTGACCCTTTGATATGACTATTGTTAAACCCTTTTATATGTTTGTTAAAAAGACTCAAATAATCTTCAATATTTCTTGTTTTTATTTCATAACTAAAATCTTGTTGAGAGTTTAGCTTAGTAGCTGCTGGAACATAAGCAGGATAATATTTATGAAGTATCGAACTGAATGCATCTTGTATTTCATTTAACTTAAATTCCCCATCTATATAAGCATCTGCTTCATTAGACTTTAAGCTTAATCTTCTTCTTTTTTCATTTGAAATTTCAGATGTTAGATTGAGATAGCGTAGAGAAAGTAAATCTTGATTGTTTTTAAACTTGATATTTTTTACATCAATAAAGCCATCTATATTATTTATGTCAAATCCATTGAAATTCGAATTTATACTGCCCGAAAAAGTCAAGTTACTGTCAGAGATATTTATTGGTTTAAAATTCAAATAATCAATTTCACCTGTAAGTTGATTTTGACTTTTTTCTTTGAGATTTAAATTAACAACCAAGTTATTCACTCGAAAATTACTGTCATTAATCATTAAGATATTCGACAATTTCCCTTCATTGTAATCCCCATTTAACTTGATATTTTGATAAGCATATTTATTTGCATAAAATTGATTTATGTCAAATTTGTAATTAATTTTTATATTTTCCGAATCAAAACTCTTCCCATTAAAATTCCCTTTGAATGATAGATTGCCAAGAGAAGGAATATCAGTTAGTTTTCCGATATCAATATTTCCATTAGTGATTTTGCCTGAATAAACGGCGTTGTTATAGTCTGCAATATTTATTTTAAAATTTCCATTCAAATTCCCAATCGAAGAATTAATATATCCATCAATTTTAAAATCACTTATTGTTCCTTCGTATTTACCCTTAAAATAAATATTGGTTAATTTATTCAAATAGCTATTGTTGATTTTTTTGAGTGTAGGAACGATACTCGATAATTCTTTTAAATTTGATTGCGAACTTTCTGAATTGAAAACAATATATGTTGAATCGATATTAGGAATTCCCTTCATTATTAAATTCCCTTTTATAAAACTATTTGCAGTTTTGACGTCAATTTTATTACACATAAAATTATCAATGGTGCCGATCATCTCGCCATTTACTTGAAATGTTTTTTTCCAATCTTTCAATTCCGGAGCAAAAATGGAGATGTCATCACTACTAACAATACTATTTTTTAAGCTTCCCTCAATTTTCACTTTTGTAATAAAATCAATCATGTCATCATTGAATGATTCATAATGCATTGCGTAATAATCACCAATTTGGCTGTTGTTTATTTTCAAATCTAATTTTTTAAACTCCATTATTTTAGGAGTGAATTTGATTTGAGAAGAGATATTTTTTACAACAAGGCCATTTATTTCTTTACCGGATAATTTTAAATCACCTTCAACATTGTCATTTTTTAGGCTAAAATTATTGATTTCGCCTGTTATGGAGTTGAATTGAAAATGAAGCGCGTCAAATTGATCATGAAAAGGAAGACGTTTAGTTTGCTTATCATTTTGATATAAGCCATCTTTTATTTTTATTTTACCGATTAAAATTTCAATTCCTACTTGCCCTTCATCAACATCTGATTTTGATATGTCTTCTCTTGACTTTCTATAATTTAGAGGACGATTACCATTATAATCTTTTTGAATAAAGCGAGGTTGGATTAAACTGATATTATTAATGTTGAAATTTAATTTATTGAAATCAGCGTTATTAAAATCAACAGTCATTTCATCTAGTCCTGTAATCATATCACTTCCAACCCAGCCATCTATATAATTAAACTTAATATTTTTAAGATATAAACTTTGCAAATCAAGATTAATCTGATTTGATTTTTTAGTGCCCGATGATTTCCCAAAATAATCTGAAAGAAATTGATAATTCCATTCTTGGTTTGTTCTTTTTAAATTGATGACTGTATTCTCAAGACCAATGTATTTTAGAATGATTTTATCTTTTGCGAAGAACCAGTCATTTAAATTAATTTTAGCAGCACCAGCAAAAAGTAGCGTGTCTTTTTGATGGTCTTCAATTAGGAGATTTTGAAATTCAAGTTTGTAGAAAAATGAAAAATCAACTTTGTCAATAGTTACTTTAGTGTGGAGTTGTTTTGATAAAGAATTTGTCGCTTTTTTTATAATCCAGGTTTGCACGGAGGGGAGGTGTAAAATACCATATAAGCTGCCCAATAAAAGGAGCAGCACTAGTAATGTTACGGATGTTATTTTTTTGATCTTATTCAAAAAAGTATATTGTCCGTAAAATTAACTAAACATCATTTAGCTACAAACAGATATCCTTCAAATTTGACCATTTTTAGATATAAAATATCAATATCATTGCCTTTTTATAGCATTTGGTCATAAAGAGACTCAGATATTTTGATATTCTGCTCTTGAAACGATTTAAAATACTCATTTAAGAACAAGATTTAATAATTTCACGTTCAAATTTTATCAAGATGAGAACCTACTTTTTAAGTTTACTGTCTTTAATTTTCATATCAGCAAAAGCTCAGCAGCCGAAATCACCCGATGCATTTTTAGGTTATGAATTAGGCAAACATTTTACCCCACATTATAAAGTTGTGGATTATTTTAAAAGTGTTGCTCAAAGTTGTGAGAAGAATATAATACTCCAAAATTATGGAGTTACCAATGAAGGCAAGGAACTATTGATTGCAGTTGTTTCCTCACCAGAAAATATGATCAGAATTGATGAAATCAGAAAAAATAATTTACGTTCAGCTGGACTATTAAATGATAAGCCAGCAGATTTAAATATGCCTACAATTATATGGTTGAGTTATAATGTTCATGGCAATGAGGCAAGTTCTTCTGAAGTTTCAATGAAAGTTTTGTATGAATTAGCATCTGGTAAAAATCAAAATTTGATTTCCTGGTTGAAGAATGTAGTTGTTGTAATTGATCCCTGTTTAAATCCTGATGGCAGAGACAGGTATGTTAACTGGTACAATCAAATGGTGGGTAAATCACCTAATTCAAATCCTTTATCCAGAGAGCATGATGAACCTTGGCCAGGAGGTAGAACTAATCATTATAATTTTGACTTAAATAGAGATTGGGCATGGCAAACTCAGGTTGAAACTCAACAGCGAATTATAAAATACAATGAATGGATGCCCGAAATTCATTGCGATTTTCATGAACAATATCCAAACAATCCTTATTATTTTGCTCCAGCTGCAGAACCTTTTCATGAGATTATTACTCCATGGCAAAGAAGCTTTCAAACAACAATTGGGAAAAATCACGCAAAGTATTTTGATGCAAACGGATGGTTGTATTTTACTAAGGAGATATTTGATTTGTTTTATCCTTCTTACGGCGACACCTATCCAATATACAATGGTTCTATTGGAATGACCTACGAACAAGCAGGACATTCTATGGGTGGACTTTCTATAAAGGTAGATGAAGATACTTTAACGCTATATGATAGAATAGCCCACCATTATTCAACAAGTATCAGCACAATTGAAATCGTTTCAAAAAATAGTAAAAAAATAAATGAAGAATTCAGAAATTATTTTAATAATAATAAATCAAATGGAAGCGGTATTTATAAGTCATACGTGATTGATGGTTCTAACAGCAACAAATTAAATGCTTTAAAACAGTTTCTAGATAATAATAAAATAGAATACGGTTATTCAAAATCAGGTATTTCTGCAAAAGGACTACACTATAATTCTGGAAAAGAAGAAAATTTCATAACAGGGCAGCATGATCTGGTGGTGTCAACATTTCAATCTAAAGGTTCATTAGTAAAAGTTCTGTTTGAGCCTCAATCAAAACTTTCTGATTCGGTTACTTACGACATTACCGCATGGGCTGTACCTTATGCATTCGGATTGGATTGCTATGCAGTTAAAGAGAAGATAGCAACTTTCCCAGATTCAGATTTTAAAAAGGATTTCCCACAAAATGATAGCTATGCTTATTTAATTGAATACAACTCATTTAATGATGCAAAGTTATTGTCTCAAATGTTATCCAATGGAATCAAAGTTAAATATGCAGAAAGGGATTTTGTTTGCAATAGTAAAAATTACAAAAGAGGTACACTTATCATTTTAAAAAATCAAAATCTCAATAAAATCGACGAGCTAATGGATTTATCAAAAAAATTCAATTCGAAAATACAGGGAATTTCTTCAGGATTTATGGATGCCGGTTTTGATTTTGGATCTGAAAAAGTTCATAAGATAAAAATGCCAACTGTTGCATTAGTTACTGGAAGCGATGTTTCAAGCACAGCAGCAGGAGAAGTGTGGCATCTTTTCGAACAACAGTTAGACTATCCAATCGTGTTAATCAATTCAAGCTCACTTGCTAGCATTGATTTAAAAACTATTGATGTATTGATATTTCCTGATGGAAATTATAAAATGCTTACAGATAAAGAAAGTAATATAAAAAATTGGGTTAAACAGGGAGGCAAATTAATTGCCATGGAATCGGCAGTAAGTCAAATGGCTATGGGTGACTGGGGTATCAAGCAAAAAAAAGAGGATGATGAAAATAAATCTACTTCTTATGATGACATCAAAAAGTATGAGAACAGAGAACGCCAAAGTGTGAGTGCTTACATTTCAGGAGCGATTTATAAATTAACTGTTGATGATACTCATCCATTATGCTTCGGATATCCTGATTATTACTTTTCATTAAAAATGAACACCAACGTTTTTGAATTCATGAAAGATGGATGGAATGTAGGAGTAATTAAACAAGAAAATCAAATCTCAGGCTTCGTTGGGAATGCAATCAAAAATAAAATTAAGGATGGTACTGTATTAGCAGTTCAGGATTTCGGAAGTGGTAGTATTGTTTACTTTGCGGACAATCCAATTTTCAGAAGCTTTTGGGAAAATGGCAAATTAATGTTAGCTAATGCAGTCTTTTTTGTAGGACAATAAATAATTAAATCTCATTGAAAAAATATACATTAGGTCTGATTTGTCTTATTGTTGCTTCATTTCAAATGAATGCTCAAAAGCCAATAATATATACTTCTTCCGAAATTTTATCGCAAATTAAAAAATTAAGTATAATTGGATCAGTTTTATATATCGCAGCACATCCCGATGACGAAAACACCAAATTACTTGCCTATCTCTCCAATGAAAAAAAATACAGAACTGGTTATCTAAGTTTAACAAGAGGTGATGGCGGACAAAATTTAATTGGAGATGAACAAGGGGTGGAATTAGGTTTGATTAGAACTCAGGAATTATTGGCAGCTCGAAGAATAGATGGAGCAGAACAATTCTTTTCTAGTGCATTTGATTTTGGATACAGCAAAAATCCTGAGGAAGCCCTGAGTATTTGGAATCACGATCAATTGTTAAGTGATGTGGTTTGGGTAATCAGAAAATTCAGACCAGATATTATAATTTGCCGTTTTCCCACCACTGGAGAAGGGGGGCATGGGCAACATACTGCATCTGCAATACTTGCTGAAGAAGCATTTGATGCAGCAGCGGATACCACAAAATTTAAAGAACAGTTTTTGCAGGGAGTTTCAGTTTGGCAGGCAAAAAGATTATTGTGGAATACTTTTAATTTTGGCACAGTAAATACACAAAAAGAAGATCAAATCAAAATAGACATTGGTACATTTAATCCCTTACTGGGAAAGGGTTATGGAGAGATTGCTGCTGAGAGTAGAAGTCAACACAAAAGTCAGGGCTTTGGAGTTTCAGCTCAACGAGGAAGCAGTATAGAATATTTTAAGACAATAAAAGGAACAAGTCCTGTCAATGAATTGTTTGATGGAATTCAGTCAAACTGGAATCGATTTTTGAAAGACAGTACAAGACTTATAAAAGATATTTTTGATTTGGAAGATAAATCACCATGGCAATTATTTCCTTCTCAGAATATTCAAAATAGAATTGATTCCTTAGTAATAAAATTTAATCCTGAAAAACCATACGAATCCATTAATCAACTACTGAGTTTATATAATTTACTTTTCAATCAACAAGCCAAATTTTTAAGTCCATTAAGCGTTTGGTCAAATATTAAATGCCATGAAATTGCTTCATTGATCGAAAAATGTGGAGGTTTTTATATGGAGGCAACAACAACTACTCCCAAAATAGTAATTGGAGATAGTGTTTATTTGAATTATTCATTTATCAACAGATCCAATATCAAAATAGACAAAGCTGACGTCAATTTTAATGGACATAAATATATTTTCGATATCTCTAAATACAATCAGTCCATCAATAAAATGGATACTCTATTTGTTGATTCAAATGAAAAAATAGCTCAGCCTTATTGGCTAAATAATAAAATAAAAAATGGGTGTTATCAAATTGCTTCTTACAATGATTTAGGTAATCCTGAAAGTGAAATGAAATGTGCATCATTTTATTTGAATATTTCTGGTACTCCCTTGTTTTATGAAAAAAACTTAAACTATAAATATACAGATCCTATAAAAGGTGAAATTTATCAGCCGGTTACTTATATTCCTGCTGTATATCTTGAACCCAATCAGAGTTTAGTAATCAAAAAAGGCAGTCAAAAACCTTCAATAACTCTTACCATCACTGCTAATAGAAATATTACACTACGTTCATTTAAAGCAAATGACAAAGAATTGTTGTTAAACACAATGTTGAAGTTAAGAAAAAATGAAAAGAAGGAATTCAGAGTTTTATTGGAAGATGGGTTAACTAAATTTTCAGCCTTTGAAGATTCAACCCAATTTGATCAGTATGTTAAAGAAATCAACTACGATCATATCCCTTCAATAACTTATTTTAAAGATGCGGAAGTCAATTGCAAATACATTAAAGTTAATATTGGAAAGAAAAAAATAGGATACATAGAAGGCGCTGGCGACAAAGTTGATGAATCATTATCTCAGATTGGATATGATGTTGTTCTCTTAAAAAAAGAAAACATCACAACGGAATATTTGAAACAATTTAATGCAATAGTTACAGGTATCAGAGCATATAATACTAATGATTGGATGAATGAGGTATATGATATTTTGATGAATTACATAAAGCAAGGGGGTATTTTACTTGCTCAGTATAACACTAATAATCAAATAGGACCATTAAAAGTAAAAATTGGTCCTTATCCTTTCAATATTTCAAGAAACAGAGTTACTGATGAGAAAGCAAATGTCAAAATTTTGAATGAAAAAGCTTCAATTTTTAATTATCCCAATAAAATTGATAATTCAGATTTTGAAGACTGGGTTCAGGAGAGAAGCATATATCATGCAACAGATATAGATTCTCATTATGAAAAATTAATTAGCATGCATGATTCAAATGAAAAGGATGATGACGGAAGCATCATTATGGCAAAATTTGGGAGAGGTAAATTTATTTACACAGGATTGTCTTTATTTAGACAATTGCCTTCAGGAGTTTCAGGTGCTTATCGTTTATTTGCAAACCTAATCAATGCTGAATGATTATTCGCTTACTTCAATAAGATAAGTCAGGATTGCTTTTCCATTTACAAGTATTGTAAATGGAAAAGTGTCTTCTTTTTTAAATTTGTAATAAAAATAAATTTCATCATCTTTAACTTCAAAATTAATCCGTTCAGGCTTGGTTTGTTTTAGACCTTCTCCTGAAAGCACTGATATCTCGTTTACAGCGTTTTGATATTTGAATCTTAAGTTGAATTTGAAAGGAGTATTTAATTTTGCTTTCATAAATCCTAAAGAGGGTAAAGCTTTCGATAGCATAAATTCATAAGATCCTTTTTTGATTATGGGTAAAGCATAAAAATCTTTCAGCGATGTCGGGCCATCACCTAATAACCAAGCAGTATTTTTTGCAAAATGATCCAGGTTGAAAACATACTTGTTGGAAAAAAAATATTCAGGATTGAATGAAGGAGTAAAAATTGTCTGTTTTATATCTAGGTATCCGCTTCCGTTAGCGGCATCAACATAATGCCATTCGTTAGGACTTGTTCCAAGTTGTACTACATTCCAACTGAAATTGGTTTCATCTTCTTTGTTGTTGATGTTATCAGTTTTTGATTTAAAATAGCCATCAACTATTAAGCATCTTATACCAGCCTGACTTGCCATTTCCTGAAATAATTTAGCAAAACCAATAGGAGAGGCTTTTCTTAGTTGGATAACAGATTCAGGGTTTGAATTTTTAGTATCGTTATTTCTTGTGGACTTAGGATCTAGAGCAATGTTGTTGCAGATCCAGTTGTATATTGCTCTAGATTTAAGTTCCTTTGATTCTAAATTATGAGTTAATGTATCAGTAATCTCAGCTACATTATTATTGTAGAGTTTCCCCAATTGATTTACATATTGATCAATAGCATCAAATTTATTTTGGGATGTTTGAGCTCTACCCATAATAGATATAAATATCAATAGAAATAAAACTAATTTCTGCATATTAATTATTCTTCATTTTTCTTTTTATGATTTTGCTTTAATTCTTGTAATTGCTCAGGAGTAAAAACTTCTTTCATTTTTTTTGATTTCAATTTTGAAGCTGCTTTGATTTGTGATTTTTTTTGTTCTTCATTTAATGTAGTATCACTTTCAATTCTTTTTTTTGCTGCTTTAAATTCCTTATTAATTTCTTTTACTTTTTTCTTTTGTTCCTCTGTAATCGGAGCAACTGCGGTAACATTAGAATTGTCAGTTTTTGATTCATCTGACTTAGTTTCTATTACAACAGCAGGAGCATTATTATTTGTTTCAGTTGGGTTAGAATTTTTCTTTGCTTTTTTGTTTTGAGAGAAACCAGTTACACTGAATAATGCAATTATAAATACGAAAATTAATTTTTTCATTTTTGTGTTAATTTGATTTTTAATATTTTTTGTTTAGCTGCATTCAGACACATTCAAATGTTCTAGGTTTAAAAGTAAAAAATAAATCCTCCGTTTGGAGGATTTATTTTTGTTTGTTTCAAATTATCTTAAAAACAACAGTTCCCTGTATTTTGGCAAAGGCCATAAACTGTCATCTATAATTAATTCCAGTTTGTCTACATGACGTCTGATGGTATCAAAATATTTTTCTTTGATTTCATCACAATACGCAATAGCTTTTGATCTGCTATCGCTTAATTCATTAACTTTTTTTCTTGTCTCAATCATAGCAGCAACATTATCGCTGATTGTATTGACGTGTTCGCTTATTTTTTCAATTATGCTAATCTGACTTGCATAAGTGGATGAATTTAGTCCGGCATCTTTCAAACCTTTTACATTTTCAATTAAACTGTTCTGGTATTTTACTGCAGCTGGAATGATGAATGTAGATGCTAAATCGCCCATAACTCTTGCTTCGATCTGAACTTTTTTAATATATGCCTCAAGCATAATCTCATGCCTTGCTTCTAGTTCGAGATGGTTGTAAATAAGATTGTCTTCGAATAACTTTTGTGCTTTTTTACTTGAATATGCATCTAGAGAAACAGGAGTTGACTTTACATTAGGTAATCCTCTTTTTGCTGCTTCTTTTTCCCATTCATCACTATATCCATCACCTTCAAACAATACTTTTTTGCTATCTACAATATATTTTTGTATAATCTGCATAATAGCAACCTCTTTCTTTTCACCTTTTTCAATAAGAGTGTCAACTTCTGTTTTGAAGTTTTTTAAAGTTTCAGCCATTACTGTATTTAAAACAGTCATTGGTCCTGCGCAATTTGCTGCAGAGCCTACCGCTCTGAATTCAAATTTATTTCCAGTAAAAGCAAATGGAGAAGTACGGTTACGATCTGTATTGTCAAGCATTAACTCAGGAATACTTTTATGAATATCCAGTTTTAAGATAGCTTCATCTGTTTCATCGAAATTTCCTCCAACTCTTTTTTCAACTTGATTTAGTACATCTGTTAAATATTTTCCGATGAAAATAGAGATGATAGCAGGAGGGGCCTCATTTGCTCCTAGTCTGTGATCATTACCAGCGCTTGCAATCGATGCTCTGATTAATTCTGCATAATCATGAACTGCTTTGATGGTATTTACAAAGAAGGTTAAAAACATTAAGTTGGTTTTTGGAGTTTTGCCGGGAGCCAATAAATTAACTCCGGTGTCGGTGCTCATACTCCAATTGTTATGCTTTCCACTACCATTTATTCCTGCAAATGGTTTTTCGTGTAACAGTACCAGTAAGTTGTGTCTCTTTGCTACTCTGGTCATGATGTCCATCAATAAAGTATTATGGTCAACTGCCAAATTCATTTCTTCGAAAATTGGAGCGCATTCAAATTGAGCAGGAGCTACTTCGTTATGTCTGGTACGAAGAGGTATACCTAATTTATAAGATTCTTTTTCAAAGTCTCTCATGAATGCATAAACTCGCTCAGGTATTGCACCAAAGTAATGATCTTCTAATTGTTGTCCTTTCGCTGGTGCATGTCCGAAAACAGTTCTTCCAGTTAAAACTAAATCTGGTCTTGCTGTTGCCAATCCCGCATCTACAACAAAATATTCTTGTTCCCATCCTAAAGTGGCGTTCACTTTGGAAACGTTTTTATCAAAATACTGACAAACATCAACAGCGGCTTTATCTAAAGCGACACAGGCTTTTAGTAATGGTGTTTTAGTGTCGAGAGATTCTCCTGTGTATGAAACGAAAATGGTTGGAATGCAAAGTGTTTTTCCTTCGGGAGTATCCATGATGAAAGCAGGAGAAGAGGGATCCCATGCAGTATAACCTCTTGCTTCAAAAGTTGCTCTCAATCCTCCACTCGGAAATGAAGAGGCATCAGGTTCTTGTTGTATTAAAGCTCCGCCTTCAAATTCTTGAATTGGAGTGCCATCACCTTTTAATGTAAAGAAGGAGTCATGTTTTTCAGCTGATAATCCGGTTAGAGGCTGAAACCAGTGTGTGAAGTGCGTTACCCCTTTTTCCTCAGCCCATGCTTTTAATCCATTGGCAATATTGCTGCCCATTGTGCGGTCAATTTTTTTTCCGCCTTTGGTTGAAGCCAACAAGCTTTTATAGGCATCATCACTTAAATAATGTCTTGCTGTTTTTAGTGTAAAAACATTTTCATTAAAGATCGAGGTTACTTTTTCATCAGATTTAACCTCGTAGTTTACTGAATTTTTTGCAATGTTTTTAATTGCTGTAAAGCGTAAAGAACTCATAAAAATTTAATTTTAAGGGCAAAATAATGGATTTATTGGCTAAAAAACAAGAAAAAAAATAAACAGGCTGTAAAAAATCGAATCTATTTATTACAAAAGATTACATATTATAAAGATTAATATGAATTATTAGATCGTATTTACTCTAGCATTAAAAAAAAGAATGAATAATCCTTCTTTTTTTTAAATAACTTGGATTAAAATTTTTTAGCGTCCAATTTCACATTATCTTTGCATGACCTCTAGGATTTTTTTTCATTCCTCGGTCATTTTTTAGCAATTTTTCATCAGGTTATTTTTTAAAGTATAAGCTTTGATAATAGGCTATGGGTAATTGTTATATTAACAATTGAAATCAATTTAAAATGGCCAAATATATTTTTGTTACAGGTGGTGTAACTTCTTCTTTAGGAAAAGGAATCATAGCTGCTTCTCTTGCAAAACTACTCCAGGCAAGAGGGTTAAAAGTAACTATTCAAAAATTTGATCCCTACATTAATGTAGATCCAGGAACTTTAAATCCATACGAGCACGGAGAATGTTATGTAACTGATGATGGAGCTGAGACTGATTTGGATCTTGGACATTATGAAAGATTTTTAAATATTCCAACTTCACAAGCCAATAATGTTACCACAGGAAGAATTTACCAAACTGTAATTAATAAAGAGCGAGAAGGAGAATATTTAGGCAAAACTGTTCAAGTTGTTCCTCATATAACGGATGAGATTAAGCGAAGAATGATGTTGTTGGGGAATTCTGGGAAATTTGATGTGGTAATTACAGAGTTGGGCGGCACTGTTGGCGATATAGAAAGTTTGCCCTTTGTAGAAGCGGTTCGTCAAATTCAATGGGAACTTCCAGAGGAAGATTGTGTAGTTGTACATTTAACATTGATTCCTTATTTAAAGTCTGCAAAAGAGTTAAAAACAAAGCCAACACAACACAGTGTTCGATTGTTAAGTGAAGAAGGTGTTCATCCTAATGTGATTGTATGCAGAACTGAACATAAGTTAAACTCAGACCTCAAGAAGAAAATTGCATTGTTTTGCAATGTGAAGCCTGAAGCAGTGATAGAAGCGATAGATGCAAACTCAATATATGAAGTGCCACTAAAAATGTTGGAAGAAGGTCTTGACGTAATTGTATTGAAAAAGTTACATTACAATGGCTATTCTGCTCCTGAACTCAACAAATGGGAAGATTTTTTAAATAAGTTAGGTTCTCCAAAGAATAAAGTTACGATAGGTTTGATTGGAAAGTATGTTGAACTACAAGATGCATACAAATCAATATTGGAGGCTTTTGTTCATGCAGGAGCAATCAATCAATGTAAAGTACAAATTGTAAATATTCATAGCGAGCATTTAAATTCAAAAAATATTGAGGATAAATTAAAGGGGTTAGACGGTTTGCTTGTAGCTCCAGGATTTGGGTCTCGTGGAGTTGAAGGTAAAATTGAAGCGGTAAAATATGCAAGGGAGAATAAAATTCCTTTTTTTGGTATTTGTTTAGGAATGCAAATGGCCGTTATTGAATTCGGAAGAAATGTTTTGGGATGGTCGGATGCACATTCAACAGAAATGGATCCTACTACTACACATCCTGTAATTGCATTAATGGATGAACAAAAGAAAGTCAAGAACAAAGGAGGTACTATGCGTTTGGGTGCCTATGATTGTGAGATTGATGAGGACTCATTAGCCTATCAAATTTATCAAAATAAAGAAATCAGTGAAAGGCATCGCCATCGTTGGGAATTTAATAATAAATATTTGAGTGACTATGTGAATGCAGGTTTGATTACAAGTGGAATCAACAAAGCAAAAGGATTGGTAGAAATCATTGAATTGAAAGACCATCCGTTTTTTATAGGTGTTCAGTATCACCCCGAACTAAAAAGTACTGTAGAAAATCCACATCCGATTTTTGTGAATTTTGTTAAAGCTGCAAAAGAATATGCTGCAGCTTCTCAAACAGTTCAATCCGTCGGAAAGAATCAAACAGTATAATTTATTGACTAAAATCTTCGATTCTTAAGTAACTTTGCATCATGCAGAAATTAAGCATGGATGAGTTAAAACGAAAAAGTCCAGAAGAATTTAAAAGGTCTGAAAAAACTCCGGTTATTGCTGTTTTAGAGAATATACGAAGCGCGTATAACGTAGGTAGTGTGTTCAGAACATCCGATGCTTTTTTATTGCAATCTATTTACATTACCGGTTACACAGCTCAGCCACCTCATAAGGAAATAAAGAAGACTGCTTTGGGTGCAGAAGAAACTGTAGAATGGAAATATTTTAAAAATGCAGAAGAAGCAATTTTGGATTTGAAATCACAAGGCTATACTGTTTTTGCGGTTGAACAGGTTAAAAACAGTTTGTCTCTTGAGAAGCTTCATTTTAAAACAGATGAAAAAATAGCAGTGATTTTTGGAAATGAGGTTTCAGGTGTAGAGCAGGAAACCATTTTATTGTGCGATGGGTGTATTGAAATTCCTCAGTTAGGAATGAAACATTCTTTGAATATCGCTACTGCTGCTGGAGTGGTACTTTGGGAAATTATCAGAACCAGAATGAAAACAGAGAAAAATTAAATCTAACATTCTTTTGAAAAAATATCTTTCGTTAATCAAGTTTTCTCACACCATATTTGCAATGCCCTTTGCATTCATTGGTTTTTTTATTGGAATTTTTGAATTACAGGAATTGTCAATTGATCAGTCCTTATTAAAATTACTTCTGGTTATTCTATGTATGGTTTTTGCAAGAAGTGCAGCAATGTCATTCAACAGATTTTTGGATCAGGATTATGACGCTAAAAATCCAAGAACAGCAATAAGAGAAATTCCAGCTGGTATCATTCAATCCAAACATGCATTATTATTTACCATTTTTTCTTCAGTTGCTTTTATTACAACAACTTACTTTATAAATCTATTATGTTTCTACCTGAGCTTTGTGGCTCTGTTTGTTGTTTTATTTTACAGTTATACTAAAAGATTTACAGCTCTTTGCCATTTGGTTTTGGGTGTGGGGTTAAGTCTAGCTCCAATAGGAGCGTATCTTGCAATTGTAGGCAAATTTGATTTCTTGCCTTTGCTCTTCTCATTTATAGTTTTATTTTGGGTTAGCGGATTTGATATTATCTATGCATTGCAAGACGAAGAATTTGACAAGAACAATAAACTTCATTCTATTCCTGCTCTGTTTGGTAAAAAGAAAGCTTTGCTGATTTCAAGACTTTTTCATTTGCTAGCTGCAACGCTAGTTATATATGCAGGTTTTATAGCAGGTTTTGGTTTGTGGTATAATATAGGGTTAATTGTTTTTTGCGGAATGTTGGTTTATCAGCAGTCAATTGTAAAGCCAAATGATTTAAGCAGAGTTAATCTTGCATTTATGACAGCGAACGGAATTGCATCTGTAGTGTTTTCTATATTTGTTATAATTGATTTGTTTCTAAAACATAAAATATAAAAGTAAATGGCACGAATTCTGGCAATAGATTATGGAGGCAAAAGAACAGGGATAGCCGTTACTGATCCTTTGCAAATTATTGCTACTGGACTTACAACAATAGCTTCAGAAGATTTAATTCCTTTTTTAAAGAAATATACCAAAGAAGAAGCGGTTGAATTAATCATAATCGGTTTGCCAAAAAACTGGGATGAATCAGATACACATGGAACTCCACTTGCCAGAAAAGCTATCGAAAAAGTGAAAAAAGAATTTCCTGCGATTCCGGTTAAAGATGTTGATGAGAGGTATACCTCTAAAATGGCAAAAGATGCAATGATTCA
>JAIXWH010000102.1 GCA_027484165.1 Chitinophagaceae bacterium | reverse complement strand
TCCGAAAATGACATATCCAAAAGATAAGTTATTGAAGGAGAGTAGGATCGGTAGTTCAGTTGGTTAGAATGCTGCCCTGTCACGGCAGAGGTCGCGGGTTCGAGTCCCGTCCGGTCCGCTAGATGGCTGTCTCACACAGTCTCAAAGCGTGTAAATCCTTGATTTTACACGCTTTTTTGTTTTAGCTCTGTCTCATAATGTCTCATTTTGTATCATGTTTTGGTTTCTAACTGGTTACCCTTTTTCAGAAATCAAAAAAGGGTAACCAGTGTTGGACAATTTGATACATTATGAGACTGAAAAACAATGAGTTATCTTTTGCTTTACGATGTTTGGTATATATTTTTGTAATCAAAATGGGGGCGATTTAAATCTATCGCCATGTCAGCAAAAACATCGTACGGATTAACCTTTTACATTAATCGTACAAAACAGAAAAAGAACGGTGAGTGTCCTGTAATGCTTCGCATTAATATCAACGGACAAAGAGTCGTCTTACAAACAAAAAGGTATCTCTTTCCTCAAGACTGGGATACAAACCGCTACCAAATGAAAGGTAGAACCACGGAAGCACGTGTGTTCAATGACTACCTCGAAGCGTTGCGGATGAAGGCTCACAAAAAATACAATGAGCTGTTAACTTTAAGCGATGATGTATCTCCGCATTTACTGCGTGATGCCATTTTAGGCGTTAATTCAGCAAAGTCGAAGATGATTATGGAAGATTTATGGGAAGATTATGTCCAACGGCTTAAAAAGCTCATTGGAAAAGAAAACTCCTATACTACCTATCAGAAATACAACACCGCAAAAAAACATTTCCAAACTTTTTTGGTAAAGAATTACCGTGTCAATGATATATCCGTTAAATCAGTGGATTATCAAATGATACAGCAATACAGTCTGTACCTGAGAACTGAGAGATGTTGTAGTCACAATACAGCCACTAAATTTTTGCAGATGCTTAAGAGAATAATAAGCGACTGTATTAAAAATGGATGGTTGTCTAAAGACCCTTTTGTTTCTATTAGTTTAACCCGAAAGGAAGTTGAAAGACCTTTCTTGAATGAAGAAGAATTGAATAAGATCTATGAATTCTCTTCGCCTTTCGAAAGGCTAAATCGTGTGCGGGATTTCTTTATTTTTTCATGCTATACCGGATTGGCCTATATAGATGTGAAACAACTAAAAGGAATGGAAATTGAAGGTAGTGATGAGTTTGGGTATTGGATTAGAACCAAGCGACAAAAGACCGGAGGCAGAGCCAATATTCCATTGCTGCCGAGAGCCATTGAGGTATTGAACAAGTATTGTCATTTGGAAACACATGACCCAAATAAACCAGTATTGCCATTGTTAACCAACCAAAAAACAAATGCTTATTTAAAAGAGATAGCAGACCTCTGTGGTATTCATAAGCAGTTAACTTTTCATATTGCACGGCACACATTTGCCACCACTGTAACCATGATGAATGGTGTACCTATTGAATCTGTAAGCAAAATGCTTGGGCATAAGAGTATCAAAACCACCCAACATTACGCGAAAGTAGTTGACCAAAAAGTTGGAGAAGATATGAAGCGCTTGGCCGAAAGGTTAAATCATGGTGCAGTTCCAATAAATGCTGGTTATTGATATTGCTGTTAAGCATTAAATCTACCACTATGCAAGATGATAAATTTATTGTGCGAGCTTATGGTTTTGGGGAGCTCGCACAATTATATTTTCCAAACATTACTAAAAAAAGTGCAAGTACTCAACTTCGTAGGTGGATTGAATCGGATAAATTTTTACGGAAAGAATTGACTCAGGCAGGATATAAATTTTGTCAAAGACTATTGACCCCTAGACAGGTGGAGATCCTAATTTTGATTATTGGCAAGCCAAATAATTAATTTAATTTTTGCTGATTGTTTCAAAATCAACAAATCAATGAGAGTAGATGAAGGTTAATATTATAAACTAAATTATGTTGGGATAATAACAATTTTATACTTACCTATTTTTTGTGAAATGTCAGTTATTATTAATGATCCATCATCAGTACATTTATAAGTTTGAAATTCGGGATTAAAATGGCTATGCAAATTATCAGAATTTATATTTACGCCTTCTTCAAATGTAATTTGTCCTCCTTCCCAAGTAGTTTCATGTATGACAATTTCTAAGTTTTCATTAACTGTTTTTTCTAAACATTCAAAAATAATATTAGCCCTCAGAACAACATCTCCATTTGCTCTTTTTTTAATTCTAATAGAGTTTTGATTTTCAAATTTTTTTAGTTCCATATGGTTATTCATTTTATCTGCCATATTTATTTATTATTTTCTCTATTAAAAAGAAGTAGTTTCACTTTTTAAAAAAGGTTAATTGTTATTAATGTATGAATTAAAGATTAGACAAATGATTACATTGCAATCTTATAATAAATCAACTGCAATTATTTTGTCTGAGAAGAACAGAAATTCTTTATTTGTTCTCATTTTGTCAGTTTTTTTTAAATGACTTGATAACTATAAAAATTCAAATATTTAATTTTATAAAACGATCCCAAACGAAAGCCCAGATTGTGAGCCCTGAATATACTGATCTGGATAAAATTTACTAAAAGTTTTTCGAGAAATAGCTGCGCCTAAAAAAGCGTGAAAATATAATGATTGATATTGTTTTTGCCATCCAATATTAATAAAAGTTTGTAGATTACCCTGATAAGAGTTGCTGGCTCTTTGATTAATAAAACCAAAAGGATTTGCAAGCACATATTCTTGTAGAGAAAAATAAAAGGCAGAATAATTATGTACAGATTTTTGTTTTTTAATTCTATGTTTCAAATTAAAGTAATATCTAGATTCTAATGATCCAAAAAATGAGAAACTAAATTGATATTTACTTTTAGATGGATCTTCTAGAGCTCCGAAGGGTTGAACTTCTAATGTGGGGCCAGCTTCAACTAATAATGTTATCGCTTTTTTTACTTTTTTTTCATACTGAAAACTTACAGAATTTATTATACTCTTTGTACAAACGATTCTAAATATATCATTATAAATACTATCTTTTTCATAATCTTTATCTTTAAAAATCTGAGAGAAGCTTGATATAGGTAATAACAAAATAATAAACAGATATTTTATTTTCATTTTGCAAAAATGTTGATAACAAACGATAACAAATTTAAATTTATTTTTTTATAAAGTTCCATACTATGCTACTTAGTATGGAACTTTATAATTGTGTTGACTATTTTGGAACTACAACAGTTCTAATCCCATACCAATTACAACCCACTCTTGCTCTCCCATAAAAACTTCCAGCTTTCATGGTGTAGTTTATATTATTACCTTCTCCAAATCCGACATGCCAGTCAAAGGTCCAATGGTTTGAATGTGAGTATCCCTGAGCTCTCTCACCTTTACCAATTACAAATTTTAATCTGTATTGATCATCTAAACTATTTACCATTTTCGTGTAAGAAGCATATTGTGATGGATAGCTAGGATCAATTGCGCTTAATATATTATTTTCAATGTAGTGAAATCCATTTTGATATAAGTTCCCTATGAAACTGTTATAAGTATGGTTTATAAAACTAGTCAGTTGAGCATTGTTCAATGTATACCCAAGAATATTCTGATTAACATTTATTCCAACTACAGAAAGAGTATTATTACCAATACTATAATTTGCAATTCCAGTAAAATCTGGTCTAGTTAATGCACTGAATTGTTGTGGATGTGGGAAAATATAATCAGTCTCTAAATCCATGTTGTCACAACCAACAATAATTTCATCAGCATAAGAAGGTCCCCAATAATACCAGAATAAGAATCTTTTCTTGCGTTGCAATTTGGCTTTAATTTCAATAATGTGAATTAGACCAAAGAAGTTTACATTTCTTGTTTTAAATGTAAAACATCTGTCGTCAAAAAATATAGAATTAGAACTTGTAAAGGAAGTGTTGACTGTATGTGGTTCGTAGTAAAAATTGGTTGGTAGTTCACCACAA
Organism: Chitinophagaceae bacterium; assembly: GCA_027484165.1. Taxonomy (GTDB): domain Bacteria; phylum Bacteroidota; class Bacteroidia; order Chitinophagales; family Chitinophagaceae; genus Ferruginibacter. The sequence continues at coordinate 91,919 of JAIXWH010000102.1, read as the reverse complement.
GGAGTTGGATTGCCTGTTGTTGTACCTCCACCACCTCCTCCTGGGTAACCAGGGCAATCTGGATCTATGGTAGGGTCGCAGTCAGGAACTGGTTGGGCTAAGGTATTATCAGGTTCAGGTTCTGGTGCAGTTCTTTCAATACCTTCGCTAATCAAATATTTATCATCACCCAAAGGAATTTCACCTGGAATACTAGTAAAGTTCGGATTAAATAAAATACTGTCTTTATATTGAGTCATTAGTTGCATGAACTCTGATAAATTGTCTAGATTAACAGTAAAGAAACCAATTTTTGTCTCTTGGTATAATTTTGAATCAACGATAACTTGTAAGTCACTATTTAATATATCTTGCAAGCCATTATCTTCAACTAAATTTATGTTACAGTCCATAATAAATTCGGCAGTATCTACTTCTGGAATTTCGTCTGGATTTTCGCGTGCATAAGTAGATCTCTCAAAATTTTTAACAACACTTCTAAAGCTTTTGAAGTTACTCATTTTCAAATTTGGAATAAATTCAGCTTGTGTATTAGCTTTATGATAAAATGAATTGAGACTTTCTTTAGAATTAAATTGTAAGATGCCATTTGGAAAATATTTATCTTTTTTGATAGTAGGAATTTCTATTGGAAGTGAACTAGTATCTCTACTAATATCGTTACTTTTTTTACAGGAAATTATTGATAAAATCAATATCATGCATAATAATACTTTTTTCATTTATTATTTTTTAAGGTGTTAATAATTTATTATTACAATTAAATATGGCAACGAACTTTTGCTCAGATTTAAAGCTTAAATAAGATGCCATTAATAGATCTTAATACATTTTATGAATTATTTGCGCAATCTTCGATTTTAACCATAATGTCTAATTCGTATGCCTCTTGCATTTTATTCCTAATCCAATTTTCAACATTCTGTCTTTGCTCTGGAGCAATAGCGAATGCTTTAGAAGTAACTCTAAGTTCCTCTTGAAATGTTGCGGATCTGCTATTTGGGATAGAAAAAGTTGAGTTATCAAATGTTGTTACAAGTTGGTAGAATTCAGCACCATAAAAATCTCCTATGGTACCTATGCGATATGTAACACAAATAAGTGTTGCGCAGTTTTCTCGATTGTCTACTACAATTTTAAAAGCTCGGATGTCTGATTTTATCATTTTGTATTTTTTATATAATTAATAATTTATTTGAATGTTATATCAAATAACTGTTATACTGTTATAAGTATTGATTTTTAATTATTGTAAAAAAGAATATTGCTAAAACTTCAACTCTCAATTTCCCAGTTTATATTCAGATAGGTTAATGAGTTATGATTTATCGGTATTCTTTTATTTAAAAAATTTAAAAAGAATCAAAAATTGAACAACTTTCCAAAAATTAATCACCACTAAAAAAGCAGTACAAATTGGGTGTAATTATTCGGACTTTTTAATCTAAATTTTCTATAACATAAATCAATTGCCTCAGCAAGATAATTCAGTGTTAATGATTAAGAGTACATGTATCCTTAATATGTATCAGATTAATACATATTTATTAAGATAGTAAAGCTAAATAGAGTTAAACATGAAACATTTAATACACAATTTTGATTTCTACATGAATAATCAAATCCAACTGCCTTTATGTATTTTGCTTACATTATATCTATTGTAGTAATATCCAAAAAAAGGCTCCAAAATTTCAATTGATATCTATGATTTTAATTGGGCATATTTGATTCGAATACAGATCTATTCGTAAATATTTAGGGGGACTACTTAACAATCAATATTAGAATCAATGACTACTTGAACATTTAGGTTTTTCTAACTTGCTTTAAAATATCTGGAATATCTGAAAAATTATTTATCCAGATAGTTTTAATTCCAAATGATTTTAAATCATTTTCTTCGAATGATTCAATAATTTCTATTAAAGCTTTTACGGTTTCGTCTAATTGTAATTTGGTATTTGATTTTTCAATAAGCAAATCTTTGTTTTGATTTAAAAGCATTTCTAATGCTTTTTTTACATCTTCTGATTTGTAACGAAGTTTAAAGATGAAATGTGATCCTTTCGTTGCTGTTCTTTGTTGATTAGATATATCAAGAAGTCTACGCGTGTTAGGATCAGTTAGAGAAGTGCCAATAAAAAGGCAATTATTTTCTCTAAATTTATTTATTTGAACAATATTGTTCCAACTATATGTATCGGTATATTGTTGATGGTAAATATTCTCGCCAAAAGTAATTTGGTGAGAATCGGTAAGTTTAGAATTTTCTGGAAGAAATCCATGAACATGATAAATTGGAAGTTCTCCAGTTTCTACATCAACACCTTTACCATAAACAGGTTTAAAAGGTAAATCCAATTTGCTATTTGCTATACTTTGTTCTAAGATATCATCAAAATTATAGGTGATAATTGAGTTTAGGTTTGGACTTTTTCCAGGTGCAATACATAGCCTGACTATTTCGTCAATTAATGGAGAAGGAATTGTTCTGATAATTTCTTCGTACAATACTTTTCGGACAGCCTCTTCAAACGAATTATTATTTGTTTCAAAATATTTTTGGAGATATCGACCTGCTATTAGTGGGCTTGGGTTAAATATTTTTGAAAACAATTTAGATAAAAGCCCTGAAGCATTTTTTTCCTTTTCAAGAGTAGTAACCATTAGTTTTTGAAGTAAAATATCCCAACTTGGAAGCCCATAATTCATTGAGACTCCAGCGCCAAGTACAAGGACTAACTTTTCCTTTTTATAACATTGTTTAATTTCTCGAACAATTTGACTCTGATCGGCTTTTGTAAAATTGTGATGAAGTGTGTTTCGAATATTGCTTAATGCACCGCTAAAGTCTTTATAATTAACTAGTTTTTCAAAATAGTTTTTAAATAGGTTCGATTTTAGTACATCGTTGGAGTATATTGGTACGTTTAATCTAGAGTATAATTCAATAAAATTTTCTAAATGTTTTTCTTTACTCTCAGAGACCTTTGTAGGTTTGGGCTTATTTGAGTTTTTATTTTCCATATCTTAACTACTATTTTAAAAATTCCCAATAGAAATCCTATTGAGAATTTTTAAAAATTAGACCATAAAATCTTAGGACCACAATTAATTCATTTTTATCTTTAAAGAAATTTGTGTTTTTTATTGTAATTTCCTTCAAACAACCATTTTATTTATTTAACAGCAAACACATAAACTCCCTGTCCATGACTTGCCCTATCATTAATCATAGAAGAGATGTCATTATTAGCGCCAATTGCAGACTGCAGTAAATAATGATGCTTATTGGCAACATCAAAATCAAAAACAATTCTGCAGCTAATTTTCCCTAATGATGATACACCAGAAAAATAGCCACCAGTAGCAGTCCAATTACTTAATATAAAAACACCTTTCTTTTTAGGAATCAAAAAATATTTTGCATAAAGCCTGTTGTTTGATTTTACAAGATTTAGACCATCATTAATGAAATAACCAGGATCAGCATATGTAACACAAGAATTGTTTATTGATGCTAATGTTATTCCCCCTGATGTTGTAGAGTCCGCAATTTCAACTTTTTCTTGTGGAGCACAACTAATTTTGTCGGTTAAAATGATAGATTTAGAACTATCCCCAACATTGTATGGTATTCCTCCTTGAAGAAAAATAGTATCAGGAATTTCAAAAACAACTTTTAAGCTATCCCCAAGGTTAAGAGTGTCTTGTGGATTCAATATTTTTGCTTTTATCTGAAAAGTTCCACCTAGTGACATATCATCAATTCCTCTAGGTGTACAAGCGCTAAAAAAGGAAAATAAAAATAATATAAATGACAATCGCATATTGAGATTATTTACATGATACCGCATGGTAATAAAAAATATTGTTCACATCTGTAGAATTGTATTGAGGATTTTGTATCATAAATTTGTTTTCATAGTCACACATTGATCCAAGGTCAGAGCCTAATACATCATATAACTGCTTTATGGTTACCCCTTCAATATTATCCCAAAATTCATTACTGTCGTATTTATCATTTAGATCATTATACACTCCATAAGGAATCCATTTCCCATCAAAAAACCAAAATTCATTTTCTAATAAATAAGTCATAGGGTAGTAGCCTAATGGATAGCTGCCTGATGAGTAGTAGCTATTTGAAAGATAAGAAGCTTTAATAAAGCCATTAGGATAACGTCTTATTCCGTTATTGGTCCCTATAAACTCAGCCCAACTTTCTGCAACAGATACATGACCAGCTCCACTATAATTTCCATCACAATATGGCTTATTGCCACTACAATTGTTAGTTAGCTCCGCCCAAGCCAAAGCCCAATGCCAACCTGCACCAACTTGACGGTACATAGAAGCATGTCCAAGTTCATGAAATGCTGTTTGAGCTAAACGAGTATTATAATAATCCGGTTGAGAACCTCCACAAACTTTGAAAGTCATATCAGGTAGTAGTCCATGAATCAAACCCAATAATGTTCCTGTTACTGGGTTGCCAAACATGTGTTCTATGAATGGGTCAGTTAATTGACCTCCTGTCATGTGGTATAACATCGGAGTACTAGCATTTCCAAAATCTTTTTCATCTGCCCAATGTGCGTAGCATATCATTCTTTCAGGTGCATTTTTTATTCCATCGTTCGCTGCAAATCGATCATGAAAATAATAAGCATTTAATAACTGGCTCCAATATTTATTTTGCTTATGCTCGTAAAAATCAAAGTTTACATCATCTCTCATACTGCAACTACTAACCCATCCTTTGACATGAACAGAACCCACAACAAAATTTACAATTAACTGACTAATTACTTGAAAAAAGCCTCCCATGGTGTTAAAAGGCTTAATGTTAACTCTACTATTTTTTGCATGAGTTCCCATAATTGTGCCAACGCTAAAACGCCAGGGGAATCTGTAATAGCCATTATCATCAGAGTAAGTATGAAGAGGAATGCCAAATACTAAACCCCAAACTTGCATGTTTCTTACTGGTTCCAATCTTCTATATTCATCATCCCAATAACGAACATAACCCGTAGGCCTTTTAAATAAACAAAGTCTTAATCTTGCTATTTGTTCATCACTACCACCAGCTTCTCGAAAAGCTTGATATTGAAGTGCAGTATCTTCCTCTGGAATTAAGGCAAGGGTATCAAGAAATTCTGTTTTTAATTTTTCGTTTGATTTTACTATATCTAATATATTTTTATTTTCAATGCTTGTTACACCATAAATGTTTCCATCTGTAAGTCTTTCCTTTTTATTTTCATCTAAAGCAAAATCTTCATTGTATATAGCTGCATTTGCAAATGGAAAATCAAGTAATCTAACCGTAGAATCATTTTCAAGCGCTTGAAAAGCTTCACTATCAAGTTCATCAGGTCTAAATCTAAAATATACATATTGTGGCAAATCACTGCTAGAACATCTAGCTAAACTATTTGAGCTATATTTAGTTGATACTTTTAGTTTTGCTTTTTGTACATTTCGAAGAGAGTAAGGGTTCTTTGTTAATGGTAATGTTATTTTATTTAATTGTTTAGCAGTATTAATGCTAGAATTGTCAATGTCTTTTTTACAACTGCAAAAAAGACTTACAGTAAGGAATAAAGTAAGTTTCAAGAACTCAATTTTTTTTAAAGTTGATTTTTGTTTCATTTTTATAATTATTGTTTAAACGTTACACTAAAAGAACTGATTTTATGAAGAAAAATAGATTCTTATTAGATGTAAGAATTTACTTTTGTATTACTTTAATACAGTAATTCATTGCGTTTTTAAATAAATGTATCAGATTAATACATATTTAGCATTTCATTGTATTAATTTGATACAATTCTCGATATTTGAATAAAAAAACTATGGCAGAATTTATCAAATTAGAAGAAGCAGTTAAACTTACACATGCTTTTCAAGGATCTGAAATCGGGAAAGAGCAAACCATATCAGCTATTTTTGAAAGAGAAATTATATCGCAAATTTTAGATCAGGAAGGCTGTGAGGGGATAAGAATTTATAATGCTTTAAATGAAGAGAACAAGATTACATTTGTATTAGTTGGTTATAACAAAGATTTTAATGACATGACAGATGGATATATTGCAGACAAAGCTTTTTCGTGTCCAAAACAATGCTTTGGAGGTCCTACTCCATTAATTAAAATATAAATGCGAGTATTTACAGCTGTAGTATTTTTTGCTATTTTTATTTTTACCGTAATAATTCAATGGAAAAAAAATAAAATTCTCCATGAACTAAAGAATATTACATACATATTGCAACTGGGTGCGATTTTTGATATGTGGAGTTTGTATTTTCAAAATCATTATAATGCATCCCAGAACTTAGTTTTCTTATATTCTTTGGTCTTTCCTTTTTATGTAATTATTTCTAAGTATATCAATAATGGTATGAGAAATATCTTACAATTTTTATTGTTTACATTGATTCCAATTTTTTGTATTTGTGTTGATTTTAATTCAATCTACGCATACTTATTTAAGTATGTTTTTATAATTATTATTTTTTTATATTTAGTAGCAATAACAACTTGTCTTCTTCGTTGTTTTCAATTTAATATAAAACTGAAAGCAGTAAATTATTTTTTCTTTTTATTATTAGGCTTTATTGTAATAGATCTATTTTATTATTTAGGCTTTTATCATGTTATAGAATTTAAGATATCGATTTGGATGGTTTTTCTAAATTTCTACTTAGCATACTTAAATGTGATTCGATTAATTTACATCTTTTATGTTTCAAAAAACTTTTGAGTCTTACTTTTTGTTATTGGTTATTCCTATATGCATCTGCTTTCTTGTGGGATTTGTATTTATTTACTTGCACTACAAAAGAAGCATCAGAACTCAAAGAAAATTAAAATCTCATTATTTTAACCAGGTTGAAAATGAAAAAATTATTATTTCAAGAGAATTACATGATGCTATTTCTCCATTTACTTTGCCTTTAAAAGAATTTATTAAAAAAAAGGGACTCATAACAATTGAAGATGAAAAAGTATGGCTAAATGAAATCAACAAATTTGAGATTTATTTGACAAAGATAAATGAGAGCATTTTTCCAAGTGAGTTATTAGATGGGGACTTGAATGTAGCGCTACAAATATTAACTCAAAAACTTAGTTCAGAGAATAAAAAGATTGTTATACACTCTGATTTTAGTCCCAAAATATCAAAACAACATTCAATTCAAATATTTAGAATTATTCAGGAAAGTTTGATTAATGTAATAAAATATACAGGCTCCCCAATTTATAATTTGGTATGCACACAAAATGAATGTGATTTAATCTGTTCTGTTCATTTTGAGATTGATCCAAAAAATAAAATTGAACATAAAGGAACTGCTTCTAGGAGAGGACTAAAAATAATGAAACAACGTCTAGAATTATTGTCTGGTAAATACGAATCGAGTATAAATGAAGATATAAAAACAGAGCGTTTTACATTTAAAGGCATTTTCTCATGAGAGTACTAATAACAGAGGATCAACCAATATTAATAAATATACTCTCCAATTTTATTTTGGAAATTTACCCCAATGCAATTATTAAGTCAGCTACAGATATAAACACAGCTATTCAGTTTATTAAATCTTTTGAATTTGAAATAATACTTGCTGACTTAGACTTTAATGGTGAAAAAAGGTTCTCAGTTGTTGAGCTTGCTAAAAAAAATAATATCAAATGCATCATATTTACTGGTCATTACAATAAAGCATTTATAGATAAGGCGCTCGATATTGGTGTTGTTGCATTTATATCCAAAATGGGGAATATTGACGATCTGCGAAATGCGCTTATAAATTACAAAACAATTGAAAATTTTGTATGCAATTTTTGTAGGCAACAAAGTATTGCAAGCCCAATATATAACGAAATTCTAATTCCTGATCTAAATGGGAATGATGAGCGGATTTTAAATTATTTGCTGTCTCAAAAACCAAGGAAAAATATTGCCAAAGAGCTAGAAATTACCTTGAATACTTTAAATACCTATATAAACAGAATGACCTTAAAAAATAATTGCAATCTTGTCGTACTTATTCAAAGGTATATTATTTGGAAGAGGAGTTTGAAGTGATTAATATACAAAATGAAAGATTTTAATTTGATAGTTTTAATAAATTAATTAAAGTGTTTACAATAATTTTTGAATTTTATTCCATTCTATGTACAGTAAATTTCGACCCTTATCAATAAAATCTTGCATTTCATGCATTAATTCAGTGTTTTTATAATCGGTAAAAGGCAGTCCTTTTTCTTTTGCATGATTAGTTAATAGATGATTATCTAATGTTGTCATGAGCTTTGACATAGCTTGTAAAAAAATCTTGTGGTGCTCTTTATCTGGGCTAAGTAGAAGTAGTATTTTTACGTGATTATATGTTACTTTATCATGAATATTTTTCGTTCTTTCTATATCGTTTCTTTCTTCCTGAAACTCTATGTTAAGTGCTTTAACATGTGTGATCAAATCACTTAGAGAATCTCTTACGTCACTTAACCACGATTGACGATTTTCAGTATTTAATTTAGCGTTGAACTGTTTTAAAGTAATCTCTTTATTAGCAATTATTTGACTATTTGCAATGCTAGTTGATGTGTTTATTTGTCTTTCAAGATTTAAACTAGAAGATTTCAAATTTGATTTTGAAATGTAAATATTGACTATAATAGTAAAAATTGAAATTAACAACGCAACAATCCATGGCATACTTTTTTCATTATACCAAGACTGATAAGAAATTTCTGGTAAAGTCTGGATCTTTAAAGTGTCTGAATTTAGTTTGGTAGTGTTCTGTATATTAACAGAAAATCTAGCACTATCATTTCCAGTTATCTGTCCATTACCTTTATTTAAAATGATCAAAATAAATAAAATAAATACTATTATTGGCTTACACATAAAATTAGAACTCTATGATTTGTATTTAGTAATATATTCGAATAAAGTATTTGACTTTTAAAGTTACATAATTCCTTGTAACTCCCTCTAACTCTCTTTAAGTCTTCATAAGTCCTCATAAGTCGCATCCCAGTCCCCACTTCTCCATAATCTTGTTCTTTCAAAAGGCAAGATTTATGAATCAACCACAAGATACAGGCGCATTTACCACCATTTCAGGCATGATTGGTGGTGTAATGAAAGCTATCACTGTTAAGCCTGTTTTAATGGCTATTTCCTTCGGCACACTCACTAATGTAATGGTTTATGCAGCAGCTTCTGCTGCTGTTGGTTATGTAGTTAAAAAAGTGCTGGATCATCTTGCCGATCGCATCAATGCTAAATGCAGCCAAACTCTAAATTCAAAGGACGATGAATAACATTGTAAAAATAGGATTGATTGGCTTGGGGGCTTATGGGCTCATTAAACTTATACGCATGAAAAATGTGGGCGATTCTATTTCTACAAAGCTTGTTAATCCTCGTATTCATAAGGTGACCATGTCGGGCATCGCTTTTCGCACGGAGGTGGCTATCAATAATCCTAGCAGGGATTCTGTAAACATCACAAAACCGGTTGTAACGCTTACAACCAATGGGAAACTGCTTACTCAATCGGCATCGGAGAATAAGGTTATTACCATTGAGCCGCTGAATGTGTCTCAAATTGATACCATTGAGCTTAACCTGGGCTGGACAACCATTGCCACTTTTGTTGTTGGGATTCTGAAAAAATTGCCTCAACTATTGACAGCTTTCAAGTCAGGCAACATGAGCAACTTCGGTCAGGTGCTTGGTATTCCCATGGAAATGACTTTCTCAACTTATGCCAACGGCATTTATTATCAATCAACCCCTGAAAAAATCATTTAGTGAATTTATCTGCCAACATATCACCAATTGTAGATGTCACTTCTGGGCCGAGACAAATCCGTGATGGCAGTCGCTATACAAAGTATTTCCCTCTGCCTGATGAGAGAGACAGAGTGATTATCAATGACGGTGAGGTGGATGATACTGTGGAGCTAATGGAGAAAGTGGTTCATAAATACCTGGTTGATACCAGTAAGATTGCTCCACTTTTAAAAAAGAAAACACTTGAAGAAACTTGTCAGTCAATATGGGAGTTTATCTACTCCTTTATTCAGTATAAGCTTGACAAGAAAGGATTAGAGCAGCTTCGCAGACCAGCTAGAACCTGGGCTGACAGAAAAAGCGGTGTGGACTGTGATTGCATGAGTATTTTCACTTCAAGTATTCTGACGAATCTAAAAATACCACACAAGTTTAGGATAACGAGATATACGGCTGACCACTGGCAACATGTGTATGTAGTCGTTCCTAATGGCAACGGAGAGCACATCTGCATTGACGGCGTGGTATCAGAATTTAATTACGAGAAACCTTTCACAGACAAATTTGATTATACCATGAGTTTAAACGGAATCAATGTCGCTGTACTGAGCGGCTTAAATAGCGACCTGGACTTAGCAGTAATGGCTCCAGGATTAGCAGGTGACAGCATTGGAGCTGTTTCTGCAAAAACTGATTTAGATAAGTTGTACCAGCATCTTGTCTCTACCAGGAACAGTATTGCCTCCAATCCCAATATGGTTAAAACGGTTGATGATCCGCAGGCACTACTCAAAATGCTGGACTACGCCATTCAGTATTGGTACACAGACAAGCGTGATGAAGCTCTTTCCATTTTGGAAAAGAATGAAGAGCAGTTAAACATCCGTAATGGATTTTCCGGATTTGAAGGAGAAATGTTAGACCATGATGAGTACATGCTCAATGGTCTAAGCTTCAAGGGCTTTTTCAAGGGCATTAAAAATGCAGCTCAAAAAGTTGGACAAGGATTAAAAAATGTGGGTAAGGCAATTATCAGGTTTAATCCTTTGTCGATTGCTGCAAGAGGCGGTTTTCTACTTGCCTTGAAAATGAACATGAAGAAAATGGCTTCCAAATTAAAATGGGGCTATGCTACTAAGGAACAGGCAGCAGCAAAAGGTATTACTGAGGCTTATTGGAACAAGAGTAAAGATGCTCTTGCTAAGGTGGAAAAACTCTTTGCCGATAAACTTCAGGGAAAAAGAAATGCACTTCGTAATGCGATATTAAAAGGCAAAGCAGGCAATCTTGACGGTATTGTTGAGTATGATAACTTGGATGGATTAGGTGAACCTATCACAGCTTCTACCATTGCAGCAGCAACACCAATCATTGTAGCGGTTATTAAAATTCTAAAGGATTCAGGGCTTGTAGGTAAAGATGAAAATTTAGATGCCAATACCATTACAAATGAAATAGCCAACGATCCAACGGCTTCTACTTTACTAAAAGAGGTTAATCAAGACAATGCAACGGATAACGCTACAACTACAGATGCTTCTACTGCAAGGACTGCTGCCACGAGTACAGATGCTTCTACCACTGCTGATGCAACTACAACAGACAGCGGCACAACTTCCGGTGGCGGTATTATGGAATTCATAAAGAAAAATCCAGTGCCTGCTGTTATCGGCGGTGGTTTACTTGCGTATGGTATTTACAGAATGGTTTCAAAGCCAAAGAAACAAAGCTCGTTATCGGGCTATCGTACAAAAAAGAAACATCACTCAAAAAAACATCACAGTAAATCAAAGTCACATCATGGAGGAAAAAAAGAATTACCCATGAAGGCAATGAAACTTTTATAATCAAACATTTAAAATCGAATAGTCATGGCAACTCGAAAAAAATCACATTCCAAAATCAGCAGCCAGGCGGTTATGGAAGAAGTTAAAAACCTGGCGATGCTCGGAGGTGGTGTCGTTTTGGGTTCTATGGGCGGAAAGCTCATTGATAAAGTCCTGAATGTTGATGCTACAGCAACAGGCTTCAACGCAAAGGCAATGGCAAGACCGGTAGTGCTTATTGCAGCCGGTGCAGCTGGAACGATCATTCTCAAAGAAAAACACATGAAACTTTTGGCTACAGGTGTTGGCGCATCAGGAGTTCTTAGCGGCGTGAAAGTCATTTTGAAAAAAGACCTCTTAGCAGGACTTGCCAATTTTGACGGATTGGGCAGTGACGAAGAAGTAGCACCAAGAGTTTACAGAGAATCTGCGCCGATTCAACTTCAGGTGGATAGATACAATCCTGATTTGCCTGCACTAAGTGCTGTGTATATGCCATATCCTAATCCAATGGACACTCAGGAAGAGCTTGACAGAATTGGAGAGCGTAGCAGCAGTGTTGAAGGAACAGAGGACGGCAGTGAATTAGAGTTCATGGAAATCATCTAATCAAATCAATAATTATTTCAACCATTAAAAATCAATAACCATGTTTACGCTCGGAGAAATCGAACAAAGCGAACACAACCTTTTAGGAGCCATCAATGAGGATGACTTTTTAGAAGCGTTGGATGCAGCCCCGGTGGCTACAAAGAAAAAGTTTTACCGCAAGATGCAAATGCAGTCTCGCGTTCATTCAGCATCAACAGGCTCACGCAGTCGTGCTGAATTTGAAAAGAGAATCCATTTGCTGCCTTTTGAAATTCAGAAAGGCTTAGCCAATCACAGCTTGCAGGCTGTTGACACCGCAATCTATGTGGTAAAAAGTATTGCCGGAAGTAAGGTAATTAAGATGTTCAAAGATGATGACAACAAAGTTGTCGGTATCTCCAACATCTCATCCGGAAAATTGGAAAAAGGAAACTTCTTCCTGTTGTACGGTATGCAGTTGCTAGCAGGTATTGCTGATGGCACAGAGCCTCAGACATCCGTAAACTTCAATGTCATTCCGGACTATGTTCGTAATGGTGAGTTTGAGTTCAAAGCCAATGGAACAGTGCTTGTACCGAATACTTCAAATGAAGTGTTCTTCACAGAAGGTAAAGACATTTTCAAGGGCTTGTACATTTTGGATAATCCCAAAGTGATTAAAGACCAGCAGTCCATTGAATTCAATTTGGAATGGGGAAGCAATGCGCCAGATAAGTCATACTTAAAGGCAATTTTAAGAGGTACTTCTGTCATCAAATCATAAAGAGAAAAAGAAAATCTGATCTATGAAAAATCATAAGTTCCAACAAATCCGTATTCGGATTAATGCACCGGGTGACTCGGTAAGATTTGCTGCTGAAACGGACAAGCTCTTTGCTAAAGTTCGTGGAGTGTTTGCTTCTGTTCCGAGTGACCAGGTGCTAGTTGGAGCAACCATAGGTTTAAAGATTAACGGACAGGATGTATTTGATGATGCTCATGAAGTAAGAATGATTACTTGTGGAAACCAGGTGGCTCCAAACAATAAGTTCTTCCGATTTGAAGAACATATTGAGGCCGGAGGTTCAGCTATTGAAGGAAGATATACTGATCCACAAGGCACTAATCCCACTTTATATCCATACGATGTAAAACTGTATCTGTGGCTGGTTAATGAATCACATTCAGATAAACACGGTGAGAAGCATCCGGAAAAACACTCATGACAAAGATTCGCTACAATATCATTCAACTTGAAGTAACGCAGGCAGGACAAGTCGTGGAAATTCGACACCGTCTACCCTCTAATTACGGACGCTGTATTGGATTTGTAGCTCGCCATGTCAAAGGTGTTTACTCCGAAGTGGATATACCTGAAATAGGACTTTTAGCCATTGAATTTAATTCCAGGAAGCAACTGTTTGTCAATGATCTGATTGGTTATGAAACAGAAGTAGAACAGTTACCTGAATATAAGGAGCTTAATATCCCGCTAGAATCAGGTCAACTGATAACCGGATATTACTTGGATACGCAAAAGGGCCCGGATAAATGGCCTTATCTAAACAAAGAATGGTTCCGTCCTTACAAGGTAGCTATCTATTTAAAATGCGAAATACAAAACAGTAATCAGAATGTACGATCATCTGCTATTCATACAACAGCAACTCAAACAGCGAAATGTTGAGCCAGCTCTTCAACAGTTTTATCGCACAGATTTTCCTGTTGGCACTAGCTATCATCAGTTCTATGCTTACAATGAGTTGTTATTTCTAACGAATGCAGCAGCTCTTCCGCCGGGTACATTGATACATTCCGATTCTAAGACCAGTCGAATCCCTGTAAACATTCAATCACTTGAAGGTATTGATGATTATTCAGGCACGATCAGTATTGAATTTCCATTTCCACTAGAAGTTGCAACAACAGTAGAGTTCATTCAAATTGTAATAAAGTGAGAAAGCGAAAAATGGATAACCTAGTAGAAGTCAGTCGGAAAATGATAAAAACATTTCCGAAACAGGGATATAATAATGTTGTGTTCAATGCTACATTTTATCGCAATGGTAAAAAGCTCAATGCTATTGACCAGGCTGATATTTCTAACTTCTCGCAGCTAGTAAGAAACTATGAAAAGAGCGAGAATCCTGATAAGGTAAAAGTAGAATTCAAGGACTTAGAGAAAGGCGTATTGATTTGGGCTAAGACATTTAATGTCGAAGAAATACAAGATGAGATACCTCGAAGTACGGTGAGCTTTCAGGGTCTTGGAGAAGCCGAGGTGAATGAAATGGTACAGCGAAGATTCAATGAGTTGGAAAGACAAAAAACGATTGAGCAGCTTCAAGCGGAATTGCAACAACTCAAAACTCACAATGATGAACTGGAGTTTCAGGTAGCTGATATGCAATCTACGCTTGATGCCAAAAAACAAATTGAGTATTACTCCAACATTATTGGAATGGCGATGCCCGGTCTTGCTAAGTTTTTCACCGGAACACCCATGGCAGCTGCTATGAGTTTTCTATCCGGTCAGGATGAGCAAAAAGAATTGGAGGCTTCAAAAGAGGAAGATAAAAAGGAGCAACCACCGGAGCAAAGACAAAGCATCATCAGTCTGATCAGTGAATTCTGTGAGACCTTAAATAATCAGGAGCTTGGCAGTATCTATCTTCTTTTTATTGAACTGGAAAAAGACAAAACCAATATCCAACGGATATTAAAATACATCACTACTTCAAACGACAAACAACCGTCAGCAAATGCAGAACAGTGAAATTAAATTAAGTACACAAGTACAAAATGCTATTGAAGCAAAACAAGTGCAACAGGCTTTGGAGACCATTGTAAAAACATTCAAGCCACAGGAGCTTATTTCTATTTCAAAGAAAATAGGCAATCCTCTGGTGCTTTTGAAAATTCGATCAATGCTATAAAATGCCCATTAAAGAAAGAGTCATACAAGTAGTTTCAGATAACCACAGTAAGCTGGTCAACGGACTATTGATAGTCGGTGGAGCTTACCTGGTATATCGTGTTGGTAAGAAGATTATTACCAACATGAATAAAAATGCCGTGCAGAATCAGGCTGATGATAAGCCTTCTGTTAGACAGGCAATGACTTTTAGAACAGCCATGAATCCCAGTGGGATTAGTTGGCTCATGAGCACAGACGGAACTAATGAAGAGTTGATTTTTGATACAGCGAAACAAGTCACTAATCTTGATGAAGTGTCAAGCAATTACAAGGACTTGTATCAATCAAATTTACTAGATGACTTACAGCGTGAACTTTCTTCAGAGGACTACTCAAAGTTTTTGACAATAGTGAGTATCAATCCAAAGAAAGATGTAAAGCCCGGTGTAAAAGCACCTCCTGTGAAGTTTGCACAAAAGTCAAATTTAGTTGTTGCAATAAAAGAGGTCTCTATTCGTAAATCACCGGATGCAACCAACCATGGTGCATTTTATGAGGTGTTTTCGAACAACAATATTATTCGGTTGGCTAAGCCCGGAGAGTTTTTGGGATATGCTACCGGAAACCAGCACTTTGATGAGGTAAACAATGTTAAATTCATTGAAGTTGGCTTTGTGGTTAATGGTGCAAAGGCTCCCGGAACTTACAAGGCTATGGATAAAAAGAAATTCACTTACTGGGTAAGTGCCTCTACTAAATATGTAGAGATATTCGATTACTACAAACCCATGTTTGATAAATTTCCTTCAACATTAAATTACACACCTTGGATGAAACCATTGGACTTTTTTGATCCGGTGGTTAAAAAAGATAAGTCAGTCAAGGGATTAACGATAAAGCCCGGACGATTGGTAACAGTTGGTCAGGTGCAAATACTAAATGAAAAGCTACAGCCCATTGATATGGTTGATAGTAATATGCTACTTGGCATACTTGAGATGTCAATGAATGCAGGTAAAGAAAAGTATTACAAGTTTAGAACGATTCAAAACCTCAAACGCTGGGCTAATGCCAGGAACATTAAAATAATAGAATCATGAGCATAAAGTCAGAACATTATGTAACGACATATCTGCCTTATGCAAAGGCAGCCGGAGAAAGATTTAAAATGGATCCGTTGATTATTCTCTCACAGGGAGCACATGAGAGTGCTTGGGGAACATCAGGTCTTGCGGTAAACAGCAATAACTTTTTTGGTATCACTGCAGGAGGTTCTCCCAATGAATTTTGGGACGGTAAAATATACCAGGCACAGAATCAATACAAATTGAAGTTCAGGGTATATCCAACGCCACAGGATAGCTTCTATGACTTTGCAAGGCTGATTGCCAGCAAGTACAAATCAGCGCATTCCGTGGCAAATGATTACAAAGCCTATGCGCAGAAGATTTCATACTCACCATACATCAGTGAGAGCAATGGTGATAATCGTGAGGGTTATAGAACGAGCATCATCAATCTGTATGAAAAGATACTTGACATCGCTAAAAAAAAAGCCTTGCTATAACGCCTAAAGTAGTTGCTGAAGGTGGCATTAGTCTTGTTAGTGCTGCGCTGTTGTTTTGGGTTGGGAGATGGATTTGGAAACGAAACAATGAAAGAAAAGTAATAATTGAAAAGTAATGGGATTTACACTTCGACATATACTAACCGGTGAATCAAGAAACTTCTCTACAAAAGAAATCTTGGAGATGCTTGGTGATACGGTGAATGATGAAATCATTGTGCATGATGAGGTTTATAGGATAAGCTCATTTAGTGGAACGGATAGCGGTGATGGCACAGTTCCTAAGCTGGTATGGCAGAACATCAATTTTAAGTTGTCTCCAAAAGTGGAAACACAGAACATATTTCCGTTTGTGTTAGACACAGACGGCTCGAATTTGTTTTTTACTGTCAATGGCGTGGTGTATGAATATGGAAGTGATAAAGACTACCATACGGACGGCAAGTTTCTATACTGGCATGGTGGATTTAATCTCGATTTTAACGACATCATTTATGTCAAATACCTGGAATTAAAATACTAAAAGATCATGGGAGAATTTGTAAAAATTAAACAGATTGACGGTCTGGGCAAACAGCTCGAAGGTCTTACATCAACCAGCCAGCAAGCGTTAGCTATTGCTATTGAGGTGAAGGAGGCAATGGGTAATACCGGAACCATTCAGAACAAAGCAAAGGAACAGTTCAATGGCATATTTGCAAAAGAATATGAGGCTATTTCTATCAAGCTGAGTTTTCAAATTACTGATCCTGCAACGGTGCAAGTGTTTTTTAATGGTGTGCTAGTGGAGAATGTAAAAAGTAATCCTGGCAATAATGTCATTCAAATATCTGTGCCTTACATCACGGAGCAGGATGATACAATCATAGTTTATTACACACACTAATTAATCCATGGAGAAAGTAAAAGTAAAACAAGTTGATGGGGCTGTTGATGTTAGCAATAGTCAAACCATAACAGGTGAAAAGACATTTTTAAGTCCAATAAATATCAAATCCGTTGGAGTTGAAAAAGGTGGACAGATTATCAGAATTGAGGGTTCATGGATTTACTGGGTGTATGATGTGGCAAGGCTAAATGCGGATGGCAATTTCAGATTAGGCAAAGACCCTGCAACCGGAGAATTCACGCTGCAAGTTTGCAAGGGTGGAATTTGGGAAAGAACAGTTCTGTAAACAATGAGCAAAATATTAAAATACAAATCCAATGACAACAAAGACACGGTTCAAGTTAACGGTGACAGCAGGATTATTTCTAGCCTGTATTACAGTGCTGGCAGTTGTTTCCAAAATGGAAATGGTTGCCACATGCAGCATCACAGCCATGATGACTATTTTATCAGCCTACATCTGGGCGCAAACAAAACGACCATCGAGTAATGAAATTGTTGACAACGATACTGACGAGCAAAGCAACAAGGACACTATTGACGATAGTGCTAATAGCAATCGTATTCATACTCCTGTTAGGTCTTGGACGAAAGATAATCGCTTTGAGCAAGGAGAAGTCCAGGTTGGAAAAGACACTGGAGCTGACGGTTCAGCAGCTAAAACAAATTAACACCAAGTCAGGTCAATTAGCAGCAGAGAATGAAGTCATGCAGCTTCGATTGAAAGAGCTAGGCACTTTATATCCAAGGCTACTAGATGAAATAAAGAATCTAAAAATCAATCCCAAAGCAGCACAGAGCGTTGCTGCTACATCATACTACACAGAGAAGAGATTCACTACAAGATTAAGAGATAGTGTTGTTCATGACACTATTAGAGTTAAGGTATTTAACTACAAGGATGCCTGGTATGACATTCAAGGCATAGCACATGATTCAATGCAAGAGGTCAGTGTTAACTCAAGAGACACACTTGTTCAGGTGGTCTTTAAAGGAAAGCGAGAGAAACCATGGCTATGGATATTTTCTCCTAGAAAAGTGATGCAGCGTGTATCACTTAAAAATCCCAATGCACACATAACTTATTCGGAGTTCATACAAATTCAAAGAAAAAAATAACCGCTATGAATCAGTATGAACTCAATAAAAAAATTGAAGCCTTTATTAAGGAGAAGGATAGCAAGAAAGAGAACTATTCTCAAAAAGACATTGCCTTTATTCAGCAGTACGAAGGTGACGGAGGACAAGGATCAAAGGGAGCAACCGGTGAAGGGTTGCTCTATGAGTTTTATACACCGGAGTACATTGTAGAGCTAATGTGGAAGCTCGCCATGCGACATGGTTTTGATGCGAAAGGAAATATACTGGAGCCGTCACTGGCAACAGGTAGATTCTTTGCTCCAGCTCCGTTTAAAGAGCGTTGTTATGGTTTTGAGATTAATCCCATAACTAAGCGCATTGCTGAAATAACCTATCCGGATGCACACATTTATCAGGGCTATTTTGAGACAGCATTTTTAGAACCGCCAAGATTTACACAAAGACTGAAAAACAAACTCACCTGGCTGGAGGGTTATCCGTTTTCATTAGTGATTGGCAATCCGCCTTATGGCAAATACAAGAACAAATACAGCTCATATTTTCCAAGGCCGAAGATGCACCAAATAGAGTTGTTTTTCATGTACTATGGACTAAAGCTGCTTCGTCCGGGTGGGCTGCTGGTGTATTTAACATCAAGCAATTTTATGAGAAATGGTATTAGTTATCAGGGAGAGAAAATGGAGATACAGGACATAGCGGACTTCGTGGATGCCTATCGTTTACCTCCGGTATTCAAGGCATCACAAGTCCCCACAGATATTTTAGTATTCAGAAGAAAAGCAAACGCATGAACTATAAGATACAACAAAATCAACCACACTTTGTGTACGACAAAGACAACTTTGATGAACTACAGCAACAGCTCGATGAGTTAAATGCTGAGCTGAATGTTCGTGAGATTGAAGTCACCTTTAAAGGGGATCGTTTGTTCTTTGGCAATGTAACCAGCTCGGATGATGTGTATCAATTTATTCGTGAAACAATTTTGAAAGGTATTGATGTGCAGGAGCATTTTGTGGCAATGTATCTAAGCCAAGCTAATAAAATAATTGGGTACTATCATCATTCAACCGGTACGATAAACTCTACAACGGTGGATGTTGAAATTGTATCGGCAGTGGCATTGAAAACACTTGCTAAGGCTGTGATAATCTCACATAATCATCCAAGCGGAAATCTAAAACCTAGTGAGGCAGATAGAGTAATAACTAAGCGACTTAAAGAGGCTCTAGCACTCTATGACATCAGGCTGCTTGACCACATCATTACGACCAAGGAAGGTTATTATTCATTCCTGGATGAAAATGAACGAAGCCTTGGTGGAATAGAGAAAACTTCAGCACTTGAAACAAAACTTAGAGGCGAGATTCTAAAGCAATTAAAAAGAGTAACCGAAGCTAATGCTCCGAATCTTTATGAGTTACTGCATAGCAAAGAAGGTTACAAAAAAGCAGAAGAAATGGTGATAAGAAAAGTGTTGCATGACCAAATGATTCCTGCTGCTGTGATACCCTTAATTGAACAAGAACTTGAAATGATGTAACCATGAGCTACGCCGAGGAACTTCCGATGTACTACAGGGCACGACTTGAAGTGTATAGGGACGCTATTGCCCGGGCTCAAAATGATGATCCGGATTTACCATTACTACGAAATGGAGTGATGCGAGATAAAGCAAGGGAGCGAAATCTATGTGAGGCAAAAATGAAGGAAAAGGAAATCCCAAACACGCCACTAACGCTCATAGAGACATGCAGTTTTAATAACTGGTTTGCCATGCATCCGGAAAAAATATGTGGCGAGGAAATCATTACTACTTCCAGGGAGTTTCCAATTTCCATTAAAGGAGATAAAACCTGGATAGAAAACACGATTGGTCATGGCATTGGTGATGGGCTTTTAATCCTGCCTGTTCCCTTTGAATGGTCAATTAAATACTTTGATGCGGAAGATCCGGATTTTGATGTGGAGTACACAAATGGGGAGTTTACCGCAAGGATTTATCAGGGAGGAGTGGATTACAATTTACAAATAACCAAGGGTGACTATATCGAGGATAATGTGAATTTCAGAGAAATCAGAGATGCCAATGTTCATCTTTTGAATTTCATGAGAGCCAACCGAGGTAAAGCATCCTCAAAGACATTGGAGC
The DNA here is from genome assembly GCA_027484165.1 of Chitinophagaceae bacterium. Classification (GTDB taxonomy): domain Bacteria; phylum Bacteroidota; class Bacteroidia; order Chitinophagales; family Chitinophagaceae; genus Ferruginibacter. The sequence goes on along the minus strand of JAIXWH010000102.1, from coordinate 71,070 downwards.
TGGAAGCACTGGCTCTTGAATTAGAACTTCAAATGACAGAACTATGAGTTATCTATCAGGCATACAACATATAAGCGCTCTAGGTGCAATCAATCCTTATTTGTCAAACAGAATCAGTGGCAATCGCACAACGGTTGAGCGAGTCCTTCGTGAAGCAGGCGAACTATCAGGGTTGGGAGATACTGAGGGTAAAGTGTTATCCTTTGATGATGTGGTACTTCGCTACAATAAAGGGATTACTGAAGCAGAGATTACAGGTTGGGTATGGTATAAACGAAAGTTAGGCGTACCCATGAAGGGTTGGGAAAAGTATTATCTCAAACAAACCGGTAAAGCACTGGAAGAAAAATTATTTGACCTGGTAAGAGCAGGGGCTTTGTTCTACACCTCCGGAGAGCTCCTTCCCTTTCCGATTTACACCTACGGCAATATGTATGACCGTGAGTTGCAACTTGAAAAGGACAAGGAAGAAATCTTAAAGCATTGGGACGAGGATGTTTATGAAAAGCAACGTAAAGCCATATCAGATGCCAAACCGGAACTACTCACGGTGAGTAATCCCGACACGAAAGAACGCCCAATTATCACAGCTATTTCTGATTTTGCACAGGACTTAAATTTATTTTACATCACCCAGGTTCGTGAGGAATTTATGGAGCTGGAGAATTCAGAAGAATTAAAAAAGGTCAACGGAAAGCTGGAGCGTAAAAAAGACCGGGAGAAAATCAATATCCGTTTTGACGGAGAGACCAAATACACTTTGCAACATGTATTTATCAAGTGGCTCTTTACACTCAATCAGGACACTGATTTTGAGAAAAGCTCACCGGTAGATATTGCGGATTATTACATCGCTAATCGAGCCCTTCGTGATGATAAGATGAGTAAGGAAGAAAAAGCGGAGCTGAAAGCAAATGCAAGAATCGAGGGTGAATACTTGTTTTCAAAGTTCCTACACGAGGTATTGACCTTTGAGGATCAGCAGCGTTTGGACTATGCTTGGAACCGTCTGTATAACGGACAGTCAGATATCAACTATTCAAAAGTGCCTATTGGATTTGAATGTTCCGCTCGCTTCAAATCCGGGCTACTTCAAATCACTGACATACAGCGTGAAGGTGTTGCGTTCATGGAGGCCATGGGCTCCGGTATAAACGCCTTTGATGTGGGGGTCGGAAAAACCATGACAGCTATTGTCAATCTTGCTCATAATCTGTATTCAGGTAAATGTAAACGACCACTGGTTGTTGTTCCTAAGCCTACCTACAAAAAGTGGATGAATGAGATTATCGGATTCACGGATAAAAAGACCGGTGAATTTGTATCAGGAGTTTTGTCGCACACAGGTATAACCGTTAATGACTGGTTTAACCTTGGAACAGATATCGTTGATAAAATAAACCTTAGTGAAGCAGTACCGGAGAAATCAATTACCATGGTTACTTACGAAGGATTCAAGCGTTTAGGTTTTGGTGATTCGGTTTCTGAGGAACTCTTTACAGAGCTAGTTAATGTGCTTGGACAATCAAAAGAGAAAACGCACCGTGATAAAGAAATCGAGTATCAGAAATTTCGTGAGATGATTGGTATTGGACTAAAGAATACCATTGCTGATGTAGATGTGTTGGGATTTGATTATGCGGTGATTGATGAAGCGCACAGATGTAAGAATGTATTTAGCCAGGTTAAAGCTGATGATGACGGAAACAAGCGTTATAATATTCAATCTGCCACTTCTGAAACAGGACAGAAAGCGTTTTTAATTCTCAATTTTATACAGCGTAAGTATGGCAGAAATACCATGCTGCTCACAGCAACGCCATTTACCAATTCACCGCTTGAGATTTATTCCATGCTGTCGCTTGTGGCGTATGATTCGCTGCGAGACAACGGCATTGCAAACCTTGATACCTTCTTTGATTTGTTTGTACTTCCTACAGTAGAATGGACAGCCAACTATAAAGAAGAAATTGTCGAAAAGGAAGTGATTAAGAGCTTTACAAATCGCAGGATATTACAAAAGCTCATTTACAATCATATCCTATACAAGACCGGTGAGGAAGCTGGCGTTGTTAGACCTAAGAAAATCAACCTGCCACTGCTTTATGATTTCAACAACACAAAGATTCGTTTATCACAGGATAAGCAAGTGTTGACTTACATCAACATGACACCTAAGCAAAGGGAGAATCAGAATGGCATTGTTGCCATGGCAAAGAAATCTACCCAGGGAAAGCTTGATATGGGTAATCTGTTTAGGGCATTGGCTTACAGCCTTGATAACGCATTGTCTCCATTTATCCTCAATGGAAATCCAGAGAACTACAAAGAGTTTGTCGAGGAAAGTCCGAAGATTCAGTATGTCATGGAGTGTATTCGCTCTGTAAAGAAATGGCATGAACAGCATTCAGAGAATGTATCCGGGCAAGTGATTTACATGAATAGAGGCAAACAGTTCTTTCCGCTTATCAAAGAATACTTGGAAAATGAAGTGGGTTATCAAAAAGGCGTGATGTACGACCGCACTAAAGTTGATGAAGTAGAAATCATATCCTCTGAAATTAACGACACACGCAAGGAAACAATCAAAGAGGCATTCCTGGATGGTGTGGTAAAAATTATTATCGGCACTGCAACTATCCGTGAGGGGATTGATTTGCAAAAGCGAGGTACGGTTATTTACAATTGTTATCCGGAGTGGAATCCAACGGACATCAGACAGCTGGAAGGTCGTATTTGGAGACAAGGAAATCAGTTTAGCTATGTGCGAATCGTGATGCCACTGATTCAGGATTCAATGGATGTATTCGTGTTTCAAAAGCTTGAAGAAAAGACCTCTCGTATCAATGACATTTGGTTTCGTGGAGACCGTGGAAATGTGCTCGACTTGGAAAGCCTCGATCCAGAAGAAATTAAGCTCGCACTTATAACCGATGTTGATCGTCTAGTGAAAATGTTTTTCGATCAGGAGAAAGAACAGCTCAACCGAGAATATAAGAAACTGGGAACTTCTATTGAGGCAATTAAAGAGGTTCAAAATGATATTAAGGACTACAATGAGTATAGAACTAAGAGTATAGATGCTATCAAAGCATATCATACTTCGCTGTTGAACTCTGACTTTTTAAAAGAGATTCCAAAAGTTGCTGAAGACGGTGAGATTCAAAATAAGCAGGTTAAGAAGGCCAAAGAACTAAAAGAGGAAATTGAAGCAGTTTTGAATAGCACTGAACAAGCTGATAAGGACATTCTCTCACTTGGTCGTAAAATTGAAAATAGTTACCCGGTACTTGGCATCTACTTTTCAAATCGTTACTACATCAGTTATTTCAAAGAATATGTGAGTAAGGTTCGTAAAACTGAAAGAACGATCCTAAAGCCAAAGGGTTATAGCCTGACAAGTGATTTAAGCCCTGTATTAGCTCAATACGAGGCGGAAAAGACAGCATTGCAGGCAAAAGCGGAGACTTACAACGGTGAGCAGAATTCACCTCGCTGGACAGAGCTTCGTGGAGAAATCGAGCAAAAGAAATCAGCCCTTCAAGTAGAAGGTCGTACCGCCGAGAGTAGAGCGGAGGAATTTGGAAGATTGAATTATTTATTAGAATACAAACAGAGCCTACCTGAACCAACTCCGGTTGAGGAAGAAATGAGTAATGAATTAGAACTCGAAGCCCTGGCACTCGAACTAGAACTTGAATTATTTGACATTTAAAAACAGAGACAATCATGCTTACAACAAAAAACTATTTTACAGAGATAAAAGATATTGATTGGGCAACCATGCCCGAAGCCCTTTCGAAAGGACATAACCTAGTCGTGGGTGCATCCCAGGGTAACTGGTCGGCATACAACTCCAATGAGAATATCAAGCGTGTGGTAGATGCTTATTTTTCAAAGCTTAGTGATTATCTGAAAAAAAATGGTAAGTCAAAAACTACAAAAGCCCTTCCGGAAAAGGCGGTGAAGACAGCAGCAAAGCCTGCTCCGAAATTAACCTACAAGGGACTTAGGGTTGAGATAAGACCAGCTTCAAGTACTTCATCCAAGTTTATCATTTGGGACTTGAAAAAAAATCAAAATTTTTCAAATGAAAAGTTTGATTCTATTGAAGAAGCGAAACATTTTGTTGATGCCAACGAAATGATATTGGTAAAAGCCGTAAAGCCTGCTCCTGAAGAAGATGATGATGAAAACGAAGCAACACCGATTGAACGAATTGATACTGATGTACAGTTTATCAAACGCTATGCTTCTATGCATGGCAAGGTGAAAACCCAAGCCCAGGTATTGAACCTGCTTACCGGTTTACAAAAAGCAATCCTTGAGCGCAGAATCAGAAAGGATTCGCCCTATGCCAAAGAGATAAATCTCATGCAAGAGCAACTCATAAAGGCTTACGAGAAAATGGATGATATGGCAGAGATTAAGATTGATGCCAAGAACCTAAAACGCTACCTAGAAATTGCAGGAAGCCAGGAGAACATGCTATCCATTACTTTGCTCAAAGCCTATGTGAGCCTCAATGGTAAAAAGGGAATGAAAGAGCGAGCAGAGAAGCTAGTTGAGCGCATGACCAAGTCTGTGCAGAAAGGTAAAATTCATAAATCCGATAAGTATGCAAAGCGTTTGAACGATGCCTATGAAGCTCTTAAAAACTTCGTTGCTGGTAGTGCCGATACTTTGAAAATCAGCAGAGCTGAACTCAATGGTCTAATGGGCATAGTAGGAGATGATTTATTCGCTCAAAAAAAAAGTCTAGACGGATTTGATGATGAGCATGATGATGAAAATTCTATTGTCATACCCTCTCGTGAGCTGCTACAAATGGAATTTGAGACAATTGGTCTGAAAGGGAAATACAAAGACCTAATCGGCGATCCTTCTGTAGGATTTTCTGCCATGGTATATGGCTTGCCTAAATCCGGAAAATCAACCTTGTGCCTTGACTTTGCTAAATACCTCGCAGAGCATCATGGAAAGGTATTGTATTGTGCCGTGGAAGAAGGATTCGGATTTACACTAAAAGAAAAAATAGAGAGGCTTAATGCTTCTCATTCGAACCTGTATATCACAGACCGAATACCAGCTGACCTTTCGCCGTATCAGTTTGTATTCATCGATTCCGTTTCTAAAGCTGGCATGGATGTTTCTGACCTGGAAGAACTCCGTAAACAATATTCTGGCGTATCATTCATCTTCATTTACCACACAACCAAAGAAGGTCGCTTCAAAGGTGTAAATACCCATGCTCACGAGGTAGATGTAATTATTGAAGTTGGTAAAGGGGAGGCGAAGGCAACCGGTAGGTTTAATGCTGGGGGAGTGATGAGTGCTGGTTAAATTGTTTAAAAAGAATTGTATTAAACTAATACAATTCTTTTTAAACGTTATTCAATAGTAAATTTTCTGGTTAGATTGCTTTTTATTAGAAAAATTATCCAAAAATAAAAAGTAATTGCACACTCACATATTTCATTAAAATATTTATATATGCTTAAAATTTCCTTCAGATTAATCTTGTTCGGATTTTTGATATTGATTTATTCTTGCAAAAAAGCAGAGTTTCCAATGAAGTCAGAAAATTCATTTCAAATTCAACAATCACATGCCTCTTCAGAACAATTATTAAAGGTTAAAAAGGCTTTTAATAAACTTTATGACACAAGAAAATTAAATCAATTTCAGGAAAAATATGGAAATATTTATTGGCAAAATGCACTTAAAATTAATAGAGGCGGTTTTTCTGATGTAAGTGCTAGGGGAGGAATTTTAAATGAAGAAACTATCATTATTCCAATTGTTAATCAAGGGGAACAAGTTGTAAAAGCATATCTTGAAGCTTCGTTGTTGGATTCTGTATTAATATCTATTAAAACTGCAGGAGAATATGACAACTTTCAATTCAGTACTGAACAAATGATTCCAGAGTTGGCAGAGAAATATGCTGTTCAATTTATGTTACTAAACAAGGAGGTGTTTAATGATTCGCTTTTCAAAATTACAGATAAGAGACTATTTTGGGGTTCAACTACATATCTAGATACATTTTACACTGAAAAAAAAGTATTTTTGAAGGCAGCATTTAATGAAATATGTGTTCAGATTTGGACTACTGTAATAACAAATCAGTGCCCTTACCCTCCAAACGCATGTCCAAATTATAGAACAGGGGTTTTGGGGCCATGTGATGGATGTCCTGATTGTCAAACTTCTAGTACTTCAAGCGAATTTATTTGCGATGGTTGGTGGCAAGAAGGAGGAAGTGGCGGTTCTGGTGATTCTGGTGGTACTTCTGGTAGTAGCTCATCGGGATCATCTGGTGGCGGTGGATCTTCTACTACTGAACCATGCAACCCTGGAGGTTTATTGAATTCATTTTCTTTTCCTTGTGGTATCTTAGAGCCACCAGGTTGGGAACCAATTGATCCGGAAGACGAAGGGTTTGACCCCCAAACCCCATGTGAAATCGCTCAAAATGCAGCGAAAAAATTAGATACTTTGTATATCAATTCAAAGGCAGATTCTGTATTATCTACAATTCCAGATTTACCTACAGAGCCTTTGGAAAAAGGATTTATAGTCTTCAGAAAGGTTTCAGTTAATCCACAAAATCCAACTGATACAACATTTACAGGATATGAAACAAGCCAGTTATATACAGGTACTGATTCTTCAATAAGTTTTCACTATACTCCACCACGATTAGCTGTTGAAGCTAGCTTTTTTCACACTCATCCTCCAAAGGGGTACGCAGCACAATCAGCTCTTGATATTTATACATTAATAGAAAATTCAGTCAGATGTTCACATCTAGTTGGAGATTTTGTCGCAGCTTCGGGAGGGAGTCAATACGGCATATCGATAACAGATCCTTCTTTAGCGTTAACTTTTTTGAGAACGAAACCCCAATTTCTTAATGGCGTTAACTGGAATGAAACATCTGAAATCGGTGAAGCTTTTGATAAAGCGAAAAAATATTTTGAATATGTTTACAAGGGCAACCCCAATCAAAATAACCTAGTTTATGAAATGGCGATGTCTGCAGTATTGAAGCAATTTGATACAGGTATAACCCTAACCAAAAAAGATGCTACAGGTAAATTTAAGCCTATTATAATTAAAACGTCTCCTGATCCTCGAAAACCTAAAAGGTTAATTTACACTCAAGAGTGCTAATAATTCTTTAATTTAAAATACAATCAGAATGAAAAATATACTAGTAATTTTTTTTATTTTCACATTAAGTCTTATTAATAATAAAGTTATCGCACAAACTACTGGAGTGTCTGATACACTCGCTTATTTGCAAACAATTGTTGCGAATAAATCACAGTATATTGGACAGCCATTTTCTGTTTTATTAGGTAATTTACAAGTGTCTATAAAGTACTTTACTCCATTTGGCAGTCTCTCTCAAGACATCACCAAAGAAACGTCAACTGAATTTAGTTTCTATTTTCCGCAAACAGCAAGTGGAATTTATTTAACTTACCCAAGTTTAAGAATATCTTGGGAACCTTATTTGGATAATATTAATGCCCATTCTTTATTTAACCAATACAATGGTGGTTGGTTTTCTCCTGTTTTGTTACATTATTCTACAGCAGTTATTGCTGATATACAAATAAGAGAGTGAAATCTTTTAAAGAAGTAAATCGAATCTATGTTATACGTATAGAAAACTAAAGCACGACAAATATAGATTCTAAAACAAAAAAAACTGTCACTAGATCGGGCCTTTTTGAATTGGGAAATTTAAAAAGCAGTTACATAAAATATACAAAATGGAATACTTTACAGAAAAAGGAGTACTTCAGGTACGTGAAAAATACAAGAAAGAAATTGGGAAAGAGTTTTTCTTTGATGACTCTGAAGTAAAAAGAAAATTAATCGCAATTATTCAAAAACCATCGGTTGTTGAGGGTGGATTTCACATATCGTTTCAATCAGAACTCTACGAAGAATTACCTATTCTTAAATTTGTCCAAAGAAATAATTTGTCATACAATTTTTATGATTTTGATATAATAAGTAATAATATTTAGTCAACTGATTTATGATTTTAGTTTGATATTTGATAAAAGTTGGTTTAATATTTAAAATCAACAATTTTTCAAATGATAATGATGATGATTAACTAAAATAAAGATATAATGAGCAGTCAGTATTATGATTTGGAACAGATAAATAAAGAGTTTTTAAAAAATGCGCCTTCATATGCAAAGGATGAAGCTAGTTCCGCTTTGAATAAGTTATTTGAGCTGCAAAGCCAAGGAATACTGCATGATGGGATATATTACATTGTTCTTGTTGATATTGTTGGTTCTACAAAATATGGAGCTGAAAATGGCAATTTAAAATTAGCTGAAAGAATAAAAACATTTGTAACTTATTCATTTAATGCATTAAGTGTATCTAAAATTAAAAATAATGGCATTTTTTTGAAAGAAATTGGTGATGCGGTATTGTTTATATTTCAGCATTTTCTTGATATTTTAAAGTGGCGAGAAAATTTACGCCAATACTTAATGCCTTCATCTCAACCTTTTGAATTGAGAACGTGCATTCACATTGGAGAAGTAACATTGGAAGGCCTAAATCCAACTACTCTTGCAGTCTCACAAACATTTAAAATGGAAAAATCAGTTAAAGGCAATGACATAGTTCTTACAGAGCCTGCTTATTCAGTAGCTTGGCCAACTATTACGAGAGCCTACAATGGTTTCTCTGATTATGGAACAGTTAATTTAGATGGATTTAAAGTACCAGTGAAATTACATAAACTTGAATTGCACGATGATGATGATTTAATACGCATAATCCAAGAAAACTCAACCGCAGATTAATTATGGAAGCAAAAACTGAACTAAAATACATCTTTTCTAACGTAAATGAATGGCTAAAGTTTGCCGAGGCAAAACATGGTGGACTTATAGTCTTGAACGCAGGTCTTGTTGTTGGAATAATATCAAGCTATTCAAATATTCAAAATTTCACTAACAAGTTGAGTCTATTAATTGGCATTATTTGTTTAGGGACTTCAGTTTTTATAAGTATTATATCACAATTTCCTGTGACACAAAATTTATTCTTTAACAAGAAAGATCTAACTAATCCCAACTTATATTTTTTCGGAGATCTTTCTCACCTCGATGATGTTTCTTTTATTTCGCATTATCAAAAAAATGATACAGCTTTTAATCCAAACCAATTTGATAAAAGCCTAATAAATCAGATTCTTATAAATGCTAGGATTACACAATCAAAATTCAGTCTTTTCAAATTTGCAAGTTACATAACAGCCCTAGGCTTTGGGCTAATTGGTTTAACAACTATAATCAAAGTGATATGCCACTTTTAGACGAACTAAAGAATAAGATAGCCTCATACTTCAGAGAAAAGTATGAAATTACACCAACGAAAATAGTACCTTCAACAGACTATTCAATGTTGACATTCGGCAATACAGCTTTGACCGCTGAACTTACATTTATTTTTGTGGACATAAGAAAATCAAGTGAACTTCACGATACTTATAATTATGAAAATGCGGCAAGAATTTATCAAAGCTTTCACGACATATGTTTAAGAATAATTAATAGTAGAGACGGGAATGTAAGAGCGTTCGATGGAGACAGGATAATGGGGGTTTTTTCTGGTGATTCTAAAAACAAAAATGCTGTTGAAGCTGCAATGAATATTCGGTGGGCAATTTCTAATATTTTAAATCCTCAATTCAAACCTGAATACGCTATTAATATAGGAATCGGAATTGATATGGGACAAACTCTAATCACAAAAGTTGGTAAGGGGCGAAATGCAGAAAACAATGACTTGGTTTGGGTTGGGAAAGCGTGTAATTATGCTTCACATTTAAGTTCCCACGCTACAAACTGTATATATGTGAGCCCATCTGTTTACAATCAACTTAAAGATAGTAACAAGGTAATTAATGGGCAAAGTATGTGGAGTATGATTAATTTGACCTTAAAAAACGGGAAAAAAGTCGCGTGCTATAATACAAATTATCATTGGGAGAGCTTGAAAGGATAAAACCTAATCACTAAAATAGTTTTAGTTTTAGTGTTAGTGTTAAGCCCTTCATATTGAAACATTTGAGAAAATAATAAACTTTATTGCTAGCAGACAGCATTCGGTTTCAATATACCATCAATGTAAAGTCCGAAACCGTTAGCAGTAAGGCAAATAAAAATCATAACAATGAAATATTTTAGTTTTAATCCATTTGGTAATGAGTCGTTGACAATAGATTTTAACTGTGATGTATGTGGACATCAAGTTTCAAGCGAAGAAATCGGAATTCCTTACCCAGACTATTCAGCTGACACGGCACACGACAGCCGAACTGACGAAGAAGGTAATGCTGTGTGTGAAGGTTGTGGAAAGGAGTTTAATATTTCAATATATTCTACATATGCCGGTGGAGACGGAACTATTGATGAATTACCAGACAACCATCACATAGACATTACTGAAAACCCCGAACCATATTACGAGGACCAATATGAAGCTATTGCAAGCAACACACTATTTTTTGAAACATTTAAAAGTGAAATTGATAACATCAAAGAACTTAATAAAATTATAATTGCAAATGCCTCAACTGACAAAACGTTAAGAAGGCAAATATATACAGGAGTCATCGCTTCAATGGAAACCTACCTTTCTGACGCATTTATAAACACTACATTAAACTCAAAAGATTTTACAAAACAATTTGTTCGAACTTTCCATGACTTTAAGGAAAGATTAATTCCATTGAATGAATTGTTTAACTATCACGAAAAAATTAAAACAATTTGCAAACAAGTAATGTTGGATGTGATTTATCACAATTTGCCTAAAGTTAAAGGCATGTATAGAGACACTTTAGGAGTCGATTTGGGTGATATAGGCATTGCATATAAAGCGGTATTGACAAGACATGATTTGGTTCATAGAAATGGTAAAACTAAAGACGGTGTTGAAGTTGTAATTGATTCAGTGATAATTGACCAGTTAATTTCTGACATTGAAACATTTATTGGAAATATTGACAAACAAATTGAAGAGAAAAATGCTCAGGAACTGCCAGACTTCTGAAAGATGCCCTGCTCTGCTAAGATGGGTTTTGCGTCAGGCGGAGTGAAGCGCAAACTTGGAGCTTCGTACTTACAATGAACTTTAGTAATAAATTGAAGCTTTATGCTACGAAACCAGCCCGAACGCAAAGCTCGAAACCGTTATAGCCAATTAAGACCGACAAGATATTTTGAAAAATAGATAAAATAATTTAGTTTGTTTGCTTTTGTTTTTATCATTAGATTCATATAGTATTTGTGGTTTATTAAAAAAAGAGTGCGAAAAAAAACTGGCTATAACAAACGCTTAGCGCCATTTTTTTACGCGTTCGCTACAAAAAAAACGGCGCAAGCGTCGACCGTTATGCCTAATACTAAAAACGACCACAATCGAAATTAAATGATAGATATCAGAGAACAAATTGAAAAAATCATACCTCGTGAGAACAGTGGTTCAATAGCGACTAATCGTTTTGACTTTCAAAAGAATTGGGCAATTTGTAAAATCCTTGAACTGCATCAAAAACCAGACGACTACTTGCTTACTCTTGAATACTATGATGACGTAATAATTTTCGATTCTTCGACAGACCCACAAAAAATCTCATTTTACCAAGTTAAAACAAATAAGGATAAAAATTGGACTTTAAACTCATTAGTAGCCAGAAAAAAGGGGAAGAATGGGGACTTAAATTCTCATTTAGGAAAATTATATGACCATATTGAAAAATTTGGAGAAGCCGTTGAGTCTTTAAATTTTGTGACAAACAGCAAAATAAAAGGAAAGCTTATAAACAACAAGAATTGTGAAGACACTAATGAATTTTGTTGTGCTGATTTAGACAATAAAGATTTAGACAAAATAATAGCAGAGTTAAAAAATGAACATTCTTTAAATACTCTGAAAAAATTTGAAAAGATAACCTTTTTCAAATTGGGAGAATTAAGTATTGAAAAACATACAGAACTAACCAAAGCAGCACTTGCAGATTTTTTAGACAAAAATCTACCAACTGTAAGATATCAAATTGCCCCTCTTTATAAATCTATTTTTGATGAAATAAGAATGAAGAGTAATGTAGAAAAATCAATTTCAAACTTTGAAGAACTGAAAAGTAAAAAATCAATTTCAAGGGATAATTTTAACTCTTATCTAAAAGAACTTACAAAAGTTGAGGATTTTAAGGACAAAAGGACTTCAATTGAAAACAGACTTAATACAGAAGCTGTTGATTTTGACAAAATCAAAGTATTTCTGAAGAATTCATCCCTGTTTGAAATTAAAAGAATGAACTATAATGATAAAAACTTAAAAACAATTGAAAGAACCATTGAAAAATATATTTCAGAAAATAAAATTGAGTTGAAAATTGGATTATACAACTGTATGGAGCAAATATTATTTAACTTACAAAGTTCAATAATCAAAAGTCCAACCGTCGACAATGAAATGATTAAGGCAATAATTTTACACAAGCTATATGAGTAAGGGAAATTTTAAACAACTCGTAAGAACATTAAGAAATTGGAAAAATGAAGGAATTCAAATTAAACAAAATACTACTTCTGTCTCTAAAGGAACAGAAAGCAAAAAAAGTAATATTCGACTTAAAACGGACAATAATTCTAGGAAGGAATAGTACTGGTAAATCTTGTTTGATTAAATCTTTGTATCAAACATTTGGAGCTGAACCACAAAATATTCATCCAAATTGGAAGGAAGCAAACGCTATATCTTTAGTCCATTTTACGATTGACGGAGAAAAATATTCCATAATTAAAAGTAATAAGATTTATTGTTTGTTTGATTCCGCATCAGTTAAATTAGAGCAATTTAATAGGGTTTCAGAACTAGGAAATTACATAGCCAAACTTTTAGACTTTAAGATACTTCTTCCAAATAGGGATGGTGAAATAGTGACACCTCCTCCTGCGTATTTGTTCTTACCGTATTACGCAGACCAAGATAAAAGTTGGACTTCAAATTGGTCATCATTTAGTAAACTTTATTTGCCTAATGCTAAATTGGATATAATCAATTATCATACTGGTATTAGACCTAATCAGTATTATGAAGCTAAAAATGAACTAGGCATTGTAAATGATGGAATTCAAGTCGTTGAAAAGGACATTACTATAGTAAGAAGTCTTTTAAAAAACTTGAAGGAAAAATTATCACAGATTGACTTTTCTATTTCAATAGACGATTTTCAAGAGGAAATAAAAGAACTACTTATTGCTTGTGAAGAACTAAATAAAACTCAAAATAAACACAAACAGGCCTTAACATTACTTTACAATCAAAAAATAAACCTAGAAGCTCAACTAGAAATTACCCAAAGAGCATTGATTGAAACAAATAAAGATTACGCTTTTGCAATAAACGAGATTGATGATAATGTTCTTTGCCCGAGTTGTGGAGCAGACTATGAAAACAATTTTGCTGAAAGATTTGGAATTGCTCAAGATGAGCAAAGATGTTTAGACTTAATAATTGAATTCAAAGATGACATTAGTGTAGTTGAAGCAAGAATAGGGAGTATAAATTTTGAGTTTAACCAAAACAACCAAGAAATAGCCAAAATAGAAAAATTACTTGAAAGCAAAAAAGAGACAATTAAATTGAAAGATGTAATTGAAAGTGAAGGTCGAAAAGAAATGAAACTTTTATTTGAATCTGAAATACTTGCTTTTGAAACCGAATTGAAAGAAAAATTATTGCTTAAAAATGAACTAGAAAAAGAAGTAAAAAAAATCGAGGATAAAAAGAGAGCAAGTGATATACGAGCTGAATATAGAGACGTAATGGGGATTAATTTAAGACAGCTAAATGTCCATTCTTTGGATGAGAAATATTATAAGAGGATTGACTCTTCAATCCAAGAATCGGGAAGTGCAATGCCAAGAGCACTTATGGCTTACTATTACAGTATTTTAAATATTATAAAAAAGTATGGGTCTTCTGCTTTTTGTCCAATTATTATAGATTCACCAAATCAGCAAGGTCAAGACAAAGAAAATTTGCCTAGACTAATAAATTTCATAATCGATAAACAACCTAAAGACTCTCAATTAATATTAGGGCTTGAAGAAATTCCTGAGGGACATACAAATGAGTATATAATTGAACTTATGGAAGAGCGAAGCTTATTACAAGCTGACGAGTATGAAGAAGTCTTGGACGAAATTAAACCATACTTAAAAGAAATAATTGAATAAAAGTACTAGGCATAACTGGCGTTTGGCAAAAAAGCGGGTTCAGTGGTTAATTGAAGCTTTGTGCTTCGCATCAAGTTCAGTGCAGGTAGACAACTTAGTGCTTCGAAATCCGCTTCTTCGCCAAGCGCCAAACCGTTAGTAACAAAGCTAAAACCGACAATCTAAAAATTACGAAAACAACAAAAAAGAAAAGAGAATAGATGAACGCAGAAGCAATGTCATTGACATTTTTAGGAAACGAAGGACTTGTAAGAATACCTTTTTTTCAACGTGGTTATGTTTGGGACATAACGAATTGGGAAGATATTTTGACCGACTTATTGGACTTTGAAAAAAGTCATTTTTTAGGTTCTTTAATTCTCAAACAACAAAAAAAGCAAACAGGAAAACCCAAAGAGGTTTTAGTCATTGACGGACAACAACGACTTACAACTCTTAGCGTTTTGCTTAGAGCAACCTACAATAGTTTTGACGAAGAAACACAAAAGAATTGTGAATCTTCATTGAGAAATTATTTGTTTTTCAAAAAGAATCAAACAGACAAAAACTATTTCGTCAAAATTGAACACTCGAAAATTGACAAAAAACACTTTCAGAAAGTCATTAACAACGACATAACAGAAGACGAATACAACGGAATTATTGTTGAAAATCCTGCGACAAAAACGCAATCAAAACACAACAAAATTTTACAATGCTTCAAATACTTTTCTGAAAAACTAAACGACATTGAAGAAAACAGCCGAATTGAATTATTTAATCGTTTGTTAGACCAAGAAAACAAAATTCTTGTAATCATTGATTTGTCTGAAAAAGAAGACGAACAAGCAATTTTTGATACAATAAACAGTGCAGGAGTAAGACTTAGCAGTGCCGACATTATTAAAAATGCTTTGTTTCAAAGAGCATTAGACTTGTTTGACAACGCAAATGAAGTTGAAATACTATACAAAGAAAAATGGGAAAATATTTTTTCAATAGACGAAGATGCAATTAACTTTTGGGACACGCCACGAGCAACAGGTAGGTTAATGCGTGATAATATTGAAATTTTATTACACTCAATTTCTGTCATCAAAGGTTTCTTTGACCCCGATAAACATACTTTGTCTGATTTGTCAAACCTTTACAAAACACACATTTCAAAAATTTTAAAAGACGACTTGAAAAATTTCGTTGAAGAAATTTCAAAGTATGCTACGCTTTTTAGAGAGAAAATTTTAGTCTTTAATGGGAGCACACTTTTTAATTATCAAGACAATTACGCAAGACTGTTTCACATTCTTAGTGTGTGTGAAATATCAACTTTCCACCCATATATTTTGTCGCTTTTCTTCAAATACGACAGCAATGAAACAAAGCTTTTAGAAGAATTGCATAAAGTTGAGACATTAGTTGTAAGACGAATGATTACAAAGTCTGAAACTAAAAGTTACAACAAAATGTGCAAAGAGTTTATCAAAGATAATTCAGCGATTGACACTAAACTTGCAGATCAGACAAACGATGAAGTGAAAAACGGTTTGACATCAATCGTTAATAAAAATGCGACTTTGCTATTGTTTTGGGTAGAACTTTATAGACGAGCAAACGACAACAAACAATCTGTAAAGGAACTAAAATACAATTACTCTCTTGAACATCTGATGCCACAAAAATGGGAAGAGTATTGGAGTAAAGTAGCGATAGTCGACGTGGACGGTAACGCAATTTCAGACAAAGAATTTGCTAAAAGAGAACGCTACTCAAAAATCTACCAAATTGGTAATATGACTTTGCTGAATAGTTCTCTCAACACTTCGTTAAGAAACTACGAGTTTGACAGGAAAATAAGAGGCGAAGGACGTAAAAAAGGAATTAAAGACTATGCCGACTTAGGAATTACAAGGTTTGACGTTTTAACACCATACGAAAACGGAGACAAAATTTGGAACGAGAAAAAAATAATAGACAGAACAGAAGGTTTGGCAACAGACATAATAAAAATATGGTAGAAAGCACAGCCACTAACACGAGTCTGGCAAAAGTGGCGGTTCAGCGCTCCGCAGACACATTTGTCGTTAATCAAAGTTTGGTTCTCCGCATCAACATTTGTGGTGTAAATTGCCACCTTCGCTAAGCTCGAAACCCTTAGTGGCAAGCTTAAATGACGACACAAATGAAACATAGACAATAAAATGGATAGACATTATAAATGTTTTTTATCAGCTTCTTACGACACCGACCTTTCTTGGGTTAAGTCAGTGTTGGCGGAAAATAATGTAGTAACTTTCGACCTATATGACTTTTCAATTGGCAGCTCAATTCAAGATATTTTAAAAAGAAAATTAAGACAGGCAGACTTTGCAGTTTTTGTAGTTTCCAAAGACATTAAAAATGTTCTTTATGAAATAGGCGTTTGCGAAGGACTTGGAAAACCTTCTTTAATTATTATTGACAAAGAGGCAAGTTTACCTTTCTATATCGAGAACAAGCTATCATTAACAGCAAATCTAAATGATAGAGCATTTCTAAAAATAACTTTGTTGGGATTTATTGATGAAATAAAGGCAAAAAGAAAACCTACAAAGAGGACAGAAAAGTCAAATGAAAAACCAATTGACACTTACGATAACGACAAAATTGAAGTTTTAAAGTCATTGCTTCAACAGACAAAGAGATTAAGAGAAAGTGGACATGGTAGAGAATTGGAGTATGTTATTGAAGGAATATTCAAGACCATACACTTAAAATATGCTGACAATAGCAAAGGTCCAGACATTGGAATAGACTTTGCTTTATGGAGTAACAAACTTGGAAGAATAATTGGCAATCCAATAATCGTTGAAGCCAAGTTTGGAAGTCTAAGTGATGATATATTTAAAAATGCAGAGCATCAAATAAAGAAATACGCTGAAACTTCAGATGCAAAAGTTGCACTTCTACTTTATCTTGACAAAACAGGTAAAAGACATAAGTTTCAGTCAACATTAAACCCATTAATAATATCTTATGATGTAGAAGACTTCATAAATGATTTGATGAACAGCACTTTTGAAAGTGTAATCCTAACTAGTAGAAATAAAATAGCTCACGGACACTAGTTATGGCAAGGTATTCAAATCTACATATAAGAAAACTTTTGCAAGACTCTAATGATGCACCAACTGCTGACGAAAAAGGTGACATCCTTGAACAACTAACGGTATATTTATTCGACAAAGTGCCAGGAGTTCGATTTCATAAAAAAAACATTCTTGACGGAGTTAGAGCCCATGAATTAGACGTTGTTTTCAAAAACGACAAGCGAATTTCAGATTTGTATTTTCTCGACTTCGTGATTATAACAGAATGTAAGAACACTGCGAACAGACTTGGTAGTGCTGATGTTCGGTGGTTTATTGACAAGCTAAGAGATTGCGGAGTTTCGACAGGGATTTTAATTTCATTAAGTGGTATTACGGGAGTTGCTGACGGTGTTAGCAATGCTCATAGCGAAGTAATAAATGCTGTAATAAGAGATAAAGTTTCAGTTCTTTTACTCTCAAGAGAAGAAATTGAAGAGTTCACAAATACAGATGAATTGGTAAATTTATTACAAGACAAAATCTTAGCATTAACAATTGAAAGGACAGTATTATAAAAAGAGAAAGCCAGCCAATAACATCGGTTGCCGAAATGGGGGTTGGCTTGCTTCTATGACAGTTTTGAGATTAGCCGAAGTGTAGTGCTCTAATTGAACTTTAATGCTAAAAGTCCCCCTCTGCGGCAAGCCAAAAAACGTTATGCAAATTTGATTAAAAACAATCTGTTACATGGAAAATGACGATATTAAAACTCTGGCCGATCAACACGCTAAAGACTTCAAAAGATTTACCGAAATAGAGGGGATTATTATCCGCGGACATATTGTAGTAGAGCGTCAATTAATACGAGTTATAGAAATGTCAGTAGAAAATCCCAGAGAGTTTGATCCAGAAAAATTATCATTTTCAAATAAAGTTATGATAGCTCACATGATGGGTATCTCTGACCTATTCAAAGTTGAACTTAAGTCTCTAAATAAACTTAGAAATCAAGTTGCACATTCATTACAATTTGACCCTAAGCTACTGCATCTAATTATCGATGAGGTTAACAAAAAGCAAGTGGTAATTGTCAAATCAATGGCAATTGAAGTTCAACTTGGAACCGCAATTAGTTTTATTTGCGGAGCAATTTCACAAGCAAATTTAAAAGTCAAAAAGGAGCTGTTGGAAACGATTACTAAGGAAATCATGAATAAAAATAACGTTGAATAAAACGGATTTTACTTCAACAAATATTCCTCAACCCATTTAGGCATCTCAACCGCATCATTCATAGTAACATCAGTACCATCGTTGATTTCGGCTATTAAGTTCGCTTGTGTTTCTGAATTATCAAAAATATAAGCTCGGTCGGTTTGTTTTACAGCCTCTCTCAAATTATTAAGGCTTTTATAGTAACGGTTACTTATGACTTCGTCAGGCACAGAATGGCCATCTTGTTCAATTCTTACCTTAACACGGTTAATATTTATATCAGGATCATCCGTTGCGACATAATATAAATAAACTCTAAAACCGTTTTCTCTTGCCTTCTTCAGAAAATCTATTTTCCCGGGATGGCTCATTACAGTTTCATAGGTGAAAGATATACCATTAACTAAAAGTTGTTGTCTTATAAATTCTGCTAAATCTGCTGCTAGGTAGGAATCAATAACAGCAGTAGTAGTTAAAAAATTATTTTCTATTGATATTTTTTGATACAAATCTTCTTCTTTTCTTTTTGAGGGAGAGAAGCTACTTTTTTTAAAAAAATCTTGTATTTGTTCCTTGTCTAAGGTTATTTGGTAATCATTAAAATCAATAAAAGAATTGACATTTAATTGAGCCTCAATTTCATCAGCATTTACATAAACTCCTAGATTGACCTGATTCTCTGATAGTATTCCTTTAAAAATTGTAGTTTTTCCTGAACCATTTGGGCCGGCAAATACACGCATACGCTTAATTGCCATATTACTTTAGTTTAAATTGCCCGGAAAAATTTTGAGTTGGTTTTTCTATTCTCTTAATAAATCTTTTATTGCCGGATGCGTCAACAGCAAATATTTTACTATTTTCTTTGATGTAAACGGGAATCTTAGTTTTTTTAGCTTCTTGATTTGCTTTCATGGTAGCAGAAATTGCCGCCCCTAATATTCCTCCAATTGCCATTCCTTCTTCTTTGTCTTTTGATAGTAATAAACCCAAAGCTGCGCCAATTAAGCCGCCTGAAACAAGTGAGTCTAATGTTTTATCTTGATTTAGCATGATACAAATTTATCGCTTTTCCTGATAGCAAAAAGCATATTAAGCATCAGGTTTAATATGATAAATTTATAGCCAAAATCAGATATTTCCTAAAATTTGAAATGTTTTGTTCGTTGTTTTGGTACAATCATGGTGCAATTGGTGCAATTTTGGTGCAATTGAAATTTTATGAAATGAGCTGGGTGTTTTATTTCTGATGTTTGTAATTCATTTTGATCAATTTTTCCTTTTTTATAAGGGATATGTAGTAATTGAATCTTAAAAACCAAAGTCCCATAGTAAAACCATGGGACTTTTGCCAGAAAAATGGGGGCGAAACTGGCAATTTTTCGGAAAATCATAGGAAAAAGCTGTTAAAAAGGTGGTAAAGGCAAGGAATAATCACCATTCCCGGTATTTGATCTCTCTATTATCTCATGGTCTTTCATGAATTTTATATAGTTTCTGGCCATTCTTTCCTTTACATCCATTTCTTCCATAACAAACTTTACCAATTCAGAAGAAGGAATAAACTGTCTATTGGAAAATATCGCCTTAGCAACTTCGTTAAGTTCGTTTAACTTTCGTGTTTCAGATTCTTCTTTACTTTTCTCACCCAGGAAAACATGGCGACCTTCAGATTTGCTCCAACCGAATTGAATTAATGGAACATCTAATGGAGAACCGTCACGAACTTTTAAAGCTTTTACTACACTGCAATTTGCGTTTGTTTCTTTTTCAATGAGTAAAATCCCGGCGGCTTTGCGTTGAACCTCTGAACCAAGGTGGCCACGAAGTTTCATTCCCGAAGGAGCCATGTGAACCACACAAATAATACAGGTGTTGTAAATTGCTGCCATACGAAATAATTCTTCAATAAGTTTTACAGAACTCTCCTCATCATTCACGCCATTGAGCAAATCAGCTATACCGTCAATTACGACCATGTGAATCCCTCCGTGTTCATAGTATAAACGATCCATTGATTCTAAAATCAAGTTCATTCGCTCGTTACGTGAAATGCCAACAAGACCAAATGTTTTAAACCAGGAAGGAGGGTGATTTAATGAGGCTCTCTTAACGATATAAGAAACATTTTTGTATAACTGATACTCTGATTGTTCTGTGTCATAAAGCAAAACAGCTTTCTTATTTTCATTTTGTTTTACATAAGTCCCTAGTGTATCAATGCTTGTATTATCAGGGTTTAATGTCCCAGAAAGTAATCCACCTAAATAGTTAGTTTTTCCGCTCCCTTCTGCACCTGCAACACAAACAATATTACCTGGAGAGCCAATTGTCACATCATTGATTGTTATTAATGGTTCCGGTGCTTTAGGTGGATTGTCAAAGTCAATCTCACAACTTTTCATAACAGAAATTGTGTCTTCGTATAATTGGTCAAGCATCTCTAAAAAGAGCATCATTAAATCATCAGACGAATGTCCTAATTTGAAAAAATCAGAAATATCTTTTTCCTTTTTTGTACCTGGTAACGGTAGCAGCAGCGATTTGATTTGAAAGCTCTTATATTCTTTGATAAGTTTTACCATTGAATTTTTTCCTGTTTCATCAGTATCATAAAGCAGTGTAATGTGCTTGAATCGGTAGCTTAAACCTCTTAGTAGATTCTTTGGTATGTGAGCTGTTTCACTGTTAAGACAAATAGCGTGAAATCCATGTGACACCAAACTTAAAACATCTTTCTCTCCACCTGTAATGAAAAGTATATCACCCCGAACAGGAAGTTGTTCTAAGCCAAAAACATAGTTTTCAGTTATTTCACCTGTATACAGAAATCTTAATTGTGAATATGGACGATAGATTTTTGTATATCTACGTCCTTGGTAACCAAAAATTGGCTGATCATTTTTATTCTGTAAAATGAATTCTTTATTCTCTTTACTTATCCCGTGATAGGTTTCGATTGAGAGAACATTATATCGCTTTAACACATCAAATGAAATGCTATATTGACTCCAAAATAGAAGTTCTTCTTTTGAAAACTCCTTATATTGAATGGGTAGTTTATTTTTGGCTGTTACAAAACCATCATGAATTGAAGGAATATTAACAGCAGTTGTTACAGCACCATTGCTGTCTCTTACAATACGCTCAAATTTTTGTTTTTGATCTTCAAGACCTAATCCAAGTTCTCCATCAATGATTTCAAGCACTTTTATAAAATCACTTTTATCATCACAACTATAGCCGAATGTTTTACTTACGAAGAAAAAGCAATCTCCACTGTATTCGGAATCTCCGAAATCTTTAAATTTATAGGTATTTGATTTTTTGTCAAGATAGACATAGCATGAAGCTTTGCTGTCTTGGTAAAATGGGCTTTTAAATGATTTACCGACTTTAGTAAATCTATTTCCTAAAAAATATTTGAAAATGTCAAGCCCTTTGTTGGTTTTATATAAAATTGCTTCTTTATTGAGTGGCATGGAAGTTGATTTAGGTAATTATAGAATTGAGTCTAGGGCTTCTTTGCGTTGCTTTTCAAAATACTCCTCTAAATCAAGTATCAGTAGCCTTCTTTGTCTTCCTATTAATGTATAGCCTAGTTCACCTCTTTCCATAATACGGTATAAATTTGCTCTACTAATGCCCAATAGAGTACATGCGTTTTTAATGTCCATATACCTTTCTTTCTCAGGAATAAGACTGTTCATTTCTTTCAGCTTAGCTACTTCATTTTCTAGTTGGGAGACTTTATCGATGATTTTTTCATAGTCGGCTTTAGGTATTGATATTTTATTTTTCATTTGCATCATGATTTTAATTCAGGATGCAATGCTATGTCCTTTCGAAAACTTCTTTGTGTAAGTTACATGTAACTTACATGAGATTTATTAGATACGCCTATTTACCATTTCATTGTACAAATGGCTTAACTCTTGTAAATAGGGACTTTCACGCTTTATTTTTCTATCCATTGCTGCATTTAACAATCTCGACCATTGAGATATTCTGATGTTAAAAAACCACATTAATACTTCTAAGAAGTCTTTTTTAGAAACAGGTTGGTCATTTTTCCCAAGAACAGCCTTGCTTTCATAAATGGTAACAAATAGTTCTACAAATGAAACTTTATCTCTTGTCCATTTCAAAAATGTATTTCCGCTCTCTTTTGGAAATAAACTTAACTGGCCTTTGTGATAAGCTGAAAGTTCTTTACTAGTGGGTATATTCAAAGTATCAGAAAGAGTTAATTCTTTTAAACTTTTATTGGTAAAGAATCTTTCTAGATGTTGGATGCGATGAAATAATAGTTGGTCAAGCATATCAATGAATTGATATTGAATGTTGAAATATCCAGTGATTTTTTTTTCAGCCCAGCATCATCGTTAATATTTGATAATGGGGTCTTTACAAATTCAACTCGATTAAAAAGTATTTGCTCGTTATTTTTTGGAAAATACCTGTTTTTGAATTCTCTTACTTCAAACCTAAATAAATCTATGTTTTTTTTTAGGCGTTCAGATTCATGCTCACTGGCATTCATATAATCCTCAAGCGATGACTTGCACTGACGATATAGGGAATCCAGATAGAAATGATAATCAGAAGTCAGCCTGTAGTTGTTAAAGCTGATTTCTGGAGATGATACGCTCTCAAATAATGTTACTTGCTTTCGTGCTGAAAATGAGTGTACTTGAACTCTCGCAATTTGTAGTTGCATTAGGGTTTCCGTAAGTAGTTTAATCATAATTTACTTTTTAGTTTATTTTCTTAAATCGGTAAAATCACTCATGGCAATATGGCAATGGTATATATATACCCATTGCCAATTGCCTAAGTAAATATGATTTTAAAAAGTGCAGGAAAATGCAGCTTATATAGCAGATGGAAATAACAAAAAGCAAATGCGTATTTCTTACCGAATGAATATCACTCAAGGAGACTTTACATTGAAATATTAATATTAGGGAAGAAAAAAATACGGACGCTTATTTTGAAAAAATATGTATTAATTTGATACATTTGCTCTGCTAATGGTTAACTACTTTAGCTTAAGTTAAAGTCCCCATCTTTAGCTACTGGGTTTCCAAATGGTTACCAAGCAAGTACAAGGGAGTAAAAAACATAGGAAATACAAGGGATTGAGAGGAAATGTTCATTTTCCGTCCGGTCCGCAGGTCTAAGACCAAAATCGCGCAGAATTGAGCAAGGTTGGGAACCCCCAAAAAACTTTGCTCACCAATGCACCCAAACTCACTAAAACGCTCACCACAAAATGGTGAGTTTTTTAGTGAGTATACCTCAAGGTTTGAAAATCGTCTTTTCATCCTCGCTTACACTCAATACAAACCACTGTTTACATCACTTTCCCTATCTTTCCCAGCCCTTCCTTACTTTGCGTTTCTGTTGTTGTTACACCACAAATAATTTTGTATAATCATTAGAATCAACATTAAAAACAACAAAATCATGGTTCGTAATACCGCAATTGTAGCAACAGAAAAACCGAAATTTTCACTCTATCCCAAAAGGAAATCACTCACTGTTAGTGAGTCCACTATCTACATGCGCATCAATTATCAGTTCATGCAAATTGATAAAAGCCTGGGTATAAAAGTGTGTTTTGAAGATTGGGATAGCAACTCACATAAACTAAAAAACAACCCTTATCACCAAAAACAAATAGATGAAGTATTTGAAGAGTATAAACAAAAGCTAATGGGCGCTTTTTATTTATTCACCCAAAACGCTGCATCACCAACACTGCGTGAAATTTATAATCTTGCTTTTTCTGAAGAAACCAAGAAGACCTACTCTCTGTTTGGGGTCTTTAATAGTTTTATTTTGAAACTGGAGAAACAAAATCCTTTACTCTCTCAGCGTTCAAATATCTTGAAACATCATACCTGTATGAAACACCTGTGCGATTTTGTAAAATCATCATACCATTGCAACGATCTGTCTTTTAGCCGAATCAACAGGAATTTCATAGATGATTTTGAACTGTATCTAAAATCAGAATGCAAGAATGGTCATAATGCCACCATGAAGATGTTACAGATATTTAAGAAGATATACCGCATTGCTGTTGACAACAGATGGACCAATCATAATGCATTTGCTGGAAAGAAACTCTCTTATAAGGATGTAGATATTGAAGTGCTGAATTATGAAGAGATACAACTGCTTAAAAATGTAACATTGCAAAAGTCTTATCTCAACAAAACAAGAGAACTGTTTTTGTTCTGCATACACACAGGTATGGCTTACATAGATTTGCAAAATTTGAAAAGGCTTCATGTAGAATATAATCCGGTGAGTGGACAATATCTAATCAGAAAGAAACGAGAAAAAACAGGAGTAGAGTTTATGGTTCCACTTTTTCCTCCTGCTAAAATATTGCTCGATCAATGGAGTAGCGGATGGCTTGAGTTTTCTGCTGAAATGTTGCTTGCTCCTAAAATTTCCAACCAAAAATTCAATCAGTATCTAAAAGAATTGTTTGCCATATTATCCATTCAAAAGAAAATCACCACCCACGTGGGCAGACATACTTTTGCTACCACACTGGCGCTCGAAAATGGGGTGCCCATAGAAAGTGTATCTAAAATGGTAGGACACTCCAAAATTTCACAGACTCAGCGATATGCAAGGGTAACCTCACTTAAAATAGAGCGAGAAACCAAGGGTTTATATGATAAATTGGCTAGTTAAGCATAAACATGTTTTATCAATAAATTAAAAAAATTATTATAAGCATTTATTTACTCAATAAAATGAGTATATTTGCTCAATAAATTGAGTAAAATAATTTTTATGTTCGAAAGACCTCATTTGCAGCAACTTATAAATACTATACAAGAACCCAGAAAGTTCATTCAGGTAATTTTAGGACCTAGGCAGGTAGGGAAAACCACCTTGGTGAGTCAATTGGTTCATAAATACCCCTATGAATCAGTTTTGGTTTCGGCGGATGCTGTTGGTTCTTCCAATACTATTTGGCTGGAGCAACAGTGGGAAACAGCACGAATTAAATTAAAGCAATCCGGTGCTAAAGAGTTTTTACTGGTAATTGATGAAATCCAAAAAATTGATCAATGGAGTGAAACAGTAAAATCGCTTTGGGATGCTGATACTAAAAATAAGATTCCCTTAAAAGTGATTGTATTGGGTTCTTCAAGATTGTTGATTCAAAATGGATTGACAGAATCTTTAGCCGGTCGTTTTGAAACAACATTCATGAGTCATTGGAGTTTTTCTGAAATGCAAAATGCATTTGGCTGGGATGAAAAACAATATGTTTGGTATGGTGGTTATCCAGGTTCATCTTCTTTGATCTCGGATGAAAAACGGTGGAAAAACTATGTGAGAGAATCGCTAATTGAAACGAGTATTTCAAAAGATATCCTGATGCTGACCAGAGTGGATAAACCTGCATTGATGAAAAGGTTATTTGAATTATCGTGTCATTATTCTGGTCAAATACTTTCCTTTAATAAAATGTTGGGACAGTTGAAAGATGCAGGAAATACAACCACTTTATCTCATTACCTGACTTTATTAAGTACCGCCGGTTTGGTGGCGGGAATTGAAAAATATTCGAATAACATCATTCGGCAAAAATCTTCGAGTCCAAAATTTCAGGTTTACAACACCGCACTCATCAGTGCACAAAGTGATTACAGTTTTGAAGAAGTTGTCAATAATCCAACTATGTGGGGCAGATGGGTTGAATCATCGATTGGAGCTCATTTGTTGAATCATTCCATCACAAGAGATTTTACACTTAGTTACTGGAGGGACGGAAACGATGAAATAGATTTTGTACTGGAACAAAAACAAGTGATTGGAATTGAAGTAAAAAGTGGTGCTTCGCAAAAAGCATCAGGCATAGCCTCTTTTAAAAAGAAATGTAACCCAGATAAAATGTTGTTAGTAGGTAATAGTGGTTTGAGTTGGCAGGATTTTTTAAAAATTAATCCGGTGGATTTGTTTGAGTAAATTCAGGAAAATTCACAATAATAACTTACAATAACTGTGCCCCGAAAGTGAATATGTATATTGATTAAAATGTTAAAATGTTGATTAAAGCAAATCCTGCCTATGAGGAATGGTTATTAGAAATCTGGAACCAGATACAGGAGATGAAATTTAATAAGAGTTGTACGGATGAGGGATGTGTGTATTGTAGGGAGAGGGTAACGTTGAAATAGGCTTTTTTCAACTAAATCACCAAAAATATAGCATAATTGGTGATTATAGTCACTAAAAATATACTAAATTTGGTGATTATGATAAAAAGAACATTATATCAGTCATTAAAAAATAAATTTTTTAAAGGTAAAGCGTTAATCCTTTTGGGCCCTAGACAAGTTGGGAAAACGACTTTAATTAATGAATTACTTGCCGCAAAAGATCATCTTTTTCTTAATGGCGATGATCCTGCAATAAGGGAAATGCTGGATGGGGTTAATACCTCAAAATTGAAATCAATTATCGGTAGTCATGATGTTGTTTTTATCGACGAGGCCCAGCGAATTACTGATATAGGAATCACCTTAAAACTAATAACTGACCAGTTCAAGAATGTTCAACTTTTAGTAAGTGGTTCCTCTGCCTTAGAGATAAATAATAAAACCCAAGAGCCTTTAACTGGAAGAAAATTTGAGTATCAATCATATCCAATCAGTTGGGAGGAATTGGAAGGGAATGTCGGTTTTGTTGAATCCAGTCAACAGCTGGAAGAAAGATTGATATATGGGATGTATCCGGATGTTATCAATAACAGAGCGGATGCCCGTGATGTATTGAAACAATTAACGTCAAGTTATTTATATAGAGATGTGCTGTCTTTAATTGGTATTAGGAAGCCTGATATTTTAGAAAAATTATTGAAGGCATTGGCATTGCAATTAGGAAATGAAGTGTCGTATAATGAGCTTTCTAATTTGTTGGAAATTGATAAAGTGACTGTTGCAAAATATATAGACATACTTGAAAAGTCCTTTATTATTTTTCAGTTGAATAGTTTTAGCAGAAACCAACGAAATGAAATTAAAAACAATCGCAAGATTTATTTTTATGATAATGGCATTCGCAACATGATCATAAATAATCTAAACTCACTTGATTTAAGAAACGACAAAGGTGCTTTGTGGGAAAATTTTTTAATTTCAGAACGCATAAAAATACAGACATATCATGCAATGTATTGTAACAATTATTTCTGGAGAACCATACAAAAACAAGAAATAGATTTCATTGAAGAATCTGAAGGCAAAATAAAAGCTTATGAGTTTAAATGGAAGAGTGGTGGCAGAAACAAAATTCCAAAATCGTTTTTAGAGCATTATGATGCAGCTGGAACGACAATAGATAAAAATAATTTTAGAGAGTTCATTATTACAAAATTGTAAGATTGAGTTCTATATTAATAAGCTTCAAAATTTATACTACGAATCAAAGATTCTTTTTAAAGAAGAAAGAAATAAAAAATTGTGTGTGTTGCATGGAAGATTGATAATAAAATACAGTTTAATTACTTTTAAAATTCAATATAATGGCAGTTAAACAAAAATCCCAAAAAGAAGTTGCCACTCATATTTATGCTCTTGATTTAAAGAAGATATATCAAGCTTACCAAAGTCAAAAGCAAACCAAAGCTGAACAAAAAAGATTTGAATCTTTGAAGAGTTTTATTAATTTATATTGTGATAACGAAAATATTTCATTTGAAAACTCTCTGGCAATTATTGTTTTACCAAAACAGAAATTAACAGAGAGTAATGAAGTTTATTTAAAATTTCTGGAATTATATCTGTGTGTCATAGAAGTAAAGATTATCTCAAATTTTTTGAACTTTCAATTGAAACAGTTCGTAAATAAAAATGGGAAAGTCAAATTTGTTGCCTCAGTCAATAACATTGTTTTATCATCTATAGATATTGATTCAACTCCAAGAGGGTTGCTTCGTTTAAATGAGATAAAAAAATGGCAAGAGAGTAGTGAAGACAAGCATAAGCCTAAATTAAAAGAAACAGCTACAAAAAGATTTATTACAGAGAAAACAAATTGGCCAATGATAGCCAAAATTTCGAAAGGATTATTTGAAAGAAACGTCATTTCGAACAAGACCGATTTTAAAAAACTCATAAATTCCGGAGAGACTATATTTATAGAACAAGAAAAGATATTATTATTTGCTTTGATAACTAAGTTATTGCATGTAAAATATAAAATATTGCAGTCGGAGGGATTTAAAAATGGTGGTTATTATATATTGCTAAGTATGATGCTAAAAAAGAGTAATAACAAGCCTTTTAGCCGAAAATATATTCACAATTTAATCAACGAACTAAAGAATAAAAATCTTCAATTAGTTCAAAATACTGAAAAAGAAGCGGATGAATTTATTCTAACTTACTGCCCCGAATTGAAAAAAATACTTCAGTAAAACCAGACCGATAATTTTCAAAACCAGACCGATAGCATTCTTTCGATTATTTGCCTGACGCGTTGTATGTAATTTCAAAATAAAAACGCGATGCAAAAAGATAAGGAAAGTTTGGAAGAAATAATTAGGCGATTGACATTGCTTGAAGCAAATTCAATCAGACCAGCCAATGAAGTTATCCTTGATGATTGTGATGTTCGTGAACTACTAAAAGTTTCCAGAAGAACATTACTAGACTACCGTAAGAGTGGTAAGCTGTTATTCTACAAGATAGAAAATAAAATATTTTATTTTTTGTCCGATATATTTTCATTTATTAAAATTCACAGAGAAAATGATTGATCGCAATAACAGCGGTAAAAGTGCAGTGGACTACATTTCAATTTATCAATTAAAATAAAAATTCAACATGAAAAAAAATCACGATTTAGATTTCTACACTTATGATGATAACAGAAAGTGTAAGTATCCCAAATGTCAGGCTCCGATTGCCGACCAGGAACATGCAAGCAGAGAATTTTGTTCCAGAGTAGTATTGCCTGATGGTTCAATTAGGAATTGTAAAGATGATTACTGGGCGGAGGTTAAAAAAGAAGCCAACACGATTTACAAAGAAATGGAACTGTATCACAAAATGATAGCAGATCGACTGGATCATTTGTTTAATTTAAATCTTCCAAATATTACTTTAGAGATTATCGAAAGCACTGGAGTCCATCTGAGTAAGTCTTTATTTCACTATACAGAAAATGATATCAGTTATTTCTATTTTATAGATTATTTCGTGACCTATAATCCAATTAACAACCAATTAAAAATTTTAAAACATGAAAATGAATTATTCTAATGCTATGATAGTAAATCATCTGACAAGTAACTATCAACTGAAGCAAAATGTAAAAAGCTCAAACAGCAATTATTTAATAGCAGGAATTTTAACTGGAATTGTTGTTGGAGGTGTAATAGTATATTTTATTCAATATAACCATACTCAGACCATTATCTCTAATATCAGAAAGCAAAATTTAAAACTCCGATTGGAAAATGAAAGTCAACGTATAGCAATTAATGGGTTTAGTAATCAATCGTTTGTTAAGCCAGAGTCTGATACTTCTATAAGTAATCAGAATACAAAAATTGAGAATGATAAAAATTCGGAAGTAAATTCTTAGATAATTTAAGGTAATAGTTATTGCAATGCTATGCTTTTCGTTTCTCTGCAAACCTGCATTATTTATGCTTTTGGTTTAAAGCTGGAATTTGAGAACTAGATAATAAGTCAATTTTTACTGTGAATTATAAATTATAAAATAAAAAATATACTCTTCTTTCATATTTACGTTTGTTTTTTTGTTTACAATTACATTTATTCAAACGAAAAAGTGTAATTTAGCACACATAATACAAACGATATGCAAAGAGAATTACTTCAAAACTTGATTAATTGGAAAAATAAAACTGATAGAAAGCCACTCATTATCCGAGGTGCAAGACAGGTAGGTAAGACCTGGCTCATGAAAGAGTTTGGTAAATCTCACTACAAGAATATTGCCTATGTCAATTTTGAAACAGCACTTTCACTTCATGGTATTTTTGAAAGTGGCTTTGAAACAGATAAGCTTATTATGGCTCTGAAAATTGAATCAGGAACCGACATTATTCCAGAGGAGACCCTGATAATCTTGGATGAAATTCAAGAGTGTGAGGCCGCTATTACTTCTTTAAAATATTTTCAAGAAAATGCGAATCAATATCATATTGTAGCAGCAGGTTCTTTGTTAGGAGTTGCATTGCATAAGAACAGGTCGTTTCCTGTGGGTAAAGTTGATTTTTTAGATTTGCATCCTTTGAATTTCTCGGAATTTTTGTTGGCGGTTAATGAATCACAGTTATTAGAACTATTGCATAAAAAGCAATGGGATTTAATAACCGGTTTCAAAACAAAGTACATTGAATTATTAAAACAGTATTATTATGTTGGTGGAATGCCAGAGGCGGTTTTAACTTATGTCAATGAAAAGGATTTTAAAAAAGTCAGAGAAAAGCAATTGAATATTTTATCAGCATACGAACAGGATTTTTCAAAACATGCATCACACGAAATTGTTCCAAGAATAAGACTTGTGTGGCAGTCACTTCCCTCGCAACTGGCAAAAGAAAACAGAAAATTTATTTATGGCAACTTAAAAAAAGGAGCAAGGGCTCGAGAATTTGAATTGGCAATTAAATGGCTAACAGATGCAGGGATTGTTCATAAGGTAAATAGGTGCAACAAACCCGGATTGCCCTTGATCGCTTATGAGGTTCTTTCCGATTTCAAATTGTTTTTGTTGGATGTAGGATTGTTGGCAGCAATGGGAAACCTTGATATTCAGACCCTGATTGCAGACCAATCTTTATTTGAAGAATTTAAAGGTGCTATCACAGAACAATATGTCTTACAGCAATTAAAATCAATCGACCAACTGCCAGTTTATTATTGGTCTGCAGAAAAAGCAACAGCTGAAATTGATTTTCTGATTCAATATCAAAACAAAATCATACCGATAGAAGTAAAAGCGGCAGAAAATTTAAAGGCCAAAAGTCTTAAAGCGTATCATCAAAAATTTAATCCGGAAATAAGTATTCGAACTTCATTGTCTGATTATAGGAAAGAGGATTGGTTGGTTAATTTGCCGTTGTATGCCTGTTTTTCGATAATAGGTTAGGTGAAAAAAGATATCCTAATCTACAACAATGTTACTGTTTTTGTATTCAGATTTATCCAAATTAATTTAGATAAATCTAGTTTAATTTAAATCTATCTACATTTAATTAAATTCATTTAGATATTCTATACACATCATTTCTCTGATTTTACACACCTATTAATTATTGATTCTCTATCTATTCAAACCAAGCATAATTATTTTATATTTGAAATCGGTAATTCTCTAAATTCAATTATGTCCAATTTCATATCATTAATATCAAAGGTTAACTCCTGGTCTGATTTTAAAAATGCACTAAAGGACCTAAGTAAATTGGAAAAGGGAAATGCTTTTGAGCAACTGACAAAATATTATTTAATCTGTAACTCAAAGCACAAAGACTTATTAAAGAATGTTTGGCTTCAAAAAGAAATTCCCGCATCTGTAGTTAAAATCTTGAATCTCCCTTCAAATGATCAGGGTATTGATATAATTGCAGAAACCAAAGATGGCAAATATTGGGCAGTTCAATGTAAATATTTACATGATGAAGATAGCCGTCTATCTCATCGTGCCATTTCTACATTTACATCATTAAGCACTGGTATTGCTAAAAATATTTCTTATTGCCTCGTAGCCACTACTGCAGATGATTATGCTAAAATTTACAGAGGTAATCAAAATATTGGATTCATTAACGCAGATGAATGGAACTCTTTGAATAAAGAGTTTTTTACGAATGTAAAAAATGTACTTGTCGGGAAGGAAATCAAATACCAACCTTACAAGCCGAAGAAACACCAGGAAAAAGCACTGAAAGAAGCTAAAGAACATTTTAACAACCAAAATAATAAAAGAGGCAAACTTGTTTTTCCTTGTGGTGCAGGAAAAAGTTTGACAGGCTACTGGATTAAACAAGAACTAGACTCACAGAGTACTATTGTTGCAGTGCCTTCACTTTCATTGGTAAAACAAACATTGGAAGTGTATTTGCGTGAATCTGTTGCTAATAAACAGAAAATAGAATGGCTTTGTGTTTGCAGTGATGAGGGAATTGGAAAGAACGATGATGTTGTAGTGCATACCAATGAAATTGGAGTACCATGTATAACCGACAAGAATTTTATTGCGAATTGGATAAAAACCAATAAGAACAAGAAGACGGTTATTTTTACTACCTATCAATCTGGTAAAACCATTGCGGAAGCTGCTAAAATTGCCAAAGCCAAGTTTGATTTGGGGATAATGGATGAAGCCCATAAAACAGTGGGTGACCAGGGAAAATTGTTCAGTTATTTATTGTTTGATAAAAACATCAAAATTGACAAGCGGATATTTATGACCGCTACGGAAAGAAGATATGCCGGTTCTTCTGAGAATATCTTGAGTATGGATGATGTTGAGGTGTATGGCGAAACATTTACTCAAATGCCTTTTAAAGAGGCTATCAACGAAGGGATACTTTCTGACTATAAAATCATAACCTTATTTATATCGGATAAAGAGGTAAAAGAAATTATTGAAAAGAATGCATTTGTAAAACCAGAAGGCAAAGAATGGGATAAAGAAACAGAAGCGAGAACACTGGCATCCATGGTTGCATTGCGAAAAGCGATGAAGCAATTCCCGATTCATCATGCAGTAACATTTCATTCCAGCATAAAAAAAGCAGAAGCATTTGAGCAAAGCCAAACTCTTTTTAGTAAAGCCTTTCCTCAATTTAAAAAGATAGATTCATTTCACGTATCAGGCGCAATGCCAACTTCCCAAAGAAGTAAAATCGTAAATGAATTTGCTACTTCGAATAAAGCCATCATTACCAATGCCAAATGTTTGACCGAAGGTGTGGACGTGCCTAATATAGATTGTGTATTGTTTGCCGACCCCCGAAAAAGTACAGTTGATATTGTACAGGCAGTAGGGCGAGCCTTGCGTAAAAAAGAAGGGAAGCAATTTGGTTATGTGATTCTTCCAGTGTTTACTAAATCCAAAACAAAGGAAGAAATAATAGAGAGTGCGGAATTTAAAGAAATATTGACAACCCTCAGAGCCTTAGCATCAAACGATGAACGTATCATAGAATATTTCAGAGAGGTTAGTAAAAAAGGGAAGTCACAATCTTCAAAAAGTGGATTGGTACAATTTGATATTGATGAAGCTATCATTGAAAATATCAGTGAAATCGATTTGATGGATTCGCTTCAATTGAAAGCTTGGGATAAGTTGGCGAAATTGAGTTGGATGCCTTTTGAGGAGGCGAAAAGTGTGATTAAGAATAAGAATATTAATTCTGTTTCCGAATTTAAAAATGCACATGCTACTCAAAATTTACCAGTTGATTTTCCATCTCATCCTCACGTTATTTATAGAAATGTAGGATGGAAGAATTGGCCTAATTTTTTTGGGACAAACAATTTTAGAGAAATTAATTATATATCATTTGAAGAGGCGAGGAGCATCGTGAGAAGTCAAAAGTTAATAAATAATAAACAATGGAGATTGTATTCAAAAAGTAATCGACCAAAAGAAATTCCGGGAAATCCATCTAAAATATATAAAGATAAAGGTTGGATTAGTTGGGGCGATTTTTTGGGTAACAATAATGAAAGAAACATAAAATTTTTATCCTATATAGAAGCAAAAGAAATTGTTAGTAGGGAAGGATTGAAATCTAACAAAGAATGGAGAGACTACTCTAAGAAAAAAAGACAAATTAATATACCTGCTAATCCTGATAAGTATTATCTTGAAAAAGGGTGGAAGAGTTGGGGGGATTTTTTAGGTTCAGGTATTATTTCAAATCAAGAAAAAATATTTATTGACTATCATAATGCAAAGAAAAAAATAAAAGCATTTAAAATCAAGAATACTAAAGATTGGCACTCATTCTGTCGTTCTGGTAATAAGCCTGATGATATTCCACGTAACCCATATCAATATTATTCAGATAAAGGCTGGATAAGTTGGGGTGATTTTTGGGGGAGAGATGATAATGAATAAATTTTTTGGAGAGAATTTATTTAACTTTTATGACACCACTTTTTTGAAAATGCTTTGAGTTGGTCGCATTTATATTGAAAATTCGCACGAATATAAATTGTTATATTATTCCTATTCAGCTATGAATATTTTTGAAATAAAAAATCATGAAATATTTGTTAGCTTTTCTTTTGTTCTCAATCTACTTTAATTCTTATAGTCAAGACACAACTTTTACATTCACAAAAAAAGGTTTTACAGATTATATAGTATCAAAAATTGAGGGGAAATCTCAATCAGATTTGTATAAAAAAGCACTCGATTGGATTTCTGTAACTTATAAAAATCCAAATGAGGTAATTAAGGCAAAAATCGAAAATGAATATATCCGATTTGAGGGGTCAAACAAGTATATGCTTTGTACAAAAGTTTTAGGTTTAATGGATTGTGATTTATCAACTTACCAAATTGAAATTTCCTTCAAAGAAGGAAAATACAAGTTTGATGTTATTGAATTAAAACATTATCTAAAGCCGTCACAATATTCTTCAGGAGGTTGGTATGATGTGGGTTTACCCACACCAAAACAAGTGGAAGAAAATCCTGAAATGATGAATGTATATTTTAATGAAGATGGAGGATCTAAAAAAATGTTTAGATTTTATGTTGAAAATATACCTAAAGAGTTTAATTTTTTAAATCAAACTTTAAAAGATTTTTTATCAAATGACAAAATACCAAGTCAACAAAAAGATTGGTAGTAATAATTGTGTCAAAAAGTTACAAATCACTATATTTCTCGTGATATTCCGTCAAATCCACGAATTCTCACCTAGCGAAATATCGTGTATTCTCACAATCAGATTCTAAAACCCAAAATATCGATATTTTGCGTGTTTCCACGACAATTATACGATAAAACAAAGAAATCTATCGATTTTGAGCAGTCACTTATTTGCAGGTTTACACGAGAAAATATACTGAGCAGTCACTTTTCAAAGTTTTGATCAGCTTTTTCAGATTCTATATGTATATATCATGTTTTACTTTTGATATTTTTTATTGGGTATTTTTTCCTTCTGCTTTTTAATTGGGGTTTATTATAAGACTCTTTTGTTTTTGTCGGTTTTAAATTGTCATCCATCATTTCTAATATCGATTTAGTACTTTCTATCCGGAAAGCTGCAGAATCTTCGGTAGTAGGTAAATGGTCATATGTTTTCTTTACAGTATAAAGGTTGCCAAGGGAATCATAATGAGGAATACTGTATAAAGTATATTTCTCCTGAGCATAAGCTGATCCAGACAGCATTAATAATAACAAGATTATTTTGTTAATTTTCATGATTTAAAATTTTAGGGGTTTATAGTTTAATCTGTCGTGATTGTATTTTGCAATAGGATTATTTAATGCGAGTTCACCATATTCATTTCTTACATGATGATGTATAACAAGAGAGGGTTCATTAACACATTTTGCCACTATAGAACTAAAGGAATGATTTGATTGATCTATTATTTCCTCGCTCACATCAAATTCATACATCATGGCTTCAATTTCCTCCGAAATAAACATCCCGGAATAGAATCCACTTAACTGATGTTGATTTACAAACTGATCTGCATGACACCAAATGAATACATTGTCTTTATTTTTCAACGCCTCAACAAATGAGGAGTCAATAATATAAGACATCATTTTTTCGTCTTTAAATTTACCAACAGCAAATAACCCCAACGGAGAACCATGTCCCAACATCATAATTCTGTGATGCGACACAACTGCTTTGTGCAATTCTTTTTTTGAAATGCCACCTCTGATTACTTTTTTGTCTTTAATTCCTTCATAAATGGGACAAAGAAAATCGGTGGATTTGTCTTCCGGGTGAATAATGAGTGTTTGCATAGATTACTTTTTTAATTGCTTTTCAGATTTTTCCAACTTATTGATAAACCATAAAAACGGAATCATAAATGCCAGGAATGCTGAACCATATTCTTTTTGTTTCCACTTCTCTTTGATATAACCACCTAATAAGGTCGCAAATAAAATAGTGAAGAACAGAGAAATCCCCGTCCACAATTTTCCATAAAAGGGGATATCTCTTCTTTTATAAATAAAATAGAGAATTGAAAAAAAGATATACAATTGACAAATTCCTCCCAATCTGATCGGGTCAGTGCCAATTCCACCAGATACCAGTTCAACTTTTGGAAAGAAGCAAGCGCCAATTAAAGCAGCAATCATTAAGATGTTTTTTAGCATAGAATGAGTTTTTTAGTTTGGGTACAAACCTAGATTTTCACTTTGTATTCTATTTATAATCTCATATTTTAATTAAAGAATTTTAGTTTGTAAATAGTTTACAACCAAGACTTCTATATTTGTCCCGATATGTTACAAGAAGTTACCGCCACCATAGATAATTGCTTGCAGCTTTGCCAACTTGCCAATGAGCAATACGCTGTGTTTTTAGAAAATTTGCCTGATGATGAATTGGATATCATAGATTGGAGGGTAAATTATATTTCTTTGGATGAGTTTGATTTTTCGGAGGAGTATCAAAATAAAACCGAAGTGCTTTTATTTAAGGACAACTATGATAAGAGTATTGTTTTTTTCTATGACCTCATGGAAACTAATGAGCGAAATAATCAAACAGAAAGGGTGCATCTTTCATTGTCAACTTTTCCTGATGTTACTTTATTCCATAGTTTTTTAACGGCAGTTGCGCCAAAGGAAATGAATGATGTTGATTGCCAAGCAATCAATCAGGCACTTACGGATAAAAAATATGAATCGTTTTACATTGAAAAT
Source organism: Chitinophagaceae bacterium (assembly GCA_027484165.1). Lineage (GTDB taxonomy): Bacteria > Bacteroidota > Bacteroidia > Chitinophagales > Chitinophagaceae > Ferruginibacter. Next base: position 33,565 of record JAIXWH010000102.1, on the reverse strand, counting down.
GTGAATGTGTTTATAGATGTAAATGAAATATCCATACCTGCGGTTTCAGTTTTTATAAACTCAAATGGAGAAGTGATAACCGACAAAACAAACTCTCTTGATATTATAGGACAGTTGATTATAAACAGCGCAAAGCAAGTTGATTTTGTTGAGGAATTATTTAGGCTAGGAGTGAGGGTGGAGGTGGAAAAAATTAGGTAGAAAATATAAAAAATTTTAATTTTAATTAAATTATTTTAAAAACTTAAACTAAATGAATATAGTTACAATTCAAGAAATAATTAGAACATATGTAAGTTTACCTATGGTGAGTTTTAATATTGATAGAAATATTTTCAATCAGGAAAATGGTCGGAAAAGATACAATGAAATTATTAATGAAAATGTAGAAAATCTAGTTGGAATATATGTTTGGGTTGACGATATAACAAGCGAAGTTTACTATATTGGGATGGCAGGTAAAATAAATACTGATGGCACTTTTGGTAATCATTCTCTTAATGAAAGACTCAAGGCTTCAAGATGCAAAGACATTGAAACAAAAAAAGATGTTCAAACAAATGATTACGTTAAAAAATTTATGAATGAAAATAATATTGATCGCTTAAAATTTTATGTGATGTACACCTTACCCGGAGAGCCACCATCATATATAGAGTCATTATTGCTTTATAAGTATTATAAACAAAATGCTCGATTACCATTATTAAATAATTCGTTTTAATATTTTAAAAACAAAGATTATACCTACTCATCTATTTTTTTCTAAACAAGAGATTTTTAAATAAAAATTTTAATAATGAAAAACTAAATGATGCTTTTTTGGAATAAGATGATCAAACTACTTACAAAAAAAGGTGATTTTAATTTAAAGATTTAAATATAAAATTATGTATTTGGCTAAAATGTCTTTTAATAATAATAATTGGGCGAAACCATCTGGATTGAATGGAAAGTGCAGATCATGGTATTATGGAACTTTTTTTGAATGGCAGCATGGTTTTGGTTGGGAAGAATGGAATTTTTCAAAAAATAGGATTCTAGATGATGGTTATCAATATGGTTTTTTGCAGGCTGTTCATAATGATGATGCTTTAAGAAATAATTATTTCAAAGATGTTGTATTATTTACAACTGTTTGTACAGAAGGAGAAAATCCTATAAATTATATTATAGGACATATTCAAGAATTGGAAACGCTTAGTTATGATAAGTCTAGAATTGCAAGAGAAAAATTAGGGGAAAACGGTGCCCTAGTTAAAATGGGGAATGATGTTACTGAAATTAAAGGAAATATAAAAACTTTTGAGGATAATTTAAATTCTTGTATAAATATTAGGTATAAAAAAGAACACATTAAATTACTTTGGGGAAAAGTAGATTCTTCAATTCTTCAGATTGATTTACCTGGTAATTTTTCATTTAAATCGATTTTTCCTACTACAAAAAAAATAGATGATAAAATTATTAATGTAATTCAGAAATTTGGTAATGAATACAAAAAAATCAGAAATTAGTTCAGTACTTAAACACTTTAAAGAATACTGCTCTGGTAATTTACTTAAAGATTAATTTATTATTTAAGAAATTGATTAATAATTCTCAACCACAATTCATTACAATTCCCATAGTTTTCAAATCGATTGAAAACATCTATAGGATTTTTAAAGTTATTTTCTATTTCTTTTAAATAATCAATGCTAACATTTTCTTTTATTTCTATTTTATTAACTAATTCAATGATGTTCTCGTTTTTAAAATTGATACTACCTCCATTATATTCACTATAGTGATATTCCGAAATGTGATATTTTGTTTTTAATGATTGGTAGAAAAAAGAGTAGAATTTTAATGGAAAGTATTGACTTCTTTCACCTAGATAAAAATTCATTCCATTCAAAATTCCATCGCAAACTGAATAAATGAATTTAATCTCAACCGAATTATATAAAAATAAATTCAATAATTTCTCATTAAGCAAACCAGGGAAAAACATCACCCATTTTCTCTTTCCATTTTTTATTATATAGAATAAATAAAACTCTTTTAAATTATTTTGGTGATCGAATGCTAAACAAATTTCTTTTATTATGTAAATTTTCTTTTCTTCTGTTTGATTTTTAAAATAATAGATTGAATCATAATCTCCGTCATTGTGTATATAGACATCAGGACTGTTATTTTCAAATTCTGGGAATAATTCATTGTTCACATAAATGATATCAGTGGTGTCAACAAATGAACTTGGATACCAAAGGGTTTGATTCTTTTTTAAATCTTCGTTAAGTAAAAGAAAGAGTTCTTGATTGTCATTGAAACCATAAGTGTTAGTGTAATCAATAATTAATTTAATTATTGGATGCCAATTCGAAAACCATTTTTGCCTTTCAAAAGGGTTTATAACTTTTATGCATTCTGGACTATCTATCATATTTTTCTATTTATATAGTAATATTAGATTCTTAGCATTCTCCCTCACCTTATCCGCAACAGACTTAGGTTTCATTACCTTTACATTGCAGCCATAACTGTTAATCATAGTATATAGTTCAAGACAATCATATACTTCAATACTAACTGTTAGTTTGTTACCGGCTTCATTGAGTATATGTTTTTGAGAATGGTGCAGCGGATTATTGATAATGCTATCAAACATTTTCGGCTCTAAAAAATCGAGTACAACTTTCACTGGTTTCTCATTGTGCTCATGCCAAATTCCTAAAGAGTATTTGAAATAATCGGCAGCATTAAATTCAGGATCAACAAAATATTTTTCACCACTAAATCCTACAATCTCTTCAATATTATCAATGGCATACAAATTGGTTTTGCTTTTATGGGTTGAGCTGTAATCCCAGGCAACCATATACCATTTATTTCTGTACTGCTTAATTACATATGGGCACATGTCTCTTTTTTTACTTTTGTAAACAATTTCAAGACAATCTTTTTCAAAAATGGCTTCCAGTAATCGTGGAATCCATTGCGTACTTTTTAAGGATACACTTTTATCCACTTGTACAAAATCATTTGGGATAGCTTCCAAATTTGTTCCTCCAGTTAAACTTTCGGCCATCACTTTTTTTACTACTTCACTGAATTTATCATGAAGAGGGGTGCCATTAAATACATTAAATAAACTGTTTGCAAGAAGTAATAAATTTTTATCAGCATCACTTACTGAATTTTTATATAATCTAAATCCTCTCTCTGAATAACTATAGCCTGTGTTTCTTATAAATTTCAGCTCAATATTCGTTTTGTATTTCAGATTATAAGTAATCAACTCATCTTTTAAATCTGAGATATCATTGTCAATACATTCAAGCGTCACTTTCTCCTGAAGTTTTGCATTTACCTTTTTATGAAGTTCAATTCTTGATGGAATATGTCCCAATTTGTATAAAAGTTCATCGATTAGCTCCAAACGTTCGTTGAATAATTTAGCTTTTGGTCTGATGTTTCTTTTAGTGGCCATTGAAATCATTTTTTAGATTGTAAAAAGATTACAATCTCGTTTATCATATTTGTGCAAATTAACTATTTGCTTATTAAATAAATATTTTATCTATAAATTTACTTTAAACCCTTTTTAATGCAAACACTTTCAAAGTCCGATTTTCAATTAGCATCTTCTTGTCCTAAGAAATTAGTGTATAAAAAAGCGCATTATCCTACTTCAAATGATACCAACGAATATATGGAAATGCTGGCTCAGGGAGGATATATTGTAGGTCACATGGCTACTTTATTGTTTCCGGATGGAGTTGAAATCACTGGTTCTACTGCCGAGAGTGTTGCTAAGACAAATGAGTATCTCGAACAGGAAAACTGCACTTTGTTTGAAGCAGCCATCAAAGCCGGACAAAAAATCATTCGTATAGATGTATTGAAGAAAAGAGGAAATAAACTCCATCTGATAGAAGTAAAAGCAAAATCTCATCATACAGAAAAGGATTCCGAAAAACAAAAAAAGCAACTGGAAAAATATATTGAGGATGTTGCCTATCAATATCTAGTTTTAACAGAGGCCTTTCCTCAATTTGAAGTGGAATGCTCATTATTGATGCCAGATAAAGCCAAAAGAACCCAAATTGATGGCATGGCTGGTTGGTTTAGCATAAAGCCGGGTAAAGATTCCAATAAGGAGCTAAATGAAATTATCACTCAGCAAAAGCCAAAATTCAATAAACCCGAAGTGGTATTCAAATATGAAAATGATCCTGAAAAAAGTAGGTATATTGATGAACTTCTGAAGGATGGTATTTTAGATTACATGTCAGTTACAAAAGAAGTTATTCAAATGCAGTCTGTCATCAAGAACAGATCCAATCTATTTTTAGAAATATTGAACAATGGGATAAATTCATCTCACTACAAAATCAATAAATCCTGTAAGAGTTGTGAATTTAACTCAGGCAATTATATGCCCAATGGATATAAAGAATGCTGGGGAGAGTTAGCAATTGAAAAGGACCATATTTTCGATTTATATTTTGGAGCTGGAGAACATTTTGATGAATTAATTGAACAGCAAAAATCATCTCTTTGGGATATTGATGTAGAAAGGTTGAAAAATAAAAAAGGAGAGTTCGGATCCAGAGGAACAAGACAATTGATTCAATTGGAAAATACTAGGAACAATAATGAGTGGATTTCTAATGAGCTAAAATCCATAAGCGGTGAATTAAAATATCCTTTACATTTTATCGATTTTGAAACTTATACTGGTGCAATGCCTTTTCATAAAGGAATGAGACCTTACGAATTGATTGCATTTCAGTGGAGTTGTCATACCATCAAATATCCGGGTGCAGCACCTGAACACAAAGAGTGGATTCATACCGGAGATCAATTTCCCAACTTTGAATTTGCAGAATCATTGATGGATTTGATTGGAAACACAGGTACTCCGTTGATGTGGGCTACTCATGAAAATACTGTATTAAGGGGTATCTTAAATCAGATGGAAATCTTTGGTTATCAAAATCAAACACTGAGTCAATGGATACTTAATATGACTCATGATAATGACAAAAAAAACAAAAGAGAGGGGCGATTGATTGATATGAACAGAATGACGCTTGAACATTATTTTCATCCCTACATGAAAGGAAAAACCTCAATCAAAAAAGTGCTTCCCGCCATTTGGAACCATAATCCTTATTTACATACAGTTCCATTTTTTAAAGATTACGCTGCAACTGATTTGCTTGGTGCGGTTATAGATCCTTATGATACACTGGTTGCCATTTCGGAAGAAGATGCAGAAGAAGATGTGGTAAATGGCGGTACTGATGCGATGAGAGCCTACCAGCGTATACGCTTCGATGATTCCTTATCGGTCTCTCAAAAAGAGGAAATAAAAAATCAGCTTTTGAATTATTGTAAACTGGATACTATGGCAATGGTGATTATTGCACATCATTGGGGGATAAGGTAGTTAGTTTATTTATTACAGCTTTAACTTATAATCATTCTAACACAAATCAATAAAATATGAAAAGAAGTATTACTCTCATATTTGCAATATTGTTCTTCAACTTTTATTGTTCATTCGCTCAATTTAGAAAGAAAAGTAAAACAGAAAAGCCTTTACTACAGGAATATGTATTGATAAAAGAAAATTTATTATTCGGCAAATATGAAGTCTCACTCCATGATTATTTTACTTTTTTAAATGAGTTGAAAAAATCGGGAAGGATGGATTTATATGAAAGATATAAAATTGATTCTTTGAAAATAGACAGTATTTTTAAAATGAATTATTTCGCTTATGAAAATGGTTTTTCAATTGATAATTTTCCGGTAAGTAATATCAGTTATGATGCTGCAGTTGAATTTTGTAAATGGAAAACGGATCAGTACAACAAGGATTCGAAACGTAAATTTAATAATGTGACTTTTCGATTGCCGACAGAGAGTGAGTGGGAGTTTGCGGCGAGAGGTGGGTATTCACGATTTCTTTACCCATGGGGTCCCTATTTGAGGGGCAAAGATGGACGTTATTTATGTAATTTCAATAGAGTAGGAATTGAGAGAATAACTTACAATCTGGTTTCAAAAAAATATGAGATTATTGCAGAAGATGATTATTATGATCCAATTTACAATTATAAGTATTTATCAGTTTGTAGAATCAATCAATTTAAGCCTAATAGTTATGGTCTTTACAATATTTGTGGTAACGTTGCTGAAATGGTTGCCGAAAAAGGATTAGCCAAAGGAGGAGGATTTAAAGATCCTGGTTATGATATCAGAATTAGGAGTAAAAAATCGTACTCAAAACCATCTGATGATATTGGATTTAGGGTAGTGATGGTTGTGGAAGAAAAATTGAAAATTAAAAAGATACATATTCAAGAAATTTCAGATTCACAAATGATAACTTTATATTGATATTTATTGCTTATGATTTGCGAAGTGAATAACATAAAAGTAATATTTTGATTTGAAAATGAGATGATTTTATAACTATTAACACATTAACAATTAGCAAATGAAAGACGTTGATTATATTACTTGCATAGATAAATATGTCAAAAAATGGCATGACATTTCAAAAAATCAAATAGGAATGATTGAAGAATGGGATGATTTTTTTAAAGATAATCCGTACAGTTTTTTGAAAGTTATTCCTTTCAGATATTTTCCTGAACCCTATATTGGTAATCCATCTTCAAAAGATCTCAAAGCTGTGTTTCTAAATTTAAACCCCGGTGCAGGGGGAGATATGCAAGATGTATATAATAATCATCCTTTGAACATTTTAAGGATTTTTGAGGATAAAAATCAATGTTATTATAATACCATTATTAGCTTTATTGAAAACAATGAAAATTTTTTTCTAAATGATGAGTTTTTTAAAAAAGATAAACCTTTGAAAAATCAACTAAAAAATTATAAAAATGACATTAAAAATAAAGATAAAATACTGCCTATCTTACATGATACTTTTGTATGGTGGTATGATAATAGGCTTTTATGGTTGAAGAAAGTACTAAATTTAAAAGATGTTCCCTCTTTGAAAAATATATTTGGAATTGAATTAACACCTTGGCATAGTTTAAGTTTTTCAGAGATGGGTAATACATTTAATCAGGATGTTATTTGGCAATATGTTTTAAAGCCTGCAATTGAAATTTCCAATAATATAGAAGAAGGGTGTTTTAAAAAAGATAATAGAACTATTGTAATTTCAAAAGGCGCTGCATTAAAAAAAATACTATCAAAAAAATCATTGGAAAAGCTCCGTAAAAAATTCCCTGAATTATCAAAATCTGCTGAAGAAATTACTCCTGTCAGTGGATACAATAATTGGTATAAATGGACTTATGAGTGTATATCAACAAATAGAAAATGCTATATTTTGGTTTATACAAAACCTGGTTTTGATATGAGAATAGAACAGAGTAAAAATTTGACAATTATGTTTGAAAAAGTTTTAACTGAAATAGATAATTAATTTAATTGTTTTTAAATAACTCTATTTTGTAAGTCCTTTACAATTTCACCCACTTTATTTGCATTGAAAACATATTCATTCACTAATTTATTATTTTATGAACAGTTCAATGTCAGTAATTGCAAATTCGGAAATCCTTGATGCTATTTCCATCTTTTCAGCAAACAAAGAAAAATTCGGTGTTTCAGCACATAATGGCGATGATCCTGAACTTTATGTTATGCATATCATTGATTCAAAGTATCATGAGAAGTCAAACTCTGCTCACTTTTTCTTTATTATGGATATTGGTTTTACCATAAGTCATGAATTGCTTTACGAGGCGTATCAAAAAAAGTACAATAGTTTCAGCTACGATATTACTCAAAACGAAGATGAGATGATGATTTTTGTAAACAACAAAGCTGTTGAAATCGTTAAACATCTTAAAGACTTCAATCTAGTAGCGGATAATTACGAAGCCATTGCAGATTTGCTCGAATTATCAAGAGGAGCCATATGGGGTGAACGCTATGGTATTTAATTGTACACTTTTTAAATTAAACTTCATGTCATTTGGAGCAAAGCTGATATTTTTTATACTAGTAATTTTTTTAACAATAACGATGTTCTTTATAGCATCGTCACTTTATGATATTACAATTGGACTGAATTAATCTGTTGATTATTTAGTATGAGATAGAAACAACTTCTCCATCGCCATGGATCCAGTTTTCTTATAGAAAATTAAATTTTCTGCTGTTAAAATAAGCTCACTTCCTAAAGTGTTTATTTTCTGTGGTTCAGGCAATCCATATTTTTGCTGTAATTCTTTGGTGATACTGGGGTTGATGCTGATTAATTGTTCCAGCAAGTTTCTGTAAGATAAACTGCTGGTAAACAGGGTATGAATGCCAACCTGAGGTCCGTATAAAATAATTCTCATTAAGCTTAGTCCAAGAGATTTAGGTTTGGAAATGATTAGGTCCCATATATCATCTATAACAAAAAACTGATAAGCTAATTTATCGTTTTGCCAGGTATTTAATGAATAGTACCTTTTAAAGTCAGGTAGTTTTTTAAGTTTAAGAATCCTTTCTCTTTTGGATATTTCATCGTTTACCAACTTCATCATCTTGACCCTGTTTTTTACATTTCCTATATCTGGTTCATCTTTAAATAATGTAAAAGCATTTTGAATATCTATTTTCCAGATTCTGCATTTTCTGAGTGAAGAAATGTAATAATCATTTTGTTTGAACGGATAGGAGAGTGATTGTAATTGTGAAAAGATATTTGCTAATTGCTCTTCCTCACAATACGAAATCATCAATAGCGGAGTATTGGCTAAATCAATGAGTTGATTTTCACCATTACTATTTTTACCTATAATAAAAGGGATTAGCATCAGATGCTGTAAGTTAAAGATTCATATTAAAATTATCTAACCCCATTTATTTTTCTTCCACTTATAAGAAATAAATTCATTTATTTTTTCAACCGGTTCTAATACAAACTCAATATTTCGCTTATCCTCATACAAGAATTTGTAATCATTAATTGAAAAAGTGAATAATTTTAAAGCACGAGGGTGCACTGTATTTTCGCAATACAAATAATCGCTGGCATCACCACTTCCTACAAGATCAACATCATCAATTATATTGGGGTCTAAATACCATCTGTTATTTACTAATGAAGTATCAATTTGCCAAACATCAAATTGATAGAGCATTTCCAAATACTCCTGATCAGTATGACAATCCCAACTATCAAAACATATTGGCCACAAATCTTTAATCCTTTTGATTTGATTATTAGCCCATACACCTCCTAAATTTTTCTCAATTCCACAAATGCCTTCTGTAGCAATACTTAATCTCTTCAACAATAATTTCTCTTCATCTACTTTCATTGTACCTCCATAACTCAAATGATATAAATATTGGTCTGGACGATACTTTTTCCATTCCGATTTAGGAGTAGTAATAGTATGTCTTCTTTTTCGTGCTATGTGACAATAAGGAATCGATTTCATAATCTTTAGATTTGAATTTTAATGAAATCGATATTTGAGGCCACTTAAATTTCCATACGTTTAATTGATAAAACAAAACTAGAAAGTGCAGTTGTAATGTATTTACAATGGTGGGATTTATTTCTCCCACCATTCTTTTACCTCTTTTTTAATATAATTTATGCTCAACATAATTAACAGCGTTATCAGCAGCCATTTTGTGAACCACCAAATGTAGTTAAACGGGAAAATTGTCCTTAAAAAATAGCTTAAAACTATGGCGATAGAAATCAGGGCATAAACGGTAACAATTATTATGCCTTCGGCATCATAATTTCCGAAGAAAAACGGATCAGTGAATAGTAAATTCATGTTTATGTTTTTTAGATTATCTAATAAACCCAATAGTATTTCTCTCTGTTTTCTTTTCCAACATCAACTCTTGCTGAGCCAATTGCAATAAATAGGCCTCATTGATTTTTAGTTTATCATCCAAAAGTGAATCCACTGCGATTTTTTTACGGATATTCTCAATCTGTCCACCACTCAATGAAATCTTAGAACAGATGTTTTTTAATACACCAGTCTTAATCTCTGGAAATTTTGATTTCCAAATTTGTAATAAGGTTTGCGTTCCGGGTTTATCAAATTTGATTTTATACAAAAATCTTCGGTCGAAGGCTTTATCCAAATTATCAACCAGATTGGTGGTGGCAATAAATATTCCTTCGAAATTTTCTAGCTCTTGCAATAAAATATTCTGCATTGCATTTTCCATCTGGTCGCCACGGTCGGTTACCGTATGACGTCTTCCTAAAATAGCATCAGCTTCATTAAACAATAAAATAGGAGTGTCCTCAAATTCTTTCATGGCAGTTCGATACTCATCAAACAGGGCTTTCATATTCTTTTCAGTTTCTCCCACCCATTTGCTTCTTATTTTACTGGCATCTGCCATCATAATAAAACGGTTACTGTTTTTACCTAATTGTAAAACGGTTTCAGTCTTTCCGGTACCAGGGTGTCCATATAATAGCACACTGATTCCTTTTTTCATACCCTGACTTTCCAAACGTTCAGTAAGCTGTGAAAAATGATCTGCATCCAACATGTTATGCAGCTTATTCACCATCTTCTGCTCGTTGGTATCGAAAATTAATTTCTTCTCAGTAATACTTTGAGGCTCCAAATGTTGAAGCATTCCATCGGTAGCTTTGTTTTTAACCTTTGCTTCTTTATCAAAGGCATGAATGGCTTTTTCGGTAAGCAAATAGGTTGAGTTGCTGAAGAAATCATTACTCACGGTTTCTCTTAATAATCCAGAAGTGATTAAAAAATGACTTCCACTTTTAAATGAGTTTCTTAATTTATACTGATCTTCTCTCGGTGGAGCAATATCTCTGATGAGATCATCAAAACTCGAACTCTCATGTCCGATATAGAATCGAGAACAGTTGTACATAAAATAAGTTGCATCTTCCGGGCTCATATTCATCTTCAAAATAAATTCAGCCAACTCAATAGATGAGTAGGAATTGATTAGCTCCATCGTCCATTCGATAAAATGGTTAAAGGAAATCCGTTTATTACAACGCTCAGCTAATTTGGTTTGGAAATGTGTAATCAATTGAAACGAATTTTCAATTTTCACCTCATTGTTCATTTCCATTTTGCCAGATAGAACCGAACGAATAAGCTTGCTATTAATAATATATTCAGTAAGCGGATAATTTTTCACATCTTTTTTAGGAGTTATCCATTCTCTTTCAGCCAAAGGAGTCAATATCTGATTAATATACAAGGCAGAGGAAGTTCTCAAATCAGCATGACTCAGAATTTCTTTTGTACTCACATTATTATTTTCCAATTGCGACTGTATCATTATAGATAACAAGACAGCTTGTTCTTCATCGCACTCTAAAAAGGTACAAACAGTATTAATATGCCCATTACAATCAGCAAGGGTAGCTTCCGCCAGAACTGAATCTTTAGTGGTGTCATAAATCTTTTCAATAGCATCGAGGATGGGGTTGGTGGTTTGATTGAAGTTGAACATAATGAATAGATTTAAAAGTGGATAATAATTGTGGAGGACAAACATAGATTCTCACATTGTAATCTTTTTACAATTTGGAAAATGACAGAAGAAATTTATGATTGTACATAGATTACAATTTCACGCCATAGTTTTGTCTCATGATTTTGAAACAATCACACCAATATTAGTTTTCCCCGTTTTATTTAGATTTTTTTAAAACAACTGAAAGGTTGTAACAGGTAGTTTATGTCCTTAATGTACGGATAGAAACTTTATCTGATTAGTTCTTTGATCTATGGATAAGTCATGTGTTTTAAAATATTACACGTTATGACTTAATTAAAAAATATCTATTAACAATAAAAACTAAAACTATGGCTAAAGAATCAATCAACAAAAAGTTAGAATTAATCATGAATTATGATGTTAATGATGCATCAATTAAAGACTCAAGTAAAAAAAGAAAATCTTTTGTAATGAGGTATTGGTTTGACCAAGTGACCTATATGAATATTAAACAGGAAAGATTCAGGTATTTACCGGATGACTCATCATTGAAATTTGAATGTGAACAAATTTTAAAAACTCAAATACTGGATAGTAGAAATGTAAGATTCGAAGAGAGTTTAGTATACATGTTGTTGGTTAATAAAGACTCCTGATATTCAGGGGTCTTTATTAAATAAATTGACTGCAAAAATTTCATTGTAAAAAGGTTACAATGCCCCAATTTAATTTCGAACAATCTTATCAAATAGTAATACACTTATGAACAAAAAAATAAATCTCGAAAAACTTAAACAAGTTCCAATCGTTCAAAAATGTTATTCCTGGAACAGGCCAGAGGACCGCTTCATGTTGGAAAAATTATTCCAAAAGACTTATGAAGAATTAAATTACAGAGAGCGTCAGTTCCCCTATAATTATTTCATTTTTATAGATTTGCCAGAGCCTATTGTTATTCTTCACACACAGGGGGTTGAGTTTCTAGAGCAAAGAGCCAATCAGCATTATTCCTTTAAAGATGCTGTATTGGAATTGCCGGAAATCAATTATGCTTCTTTGTTATTTCTGAGTACGTTATATCAAATTATTACAGATACTAATCCTACTAACTTGATAGCAGAGGGGAAAAAATTTGAACCTGTTTTTGGAATGCAAGATTTGTTTCAGGAAACTTATGGCTATTTGATTTATTCTCATCAAACACAGGCATTGATTTGCAGAAATTCTTATTACTCGTTTAAAGATGCCTATTTCATGATTAGAGGCTGGAATGCCAAAAGACCGTGTAAAATTGAAAAAATGAGAAAAATTCAAATTGAATCTGATGTATCGCTCACAAAGTTCATCAAAGAAAGAAGTATTTCAGAAAATCAATTTTTGTTAAACCCAAATTATGTGGGTGCTCAAAAAATATGGAATTACATTTTAATTCATTGTCTATGAAAATAAAAGATTCCGTTTGGGGTTTTGTTGTGGGTGACGCTTTAGGCTTACCCTATGAATTTTCCACTCGCAACATGATGAAAGAAAATCCAGCTATTGATATGGTAGGATATGGAACCTATAATCAACCACCCGGAACCTGGAGTGATGACACCTCTATGATGCTATGTGTATTGGAAAATATCATCAACAAAGGAACAACAAAAGATTTAGCTCAACTTTTTCTGAAATGGTATAAAGACGATTATATGACTCCGCATGGAGAGTTATTTGATATTGGTATAACTACCAGTACAGCTTTAAATAACCTAATGAGAGGAGTTAAACCTTCTAAATCAGGATTGAGTGATGAAATGTCGGCGGGTAATGGAAGTTTGATGCGTTGTTTGCCTTATGCTTTTGTGGAGGATTTTCATCAATCGGTTTTTAAAATGGTGATGGATAACAGGATAACTCATCGACATCACCTTTGCTCACTTTCTTGTATGTATTATGTAAAGATGATACGTGCAATATTGGATGGAAAAGAAAAACAAGAATTATGTTCAATTGCTGCCGCTTATATTCGAAAAGGTTGGAGACTTACAGATGCAGAAGATGATCACATGGAAACTCGAAAAATATTTCAAAAATTATTTGATCTTAATTTTTCAACATTGCCGGAAAATGAAATACAATCCACAGGTTATGTCATCAGTACTTTAGAAGCATCCGTTTGGTGTTTTATGAATACATCGAGTTATAAAGAAGCTGTTTTGAAAGCCATCAATTTAGGAGGTGATACCGACACTATTGCAGCACTAACAGGAGGATTGGCAGGTTTGTATTATGGATATGATTCCATTCCTGAAAAATGGATTAATCAAATTGCAAATCCGGATTTGATTAATAATTTAATCGATAAAACTAATTTAAGTGAGCAATATCTCGATTGATTTTAAAACATTTCATCTTCAATGATTTTATCAACAGCATTAACACTCTCTTGTGTGGCCATGTACATAATTGAAATCCAAATAGAGTTTAAGGAAAAATAGGAACAGCCCACAATTACATCAAATCCCTTTGTCAACATAAAAGCATGAGTCGCAATATTGATAACAAACATTCCAGCAACGATTGCTAAATTTCTTCTGTATCTGATAAGATTCATAAAATTAGTTTTAAAGGTTAATTAATTAGTTTGATAATGCTGATATAAATCTAAAAACTTCCATTGTAACCTTTTTACAATCTGAATTAATTTATTTTTTTAGATCTTTTATTAACAAAATCTAATGATTTAGCTACAGTCTCTTTTAGTAGAAATTATTTTCATATATTGCTTATCTGATATAAATTTTGCCCAATATGCCCATAAATAAAAACGCTGCTTTCAGATACAGAATTATTGATGCTTGTTTAAGAAATAACATGCGTAAATATCCAACCCTTGAGATTTTGAAAGAAGTAATCATGGAGGCCATGAATATAGATTCAATTTCTGACTCTACTATTAATAAAGATATCAGGGCAATGAAAGATATCTATAATGCGCCCATAGAATGTCACCCCACCAATGGAGGGTATTATTATAGTGAAGAAGATTTTTCTATAAACAGTTTTCCGCTAACACAGGATGAGATTAGAGTATTGGATTTGTCGACTTCTATTTTAAAGCAAATTAAGTATAGTGGCTATTTTCAGCAATTTGAATCAGTTATAGAAAAATTAATCAGCGGATTTAGAATTTCCAAAATTCCTGGATACGAACACCGGCATATTCTTGAAATGGAAGAGCCTTTGATTGATACGGGTATTAAGTGGATCGAAATGGTTTATGAAAGTATTTTAAACAAACAGCCTTTGTTTGTAGAATATAAAAAATTCAATAGCGACGAGGTGAAAACCCATTTAATGAGTGCTTACGTCATCAGAGAATATCGTAATCGTTGGTATGTAACAGGCTATTCCGAAAAAGCAGAGGGTATAACTACTTTAGCATTGGATAGAGTTGTAAAAATGGAATTATTAAATGCCGGATATCATTCAGCAGATTTTAATGAAAAAGATTTCTTCAAATACGGCTTTGGTGCTACCGTTTACAGCAACTCTGAACCCTATAAAGTAGAGTTGTTGTTTGATGAAAGCCTATCGGGTTATATGCTCACCAAACCACTTCATTCCACACAGCGAATCATCAATGATAAAGACGGACTGCATTTAGAAATTGAATGCTACTTAACACCTGAACTAGAAATGACAATTTTAAGCTATGCAGAAAAAGTGAAAGTACTAGCACCTCAAGAACTAAAGGAAAGGGTGAAGAAGAGGGTGGAGGCGTTGGTGGAAATGTATAAAATTGATTAGAAAATATTGATTTGTTTGTAAATACATTACAACACACAATTCTATCTTGTCAAAAAAATATCATGAAGAAAATTATAGTGCTTATTGTTTTAATTTCATTTTGTGCAAATACAAACGCGCAGAATGATACGGGGTCAACGCAAAAATATGTCTTGAGAAATCCTGTAGTTACATTAGATATGAATGGGAATGCTTATTATTTTGAAAAAATTTTTGATCATATTCCTACACATGAAGACAGTGTGGCTTTTTTTAATGAAGAGCATTCATCAATGAAAGAAATAATGGACAGTGTAGAGCGTGAGAACAAAAGTTATTCAAGATATATTGATTCAGTAAATAAAATTTACACCAGTAGATTAAAAAATTATGCACCGTTAACACCAAGAGAAGGAAAACATTTGTTTTCATTGCATTGGATCAGTATGTCCAAATTTGGAGCAGTTGTAATTAAAAAAATAAATCATGGAAAATACAGCATCAAAGGTGATCAAAGAGATGAGAGAGGAAATTTTGTTACTATTCTTGGATATTTAAAGACCATTAAAAAAGGGGAAATGAAATTCTATGGAGAAATTCAATCAAAAGTTTCTTTTAATAATAATGGAGAAGTGTGTAAAAAGAAGGGTGAATTTACTTTTTTATGTTCGCCAGGAAGAAAATACTGGAGATTGCAAGAGAGAGAGAACTGTGGGGGAGAAGTTGTAGATTATGTTGATATTTTTTTCTAAAACCTATTTAAAAAATCAGAATGTCTTTTATCTGTCAGAATCCGAATTGTGCCATTGCAATCTCCAAGCAAGAGTTTGTAAAACAACTATACGATGTTTTAAATGGTAAATGTCCAGGGTGCCAAAGCCCACTTTTAGAAGATAATTTATTAAGTGAATACGATGAAAAATTAATAGCCTCGCTTCCATATGTAATTTCGTATCCTCTCAAGCAAACACTTTTAGCTAAAGATCCCTTTAAAAGAATCAATTTATTTAAAGATACTTTTCTCAATTACTTGAAGTATCTGGGTTTGTTATCAGCTTCTGAGTTTTTCAATAGCTCTATTAAAGACAGAGGGATGGTATCTTTATTTCATCAAAATCTTGTTGAAACCGCTTTTGGTAAGTGGAACCATTATATCCGTGAGGTATTAAAATTCTTGAAAGAGAAGAACCATGATTTCTTTTGCCCTGAATTATTAACTTATTATGAGCAGGTAGAAACAGGTAAAAAAGTAAAACAGTACAAAGGCGAAATTGAATATTTTGATGCAAATGGAGATTTACAAACTAAAAAGCAAGAAGCTACAGCAATTGGAATGCTGATAAATTTTAGAAACAGACATTTGGGACATGGTACAATGCCAGATGATGAAAAATCTAATCAATTATGGAATGAGTATTTTCCCATCTTTCGATCACTTCTAGAACAAATGACTTTTGCCAATAATTATCCAATGTATAAAAAGGAGCATGGAGAAACCTATTTGTTGCAATCTTACACTATTAAGACAATAGAAATTGCTCAACCATCTGAATCTAATATCTGGATCCAAAATGCCTCAGGAGCTTACTTAAATATTTTACCATTTTTCATAGTGCCCGGAGAGGTGGCATTAACGAAAGAGGATAAGGAACAGATGTTCACTTACGAATCTTATACCGGTAAAACCATCAAGTTTTTTAGCCCAGAGGGAACCGAAAAGCAAACTTCTGGTAAGATTTTGGAGAGATTGAATTTGCTGTTGCGCGACAAACAAAAAGAAATTCCTTTTACACCTGAAACCTTCACCAAAGGAATCTTTATCAAACGCATTGAAGAAGAAAATAAATTACTGCTCGAAACTTTAATCAGTGAAAAGAAAATTATATCCGGAGTTTACCAGCATCGCGAGCAGATGGAGATTAAGTTACGCGAATGGATAGGAGCGAGGGCGAACATATTTTTTATTGCAGCTGAAGCAGGAAGCGGTAAGACCAATCTACTCGCAGAAATACAAAAACAATATGCCGAAAGAAGCTACTCAGGTTTGTTGATACGCGCCGGAAGAATGGAGAAAAATTCATTAAAAGAACAAGTAGCATATTTGCTAAATATCGATGCCAATGAAGGATTGGAAAAATATACATCCATTGCAGGAACACAGGCTGAACCTACTTTTATTTTGCTAGATGGGTTGAATGAGGCCAACAATGCCGAAGCCATCTGGCATGAAATTATAGATTGGAGTAAAATCATTGAGCCCGGCAGTATCAAATTTGTAGTAAGCAGCCGTGCCAATACCAAGGCTGATTTAGAGCGCTATAAAATAGAAGAATCTGATTTGAATTTATTTTATTGCGAAAATAAAGACCAAGAAATAGGATTGAGTGCTTATTCATTTTGGCTGACACCTTTGGATATGAATGAAATAAAAGGTGCCTGGGAAAATTATGTTGCTAAAGATAAGGGTCGATATAAGCCATTATTTTCTTTTGATGATATTGCTACATTCGACAGAGCCATTTACAACCAGATTAACAATCCATTAGTTTTGCGATTGTTTCTGGAAATATACAATGGTAAAAATTTGCCTAAGAAAGGTGGAAAGCATTTGCATATCTGGAAAGATTGGTTTAACACTTTTAGCCAGGAAGAACAAACATTTTTAAAACTATTGGCCGATGAAATTTGGCTGAAAGGGGAGAATGAATTGTTGCTTGATGATTTGTTGAATAATGAAAAGCTGAAACCTTATCTCACTTCCGATTTAGTGAACTCTCCTTATGCCCGTATGAAAAATATGGGTTGGGTAAGTAGGTATGTGAAGGATATGAATGGTTGTTTAGGTTTTACAGTGGAAGGGGCTTTGTTATATTTGTTGGGAGTGAAATTGCAAGAGCAAGAACCTAAAATAGATTTGAAATATATCCAAACAATATTATCCACCGGCACTAAACTTCAACAATCAGCGATAGAATCATTCTTGAGTGAACAAGCATTAGAAGGTGATTTGGATTTGGTAACAGAGTTGATAGATTCTAGAACTGAACAAATGGATTTGTGTATTAGGCCTCTGTTGTATTATTTGAAAACATATGGGGTAGAGGCTACGATTGAAAAAGTTTTAGAGGAGCCGACGCAGAATGATTGGAAGGTATTGAAACTGTTAAATGATAATATGGAAGAATTGCAAGCAAATTCTTTACAAATTTTATTTACTAATCGGCTGTTACATTTTTCAAGACAAAACAATTTGCAAATAAATATAAGTTTACTAATTTCTCTTTTGCCAATGGCTAATGCGGAATTTAAGAATGATTTTATTTCAAAAATAGAAAGTACAAAATTAAATAAAGATGAATTGGAAGATTTGGCTTTTTATTTCACATTTAACGGATTTCCCAGAAAGGCAGTGAGTATTTATGAAAATTTGTATGATTTCAATGAAATTTCAAATCCATCAATATTAAATAAAATAGCTACAGCTTATCATCAAAAAGGGGAAAATGAAAAAGCTAAAAGCCTTTATTTAAAAGCAATGGATTCCGCTTTAAGAGATTCAGAAAAATATAAAAGTTTATTAGCTATGATTTATTACAATCTAGCGACAGTAAACGACATTGATAACAAATTATCTATTGAATATTTGAAGAAATCTTTAAATATTGAACTACAGTTGTATGGAGAAATGCATAAGGATATTGTCAATACATATATCTGGTTAGCAAAATTCTATGACAAATTAGATGATAAAAAATCAGAAAATGCAATCATTCAAAAAGTAATAAAAATTTACGAAACAGGAATAGATAACTATGAAACTAATACTATTGTAGGTGGTTATTATTATTACAAAGGTGATTTTAAAAATGCAGAGAAGTACTATAAAAAAGCATTTGATTTTAAGTTATTGAATTTTGGACCTGATAATATTGAGATTTTGGAGGCAATAATTAATTTATCTTACTGCAACAGAGAACTTGGAAATTATGAAGACGAATTGTCGAATCTAATGATGGCCAAAAACATCATTGATAATAATGGAATATTTTCAAATGAAAGATTCTTGGTAATAAGTAATCTTGCAAATGTTTACGATTATTTTGAGAACTATGAATATGCAATATCTCTTTACTCTGAATTACTTCAATTAATTGAAAATGATAAAATTGAAGGAATACGTTTTACAAAAGATCATTATTCTGCTATTTATTGGTATGCAGAAACTCTTTATAATAACAACCAATTCAAAAGATCAATAAAATTATTAGAAGAATTGCCGGATGATTTTAAAAACAAAAAAAAGATCACAAAATTAATGGCTGATATTTATTATTGTCTTAATGATTACAATCTAGCAATTGTCTATTATAAAAAAGTAATACCCAAAATTAAGACAGATATTGAAAAAATATCAATATATGAATATGTTGCAGGATGTTATCAGTATTTAAATAATTATGAAGAAGCTATTGTTTGCTATTTGAGCATTGTTGATTTAGCAAAAAGTGAAAATATTTTAGAAGAACTTATTGCTGCCTATTTTCACTTAGGAAATAACTATAAAGAGCTGAACTTGACTTCTAAAGCAATTGAATATTTTAATTTAGGTTTTAATATTTCTAACAGAACCTATTTTATCAAATTTTTAGCACAATGTTATGAAAATGAAAACAATAAAAATTCAGCACTTCAATATTTTATAGAATACGCAAATAAGCTCAAAGCAGAAGAAAATTCTAATGAAAATGAAGAAATTGAAGTGGCTATTAGAAATACAATTCGACTGGCTATAGACTTAGATAAGGCAAATGAATTGCCAGATTGGATTAAAAATTATAGCAGAGGTGGAGAAAACGAGTGAGCGTACGATCACCGATGGTAGACTCATTGGCATTAATTTGTCTAGCCGAAAGGCATGAAGGTTCGAATCCTTCCCTCTGCACTAAAATAATAACACATGAGTTGCAAACATAAATTTTATGGACATGAATTTCATCAAACAGGTGAATTTGGATTACTTCCAAAGTGGAAAGCAAAAACATTGATTATTGGTACTTTTAATCCCGCCAATAATTTTCATCCTCAAAACACTGCATTGTATTTTTATGGTAGGAAGAGAAATTATTTTTGGGATATTTTACCTCTATTTGCAGGAGTGTCGCCAATTGATAAATCTAGACCTCAATTACAAAAATTATTTTTAGAGAAAAAACAAATCGCACTTACAGATTTGTTGATTTCAATTGAAGATGCTGAATTGTCAAATAGTGAGCATATCAGAAGAATTAAAACCGTGAGAGATAAAGAAATTGAAAAGTTTAATTCATTTACATGGAATACAGAATTTATTAAAGCTTACATTGAAGCTAATGAAATTGAAGGGGTTTATTTTACATATCTATCAAACCAAGAAGAAAGGTATCCTGCTTTAAACACATTTGAGAATCAAACTAGAATTATTGAGAACTATTGTAGAGATAAAAAGATATTCGCATCTCGTTTATTTACTCCTAGCGGTCAGGGCTTGCGTTCAGGGATTCCAAGGAAAAATAAGCTGATTAACAAATGGTATAATGAAAACGGAGCTAATAGATTTCCTTTTTTAAGTAGTCAATTTGATATTAATAATTATCCTTTTGGATGAAATTATTTGAAAAAAATAATGACTTTATCTTACTTAAATATTAAATAATAAGTTGAAATCTTTTCAAAAATTGTAAGTAAAACTAATAAAGTAATAAGTCTAAACTGATTTCAATTATTTCATTATCTAAATTTCATCTTAATGGTTAATTCTTAAAATAACTCTATCCAATGTAAATAGAATACAATCCATCCTTCGAACTTGTTTATATTATTAAACATTAAAAATCAATTTTATGATTAACACTAATAAATTATATGCTTTTGCATTAGCAACCATACTTTATTTTATTACACTTTGTATACCTGTAGATCATAAGTTATTGATTACTTTTTTGTATATCATTTTAATTTTAGTGGGTTTATATGATATAGGAAAAGATGAGGTGGAAAACGAAAAGGCTGAACAAATTAAATAAGTTTAAATTGTTTTTTAAAGCAATTTTCAATTCAGTAAAAATTAAATCTCCAAAAATGAAAGCCTATCAATTCAATTTTGAAAAAGCGCTCGAAGAAAATGGTTTTTATTCACGGGAGGCTTTTTATGATATATCAGATATAGAAATTCGCTTATTGTATCTATCTTCTTTATTAGTTACAGCTGAAATGCCTTTTAAGGAGTTTAGTTATGACATTTTTAAAAAAACAATAAAATAGTGGATTCATGCATAGGAGCATTGAATGCTGAAAAGGATAACAATTTAAATGACAAGAATTATTTTAAATTGTATGTTTTCAAAGAGGTAATAGACTGTGTTGTAATGCAGACTTGTTTCAGATTCATTCAAAGTTTCTCAAAAGCTCATCATTTAAAATCTAAAGAAATCGGAAGGTTGACTGATAAAAATGAGAAAATTGTTTTAGATTTTTTTTCAGCTTGGCAAGACTTGACTGGAGTTTGGGTACCCGTTACTCCTTCTGGTCAGGAGTTTGCAATTTCTTTTGACGACAGGATCAATTCCTTCAGACCTTTTATGGGTTGGGAAATTAAAAAGAGAAGTAATACTAATTGATAAATATTTTAGATTAATTTCTACATCCATAATTAACCAATTTTAAAGAAAATATTTTCAAAAAATCTCTACAAATAGTTTCATCATGAAAATTAGTTTTCATAAATAATAATTCTTTATTTTAAAATATGAGATTTATACTGCTTTTTGTAATTAAAATATATTGGAAGATAATTCCAGCGTCTAATAGAAAATCCTGCCTATTCGCAGAAAGCTGTTCCCGTTATGTATACAGAATTACAAATGAAGAAGGCTTTTGGGCTGGGATCAGAGCATTTAAATCGAGATATAAAAAATGCAGACCTGGATACAAAGTAGGATATAATTCACAAGATGGCACAACTGAGTTACTTTTGGTTGATGGAACTCTTTTGAAAGAGGAGGAAATTTCTACTAACTTAAAACACAATAATTAATAATATTCATTATTTTTGAAATAATTGAATATCATTAAATAAGTCGAAGTGAAAGCATCATTTTCATTGAATAATTCTAGTATAGCATACTTGATCCACGGCCAGTACTTTCGACTTGATTACAACATCAGTAATTGTTTATTCTGTGTTTTTTTATATGATAACGGAGAATCTTTTTTTAATAAAATATACTTTAAAAAGAACATAGGAGTTTTTGGAAATATAACTAATGCCTACAAACCCAATCTAAAAATCCTTGCAGTTGGTAAAGGCATAAATTTCTTCCGATTTAGACTAAAAATTAATTTCATCAATAGTAAGCCACCGGAAATTGAAGT
This sequence comes from Chitinophagaceae bacterium, assembly GCA_027484165.1. Classification (GTDB taxonomy): domain Bacteria; phylum Bacteroidota; class Bacteroidia; order Chitinophagales; family Chitinophagaceae; genus Ferruginibacter. The sequence goes on along the minus strand of JAIXWH010000102.1, from coordinate 10,879 downwards.
AAACCCAATCAAAAGTCCTAAAGTTGCTCAAATGAATACAAAGCTTAAGCTACCTCAATTTAGATTGCCTCAATTTCAACAGAATCATTCTATTGGTATTCGGTTAAAAAATAAATCAATTATGATTAATCAACATTTTGATTTGGACACATTAATTAATGAATCAAAAAATAATAAACAATAATTTATGCAAACAAAAGATTACATTTTTGATAAACCTAATTGGATAACTCGTCGTTTGTGGTGGTGTGCCGGTGTTGATCAATATTTCATGGAAATGTCACCTATGCAAGACCGTGTAAAATATGCAGGTATCGGAGGTATAGTACTGTCAACTGGAGTTTTAGCAGCTGTTTCAGGAGGCTATGCATTTTCAACAATCTTTGGACCGAAAGGTGATGCAAATGATTATTCATTGACAGCTTCGATAGGCATTACCATTTTAACTGTAATTTTTGCTATTTTTTGGGGACTAATCATTTTTAACCTTGACAGATTTATCATTTCCAGTACAGGAAAAGGAGATGGTACTGATTCTATCACTAAAAAAGAAATTGGTCAAGCATTGCCTAGAATTATCATTGCTGTTATATTAGGTTTCGCAATTTCTGCACCATTAGAAATAAAAATACTTGAGTCTGAAATAAACTCTGAACTCAGTACATTTCAAAAGAAATATACTCAAACCTTAAATAAGGAAACAGACTCGCTTTTTAAACAAAAGAGACTCGGTTTAGAGAAAGAGAAGATAGAATACGAGAATAAAAAGCTTGAATACGAAAAAAACTTAACAATTTTTGATCAGCAAATAGATGAATTGGTTAAAGTACAACAAGCGGAAATGCAAGACAAACGTGCATACGGTTTTGGACCAGTTGCAAAAAAAATGCAAGCTGATATAGATAATAAAAGAGCTGAAAAAGCAAGATTTATAGAATTGAAAAAATCTGAAGCAGAAGCCATACAAAAACAACTCAATTTTGACAATGATCAACTAAACAAACTATCAGATGATTTAAGAAAAGCATATGTTGAAAATGAGAAAAGTTCTCATGGATATGATGGATTGTTAAAAAGGATACAGATAAGTCATGAAAAAGGAGGTTGGGTGCCTTGGGTAATTTTATTCGTCTTTTTGTGTATTGAAACCGGACCGATTTTTTTCAAAATGATGATGACAAAAGGAGTATATGATTTTTTAGTTGAAAATCATAATAAGAGAAAAGAGGTTGAAAATGGTATTTTCAGAGAAGATTTTATTTATGAAGGCAAAAATGGTGCTATTCATATGGAGAAGTGGAGATACTTAGAAGTTGAAAGTGCCAAATATGAAAAAATAAATAAAATAAATTCTACTAACAAAATAAATAAGGAAATCATAGAACATTGGGAGAATAAAAAAAAGAAGCAAATAAGTGAAGATCCCAATAAGTTTTTTACAGAAGGCGACGAAAGTATGAACTCAAATAACGCTTAATTAAAGATGAGTTTGCATACTTTAACTATTTCGATGTTTGGTTTGGAAAAACACCTTTGGGATGATGTTCCTCAAAGTGAGAAGCGAATGTACAGTAGTGCATTACGCTACTTTGTATTTTTTATGATTCTGGCTATATCGTCAGGTATATCTCTCTTCTTCTTCATAACCTCATCCATTTATATGGCAATTCCCTTGGGAATAGTTTTAGGATTGGTAATAGGTACTATTTTCAGATTCTCATTGGTTATTTTACGAAAATCAATTTTTGACCCAGAAAAAGTAAAAGAGGGAAAAAAAGATGCAATAGATGAAACTAAGAAAGCTGATATGGTTGATAATATTGGTTTAACATCAAATCAGACTTCAGCAAAAGAAAATACCTCATCTAAATTTGAGAAATCAAATCAAAAATTGAAGGAGCTGTTATCTAAGATCACTAAACCTAAATTTCCCAAATCAGATACACCCATTCCTGTTCTTACGGGTATCATCAGATTTACTATTATTAGCGTTATTGGATTATTGGTATTGTTTCCATTGGCTTGCATTATACATTTTCAAAAAAATGAAGACCTAAATCAAACTATACATGAATCATGTGTAAATCAGTTTATTAAGGATGCTCAGGAGTCATTAGAAATGAATACGGCCTATTTAAGAGTAAGAATAAAAAACACTCAAAATGAAATAAATCAGCAGAAAGGATTATTAAAGGAAAAAACCGCACAACTCAATATTTTAAATCAACAATTAACAGAAATCATAAATAAACATAATCAGGAACTTGAAATAAATTTAATTGCTTACAAAGAAGATATTAAAAATCGTTATTTCATTGTACAATCATTTAGATCAGTTACAAAATATCCTTTTTTTTTATTGACAGCACTTTTAATCATATTAGTTTTAGTTGCTCCGCATTTAATACTTCACAGACTTAAAACCGATAAAAAATACGTTTACTCTGAAATCTCAACAAAATATTATAAACAGAAAATTGAAGAGAAGTATCATGAAAATCAAAAGTATATTTTAAGATTTCTTGAGGAAAATTTTCAATATACTCCTCAAAGTGGATTTGAAACAATGGTTTGGGAAAATCCTCCCTATTGTACAAAAAAAACAGAACATTTTAAACCAAGAAATGAATTAAGCAAAGATGAACTCTTGAAATCGTTGATTAAACCATCAATTTAATTTGAAAGCAAAGTATAAATATTATAAAGGAATACTCAGATGTCAGTATGTAACACAAGATCACCAAAAGCTTGGTGCTACAAACTATAAACAATCAAAATTTAAACTCGAACCCAGATTCAGAATGGAAGATGTTGAGATTGTTGAGGCTGAAGATTATCCTGATCATAAATTACTTTTAGAAAATCCTTATATCAATTCTAAAGAAAATTGTGATGTTGAGATGAGTTTTAAACACAATCAAAACTCAAATGAAAAATCTGAAGTTATTAAAATATCTGAAATATTTTTATTTCTTGAAAATGATGATAAAGGATTAGAAGCACTGGACCAAAAAACAGAAGGTGGGAAGTATCCAATAGAATCTTATTTAGTAGAAAAAGATGGAGTTCAAACTTATTATTCCACTTTTAATGCTATGCTTGCAAATCCTACTCATGGGAAAATTAAAGGTCTTGCCTATTGTAAAGAAATAATATATCTAAGCGATGATAATTTGCCATTACCAATAGATAAGGTAATAGAAGAAAATAAAATTAAAAAAATCAAGGACTTTAGTAAAACTAATTTAGGTAAACTAACTAATGCATCAGGCTGTTTCCCTTTCTTATTTGGTAAAAGATTTAGCCAATTATCTGGAATGAATGTTGGCCCCAATCCAAATGCGGGTTGTTTTGGTGGAAATGATAATCTCAACGCAGGTGGTGGCGCTACGGGTAGCTGGGATGGTTGTTTTGGAGCTTCAAATAAAAGAGGTTGCTTTTCATCCGGCTGCTTTTTGCCATTGTTATTATTGCTTTTAGCAGCTCTATTGTCATGGTTATTAAATCAAGGCTGTCACAAACAAACTGATTCAGTAAAAGTAATACATGATACTATTAAAGTAGAAGTAATCAAAGATAGGATAGACACTTTGACAATTGTAAAAAGCGATACGCTTTCTATAGTAGATTCCACAACAAGGGTAAATTATGAAACTGTAAGTTTACCCAATGTACAATTCTATACAAACAGCGACACATTGTTGCCAACTTCAGCAATAGATCTTCAAAAGCTTGCTGAATATTTAATTAAAAACGACAGTTTGAGTGCTACAATTTATGGGCATACAGATAATGTAGGAAATCCGGCATCTAACCTTCAGTTATCTCAACGAAGAGCAGAAAGCGTAAAGCGGTTTTTAACAAGTCTTGGAGTTCAGGAGTCTCGTCTAACAGCTGTAGGAATGGGAGATAAAGAGCCCAAAGGAGATAACAACACAACAGAAGGCAGACTAATGAACAGGAGGGTTGAAGTTAAATTAATGCAAACAGAATTTGTAACTACAAAAAGATCAAAGAAATTGAAAAATACCCAGCAAGATTCAACAGGTTTAAAAGGAGATTAAATAAGCATAATTGGAAAAAATGTCAGCATATATAAAAGCAAAATTTAAGGGCGTTTTTAAAAAAACAAAAAGCCATCATGTTGGAAATTTTGTTCACTCCGATTTTGATTGGAAATACATCGAATTAACCAACTGTGAAAATATCGATGATTTTGATGCAGAATTACACAAAACACATGACTATAAATTTTATAAAAAAATAACAACTCATAGACTCTGGAAAATTGGAAAAAAAACAGAGATCTTCATTACATCAGGAGAAAATCAATTTTATTCTGGTAATATTTATAATGTTCTATTAAACAACATTAAATTATCAAAAGATGAGTCATCGTTTCTTGGGTCTGATTGGAGAGAAGTATTAGCAGATGTTTATTTTCAAATTGAGCCAAAGAAAAAAATCAAAGATGCAATTATAAAAACACATAATAATGTTTCAGGGGTTAATATAATAGGTAATCAAAATCAAGTAGAAGTTGACAAAAAAGGAAATTTTGTATCAGGCGTTAATAATTTTTCAGGAAATGATTCAATAGTTGATATTCAAGGAGTTGGCAATAGCTTCACGTCAAATGGTGATAGTAATTCATCAATAGGTCAATCTTTACCCATCTCTCAATCCATCGGACGTTGGTCAAAATGGATATCTCGTATATTATTGGGTATACTTTTTCTTTTATTTCTTATTTATTTATGGAACTCTGGCAGATCATTATTTTACATATTAGCAGTTTTGGGATTTTTATGGTTGTTGTCTAGGATAATTAATCTTGGGAGTATTTTTAGGATAATAGGTTCTATATTATTATTTGGTTTTATAGGTTATTTTATTTTAAAATTATTCTATGATACCAATACAGGTTCAATACCAATAAAAAAAAGAGAGGGCAATATAAAAATTACACCTCCAAAAGAAACAGATACAAATGGAGACGGGAAGATAGATGATGAAATCTCAAGTAAAGAAATTAAGTGGTATGATTTTGCAAATGCTTTTTATAAGGCAAATTACAACACCTCTGTTAGTTCTTTTCAAAATTCAACTTTACAACAAGCGGAATTAAGAAATAGAATTACAAATTATAATTCTTCTGCAGATTTTTATGGTCAATTTTATTCGGGATTGTACAAAATTGATGAGAATAAAATAAGAGCAATTTCAAAAATATTCAGTGATTCTGCTGCAAAAAAAAATATGGATGCATTACAAACTGCAGAGATGGTTGTAACTTTTATTCAGGAAATACCATATTATTTGGTTCATGAAGGCACTTGCGAAGTGGCTATACAAAGTGGAAATACATTTATGGTTGAGTATCACCAAAAACATAAACCTTGTTTACCGAATATAGTGGCAGGGGTTCAATCTCCCTATGAATTTTTACATAATTTAAAAGGTGACTGTGATACAAGGAGTCTATTGGCTTTTTCTATTTTGAAAGAGCTCAATATTGCAAGCTCTGTTTGGGTAAGTGAAGCATATGGACACAGTATACTGGGTGTAGGAGTTCCGGTTGGTTATGGAATCCACAAAGAAATAAATGGAGTAAGCCATTATGGCGTTGAATTAACAGCAAAAGGATATAGGTTAGGGATGGTAGCTCCGGAAAACAATATTCCCGTTAATTGGGATGTCGCAATTTTCTACAATCATTAAAATCAAACTAAAAATTATGAAATCTATTATTATTATCCAGGTTTTTATTGCTTTTGTATTCGGACTCAGTGCGCTTTTTTTACTGTATCGACTATTAAATTATTTTATGCGCAAAAGATTCCAAATTGAAGAAACCAATACTTCGTTTGCAATTTTTCAGGTAGGTATTTTGCTTTCCGGTTCATTAATTCTTTCGTCTGTATTGAGTGCTGCAGTAAATGCGATTCAATTTTTAAATCAAGCAGCAAATTTTAATATGCAAAGCCTTATGATTTCTTTAGCTTATGTAGTGATTTTTGTGTTTATTGGAATAATATTTACCTTGGCATTAATTGCTTCAGCTGTTTTTATTTTCTTTCAGCTTACTCAAATTAACGAATGGGATCAAATCAAGCTTAACAATATACCTACAGCATTAATATCTGCAGCATTAATTTTGGGGTTATCAATGATTATGGATGATTATATTGGTCATCTTTGTGAAGCATTAATTCCTTATCCTGCAATAATGCAGATAAGATAGTTAATTTAATTATTAAAAGTTATGAAGTCATTAACCTTGTTGCTATTATCTCTTGTTTTGTTTTTCAACAAAGGTGCTGCACAAATGGTTAAGTTTATCAATAATCAATACCAGGCTAAATACAGAGTGTTTTTTACTAAAAAACCAAAAGAAGCAAATCAGTGGATTTATAGAGTGTCAGGTCCAACTGACATCAGAAAGCCCGGTGAATGGTACATTGTAAAAAATCCCCAGCTTTTTAAACAAGCTACTACATTGTATAAAGTTGATAAAATAGATGATGCAGATATCATTGTTTATTATGTTTCAAAAAGAGATTCTGCTAAAATAATTACACAATAAATTATTATGACAAATACAAAAGTTAATCATAGTTTAATTAAAATAATTGGTCTGCTTGGAGAATATCCGACACCAATTAGAAAGTTATTTCAAATTGAACTACTCAATAATGGTTATAAGGAAGATAGTGGTAATACTAATTCTGAAAAAATTCTGAAAGATATTTTTTATCCTGATTTCAGGAGTATAATGTTTACCAAAAACGACGAAAAAAATGAAAAGGAATTACTAAGCAGAAGATTTTTTTCGGTACAGAAAAAAGATATTGCTTTTGTAAAACGAGATAGAGAAAAAAAAATAACTGATATATTTAATGCTGAAATTACTAAGTCGGAGATATTTCTTTTTGGCGAACAAATTGGTCTTTTTTCATTGACATTAAAAATAGATGAGAAAAATCATTCAGTTGCATATATCAGCGATATAATCAATCAATGCCGGAATTTTGACTCAGAAATAAGTAATAATTCAACTGATGATTCTTTGGGGCCAAGATGGCATGAATGGATTTCGATAAATTATTTATGTGGTACATTATTGAGGCACGAAAAGAAGAAAATTAAGGCTGATGAATTTAGTGGGTCAAAATTTAAAGTTTTCAGTGTTCTTGATTGTGAGATCTCACCCGTTGATCGTAAAAATTTACTATTTGATTTAGGAACATCCTCTCCAATAAAAAGTTCAATAGGAGAAGGTAATTTTGCTCCACACCCCGATTATTTTAAAGAAGTGATGAAGAACAAAATTTCTATTTTTAACAATTGGGAATCACTATGTATGTTTGATAGTTTTACAACAATTGGAAGCGATTTTCTGAAAAAAGAGGAAATTAAGTGGGAGCAATCCTATTTCAGAATATATTTATTCAGATTATTTTTCAAATATAATTTGTATCGGTATAATTCTGACTTACACGACAATACCGTTAAACTCAGAAATCAATTCGAAAAATTTCTCAACAACTACAATTTAAGTCATATCTCATTTAATTTTCTCCCAAATGAAATATTTAATAAAATTGGGGATGCATTGCATTTGGATGAAGAGTTAAAAACTTTTCAGAGTAGAATTAATAGAATTTCATCTGCAATTCAAGAAGAAAAACAGTCAAGAACAAATGCATTACTTCAATTTGTTTCAATTTTAGGCGGCTTAGGTTCTGTACAGCCTGTTTTTGATGGGTTATCCTTAGCACAAAAATATTTGGGGTGGAGTAATAGTGTTTTTTATACGTTACTTGTTTTTATTTTATTGGGTATTGGGTCTGGTATTCTTGCTTTTTTATTTCCGCAACAATTGAAGAAAATTAAAAAAATGTTGTTTTCTAATAAATCAATGTAAATAGACAACAATGCATCTTTTGAAATTTGCATTCATAATTTTAATTAATGATTGATATATCTACTATACAATTTAATCTCCAATCAGAATTTCATATGCTCAGGCATTTCAATAATGTAAAGCCTGATATTTATGAGATGCTAATATCGCATGGGTTTACTCAAAAGCAAATAAATGAAGAGCTTCTGCTAGTTGGGTCTAAGTTTAATTCAGATTTTGCTTCTGATATTAATTCTTTACTTCAAAGATTTGAGCAATATCCTACAAATGAAACCATCGGTATTAATGGCAATTTAATTTTGGAATGTCAGGTTTCTGAAACTGATTTCCCTAATGGTATCGGAACCAAAGCTGTTATACCAATTCAAGAAATCTCTGAAGAGGAAAGAAGGTTTGTTTATTTAAAGAAGAACAGAGACGTTGATTTATTGCATTATAACATTTCTATTTTTCCAATAACAAATACTTGTACTTTGATATTAAAACCATTGAAAAATGGCTATCTGTTTATATCTTCATTTCCAGGTTTTCCAGCTATGCCTATACCATTAATAGAAATGGATTTAGCATTGTATAGCAATTGCAAACAATTTTGGGATAATCATGTATTTTTAAATATGGATAAAAATGATTGAAAGAGATTCGTTATTTGTTGATGCAGCGAGAATTGTTGTACTTGAGCAAAGTGCATTATCTTCTTTACTACAAAGAAGGCTTAAACTGGGATTTATTCGAGCAGATAGGATTTTAGAGCAACTGCAATCAGAAGGTATAGTGGGTCCTAAAGATGAAGCTACTGGAAATAGAGAGATCTTTATAAAAGGTGAAATTGCATTGAATAATTTATTGAAAGGACTAGGATTAGATGCATCAGATACAGTTTACTCTTATGATGATATAAAAATAAAATCTGGAGAACCTATTCAGAAAAAATCAAGAGATATAAATAATACGGATTTATCCAATTCGGAAAAATTAGATTTGTCTTTTGTACCGCTAGAATCAACTAAAAAAAAGAAATCTTCATTTTCAATAAGCAGAATATTTATAGTATTATTTATATTTTTTGGGTTTTTCTTTTCTTTTGGTGGTTCATTTAATTCTATATTTCGATCTTTAGGATTGCATGGTGGAATTGGTAATTATTTTATTGTTTTTATTTACGCTGGAGTTATCTTATTAATTCCAATTTCCTATATACTTCGCAATTCGCCTATTTTTAAGCAAATATGGTGGTTTTGGAAAACTCTTTTTATAGTTGGTTTAATAAACTTAGGGTTGAATTATCTTAAAAAAGAATTTAAAGAATGGTGGAAAAAGAATTAATTTATATAATATTCCGGATTATTAATTATAATACAATCACTTAACCTGATAATCCACCTTTAAAGTAATAGAAGCTGTTTTTAATTTGCTACTAGTATTAAAAGATCCGCCATAACTGTAGATTTCATTTACATTTTTACCTGTAATTTGAAATACACCCATATTTGCTTTTTTGATATTCCCTAAAGAGGAGCCGCTGTTTTTAGCAATGGTTTCTGCTCTATTTTTAGCATCTTCACTTGCTTTAGCCAAAAGATCTATTTTTAGTTCATTTAACTTAGTGTAATAATATTCGGGAGCATTGGAGTTTAACTCAATTCCTTTTTCTAAAAGTTCAGTAATCTCTCGCGACAATTTTTCGACTCTTTCAATTTCCTGTGATTCAACTCTAACATTCCCAGTTAATGTACAACCAGAATAATCTGCCCTAATTTCATTTCCTCTCTCATCGTATTGACGTTGAAAATTCTTAATCATACTAACAGAAGAAAAGACAATACAACTGTCTACAATACCTTTTGAATTGAGATATGCTTTGATTGCTGATTCATCTTGTTTTAAGGCAGCATAAGCATCTTTCAGGTCCATAGCAGTTCTGCTAAAGGAACCACCCCATACAACAAGATCGCTGGTAAAATCTTTTTCTGATAAACCAGTAACTGAAACTGTTTCAGATGATGTGAATTTATATTTATAGGCATTACCTAAAATTCCCAGACCAATAATTATAGCAAGACAAATTAAAATCGTGTTGAGGTGTTGTTTCATTTTTTAAAATTTCTATTAAGATAAAATAAAATAATCAATTAATATGAAAATCATAAAAAAGGGGTTTTAAAAAAATTCGAAACAATTTTTTAATGATTGAATAATTTTCTCTAAAATTCCCAAATTTTCCTTACTTTAGCATTGTTAATAATAACACAAACACAAACTAACGGAAAAGGGTAGAGGTTTGTACAAAAGTTAGTGAGTGTTTTAGTGAGTCGATGATTTAAGGCCTTGTAACGTATTGATTTTCAATCATTTACATCATAAGATTGGCGTCCCGTCCGGTCCGCAAATAAAAAAGGAAACCTTTGGGTTTCCTTTTTTATTTGTAATATATTTTTTCTATCCTTTTTTGCCTCCTTTTCTCAAATTTCCTTCACTTTGATTTTGTTGTTTTTCGGGGAGCTCCCTTTTTTTATCTATTTTTCTGTTTTCATTGGGTCTGTTCCGTATGGGCGGTTCTCTTTTTTCATCTCTTCTCTCGTTGTTTTTTAATTGTGGACGGTTTTGTATGTGAGGTGTGATTTTTGGTTCCTGTTTCTCTTCAAGTCTATTCTGTCTTGATTTTATTGTTTGATGACTTTGATTTCTGACATTTTGATTTTTTGGCAAATTTTCATGGGCAGATGGGGCATTTGGAAATTTGTTTTTGAAATCATTTGAACCTTTACTCATCAGGTCAGGTCTTGTATATGTTTTTACAAATACGCCTTGTCTTTTTATTTTGTAAAAGTATGGCGATTTGATTCTGATAGCGCCATAATAAAAACTATTCCATCGATTATATCTGCAGTATTTCCAACGACGATAATGAGCATAATAATAATAATTCCAATGGTAATGCCATCCATAATA
>JAIXWH010000068.1 GCA_027484165.1 Chitinophagaceae bacterium | reverse complement strand
TTAGATATTAATAGGCAAGCTCAACATCAAATTTATCAGTGGTGCCTGAAAGCTGCTCTGAAGCTGCTTTACTTACAATGATTACTACTCCTTCATTTTGTTTCAAATCAGGAATCACATCCAGTACTTTAGCGTAAATATATTTTTGATTAGATGGATTCATCACCTTTACGATGGTACCTGCTGGCGCATTGTTATATAAACAATAATACCTACCATCGTCCCATCCACTGGTGCTTTTAAAGGAAGATGCAATTCCCTTTTGCTCAGATAGTGATGATTTGTCATTAATCTGACGATTATAATCTGAAGCAAAATAACCCCCTTTAAAATCTTTTATTCCCTCAGTATTCTTTTTTGTATTGGGAATTTGATCTTCTTTCTTAGGTGTTTCTTTAACTACTCCCTTTTCTGTGGTTGGACTTTCATTTGAGGAAACCTGAGGTTGATCATCCGTTACTTCAGCTTTTTTTGTTTCCTTTTTTATTGTTGCTTTAGCTGGAATTGGAATTTGAGCTGCTTCTGGATCCTTAGAAATGGATTTCCCTCTTTCATATCCAACAATTAATTCAGAGCCTTCATTTACTCCATCTGCAGACATATGATTCCATTTTTTGATATCCTCAACTGAAACATTGTTTTTCTTGCTAATCTGATATAGTGTTTCTTTCTTTTGTACTTTATGCTTTATCGGAGTTGATGAAACTTTACTCTCTGATTTCTTTTCTGTAACAATTAACTCCACTTCAGTTTTAGATTCTTTCTTTTCTTTTTTTACAGCGTTGGATTCAGGCACATTTACCTCAACTTCATTTTTAATTTCTTTCTTCGTTGATTCTGATGGATTTTCATCTCCCAATGGCTCCATCTTCTTTTGTGATGGAATTTTTATTACCTGACCAATCTTAACCCCATCCGATAGAGAAATGTTATTATATTCCGCTAACTCTCTCGGATGTACTTTAAATTTTCTGCCAATAGAGTATAATGACTCTTTGGGTTCAACTTTATGAGATTTTTGTGCTAACAATGAAAATGGAAAAAAGAGAAGAAGCCAGATTATTTTTTTCATACTATATTTTTTTACTTGCCTTATCACTTGATAAATAGATATTCAACTCAATGGATGAAGAAATAATTTATCAACGTTTAAAAATTAAAATTATCTACAAATATCAATAATTTATCGATTGAGGATGCTTTTACTTATTAAAAATACGCCATTCCATCGGATAATAGTTGTTGATTCTATTCGGCATCATTTTTATAAAACCAAGTGCAACTTCATTATATCTTACCAGCACCCAGCCTTTATATTTAGTTTCCACTTCAAAAGACTGATGGCGTAAATAGTTCAAAGCCTCTTCTTTTTTCAATTCGATGGATTGCACATTCTTATTTATTAAATAGGACATCGCCAGATCATGTGAAGGCAAAAGTTCATCTCTTATAATAGTACCAAGATTCATTCCAGCTTTGCGTAAATAAAGGGACTGTTGCAGCATTAAAAGATAATCAAGATTAGATTTATGTATAGCAATTGCATTGTTGTTATGCATAAAATAAACCAAATTTTCGTTATCATTTATCCATTCGACAATTGTAGTCTCTTGTGTTTTTTTGATGAATTCTAATTTTGTCTTGGGCTTGATTTGTTTAGAAGTTGTAACTCCCTTTTTTCTGAAAGCTGCAATAAAAAAGCCCTCCCCTTTTAGTTTATCAGGATAAAAACGATAACCAAAACCATTGAACTTATCCGAATGCGATTCAACAATATTCCATTGATTTTGTGTTTGTATTTGGATAGATTCAAATTCATCCTGAGATAAAAGCCAATCGCAAATGGCCTCATCCTCTTGAACTGAATAAGAACAGGTAGAATAAATCAACACCCCATCTGACTTTAAAGAAGGAACGATATCGGCCAGAATTCGTTGTTGTCGTTGTGAACATAGTTCAACATTATCTTTGCTCCATTCATTGATAGCTTCCGAATCTTTTCTGAACAAACCACTTCCGCTGCAGGGTGCATCTACAACAATGGCATCAAAAAAATCAGGTAAGCGCTGAAAGTCTTTCGGATCATTATTGGTCACCACAACATTTGTAGCGCCCCATTTAGTTATGTTTTCGCAAAGAATATTAACCCTTGATTTTATCACTTCATTTGAAACTAGTAGACTACCCTCAGAAATCAATGATTGTATTAAGGTTGATTTTCCTCCGGGTGCGGCACATAAATCTAAAACACGAATTGATGCATCAAGATCAAGCGTTTGCTTCATCACCTGTTCTAAAAACATACTACTGGCCTCTTGAACATAATAGGTACCTGCATGAAAAAGAGGGTCTAGTGTAAAAGAAGGACGATCAGACAAATAATAACCATTATTGCACCAAGGCACTTGATTGCTTAATTGAAGAAAGGTATTTTGTGAAGGAGTGAGTTTAAAAGGATTAAATCTAACTGAAGCTACTATTTCTTTTTTCTGGTGAACTTCAACAAATTTGTCTAAATCAAATCCATTTACTTTTTCAAGAGATTTCAATAATTCTTCTGGTAATTGATTTTGCATATTTTGTAACTTCTATCTTTTCAATCAGATAAAAGCAATAGATTAGTGGCTTTTAATTTCAGCACATAAATCCTGAAGCACTTTTTTAGCATCACCAAAAAGCATTGATGTTTTAGGTCGGTAGAACAAATCATTTTCTATACCTGCGTATCCAGGCTTCATACTTCTTTTATTGACAATCACATTCTTTGCCAATTCAACATCCAAAATTGGCATACCATAAATTGGAGAAGAGGGATCAGATTTGGCAGCAGGATTCACCACATCATTAGCACCTAAAATCAACACCACATCTGTTGTTGAAAATTCATCATTGGCCTGTTCCATTTCCAACAATAAATCATAACTCACATCAGCCTCAGCTAATAATACGTTCATGTGACCAGGCATACGACCCGCAACTGGATGTATTGCATATTTCACTTCAACTCCTTTTTCTACGAGTATTTTCTCTAACTCATGACAAGTATGTTGTGCCTGAGCAACAGCCAAACCGTATCCGGGTACAATCATTACTTTGTTTGCATAACTCATTACAACCGCAGCATCACTCATAGATATCTCTTTATGATGTCCTTGAGCAGAAGATCCACCGCTTGCAACTTTTGCATTGCCTCCAAAAGAACCAATCAATACATTTTTTAATGAGCGGTTCATGGCTTTACACATCAATATAGTAAGTAAAGTTCCGGCTGCTCCTACCAGAATACCTCCGGTTAACATCACTTTGTTGTCGTATAAAAAACCACCGCAAGCTGCAGCCACACCGGTGAAAGAATTCAACAATGAGATCACAACAGGCATGTCTGCTCCACCAATTGGCATAACAAAGAAAATACCATACACAATTGAAAGTGATAAAATCACATATAACATCATCCCCTGATATGGATTCATGATTAATGATGCAGTGCAACCTAACGCCAACGCTAACACTAAAAGATTTAAAATATTTTGTCCTTTAAAACTAAGGTCTTTTATTTTTCCATTCAATTTACCCCATGCAATCATACTTCCTGCAAATGATACAGAACCAATTACTAATCCCAACAAAATAATCAAAGCTTTTGAAGAAGATGCATCATGAGTTGCTTCTTTACTAAAGTGATTGAATTCTACAATTGAAATCAACGCTGCACAAGCTCCGCCCATTCCATTGAAAAGACTAACCATTTCAGGCATAGCAGTCATCTTTACTTTTTTTGCTGCCAAGGTTCCTACTACACTTCCAATAACTAATGCAACAAATATCCAAATATGATTACCTAAATAATGTGTAGTATTATCTTCTTGATAAGAATATAAAAAGATGGTTCCTAATATAGCAATAGTCATCCCTCCTGCTGCAACCAAATTACCTTTTCTTGCAGAAGCAGGATTGGAAAGCATTTTCAATCCTAAAATAAAAGTGACTGATCCTATTAAATAACAAATGGTAAGTAAGTGCTGACTCATGTATGTAAAAATTGAAAAGTAAAAATTTAAAAATGAAATAGAAAAAGATTAATTATTTTTTCTTCTTGAACATTTCAAGCATTCTGTCGGTTACCACAAAACCACCCACTACATTTAATGTTCCCAATACTACAGCAAGGAAACCTAAAATCAATGCGAGATAATTATCTTGCTCAGCCTTTCCCATAACGATAATCGCACCAATAATTACAACACCGTGAATCGCATTAGCACCGCTCATCAAAGGCGTATGCAATACACTAGGTACTTTTTCAATAATCTCAATTCCAACAAAAATCATAAGAATGACTACATAAATCATTTGTTGGTTGTCTGAGATAAAATTTAATATTTGATTCATTTTTATAAGTTTAAACGTTTTTAAGGTTTGGTAGGTTTTGTAAGTTTCAAAGGTTTAAGGTTTAAAGAGTTTCATTTTTCCCAATCACTCAATCAACCAATCAACTAGTTAACCTTTCAACCAATCAACCCTCTACCCAACTAACTGTTTCACTCTTTCATTAGTAATCTCACCTTTGTTTGCAACACAAGTTCCCAAAACCAAATCATCTTCAAAATTCAAATTCATTTGACCTTCTTTAGTGATGATCAATTGTAAGAAGTTGAGAATATTTTTTCCATATAATTTACTTGCGTCACTTGGCATCGATCCTGCAAGTTTTGAATTTCCTACAATGGAAACACCATTCACAACAACAGTTTCATCATTTTTGGTAAAATCGGTGTTACCTCCTGTTGATGCAGCCAAATCTATTATCACAGAACCATTTTTCATCTGATCAATCATCTCTTTGGTTATTAAGATGGGTGCTTTTCTACCTGGTATTTGTGCTGTTGTGATTACGATATCAGCTTTTGCAACACTTTCAGCAATTTTTGCTTTTTGTCTTTGTAAAAATTCTTCTGTTTGTTCAACTGCATATCCTCCTGCTTTTGACGCGTCTGCTGCACCTTCAACTTCTACAAATTTTGCACCTAAACTCATCACTTCCTCTTTAACTGCAGGTCTGGTATCAAATACTTCGATAACCGCACCCAATCTTTTTGCAGTTGCAATGGCTTGAAGTCCGGCAACACCCGCACCTAGGATTAAAACTTTTGCCGGAGCGATGCTTCCAGCTGCAGTCATAAACATAGGAAAATATTTAGGATATAAATTAGATGCTAACAATACCGCTTTGTAGCCTGCGATATTGGCCTGACTGCTCAATACATCCATACTTTGCGCACGGGTTGTTCGCGGAAGCATGTCCATACTGAAAACAGTGTTGTTATTTTTTGATAAAGATTGAATCCAATTGAAGTTAGATAGTGACTGAAAAAATCCAATCAACACCTTAGACTGAATGGTTGCTGATTCTGAATCAGACAATGGATTTATCATTAACAATAGATCAGCTTTTTGAAGCACCTCTTGCCTGCTTGTAATTGAAGCACCTGCTTCTTTGAATTTATCATCTGTAGCAAAAGCTGTTTCTCCTGCACCGGATTCAACAATAACTTCAACATTTAATTTCTTTAATGGAGCTATATGTTCCGGCAATAAAGAAGATCGGGTTTCGAAAGTGGGTTCTTTGAGTAGGCCTATAATCATAATTGAAAATATTAGCACAAAGGTACAGAAAAATTAAAATTGAATACTGAAATGTTGCTTTACTTTAAAGTCTTGCCTGAAAAAGAGGATTCCGACAAAAAACAGGTCTATGCTCAAGGTCACAGCATCATTATTTTTGATGAAGTCCCATGCCTCTTCCATTTCTTTACTCCAATGGATATCATCAAAAACGAGGATTGTATTCTCAGAACATTTATCAAGAAGCATATTGAAATATTGAGTGGTCGGTTCTTTTTTATGATTCCCATCAATAAATACAAAATCTATGCGATTTTGATTGTTAAGAAATGTATTAAATGTTTTTGCAAAATCTCCTTCATGTAAATTAATGTTATTGATTTTCAGTTTTTCGAAATTCCTTCTTGCTACTTGTGCAATAGCAGATGATCCTTCGAATGTATCAACAATCACAGATGGATTTGCTTTTGCGAGATATGATGAAGTAATCCCAAAAGAAGTGCCTAATTCAATGATGTGATTCGGCTTATAATATTCAATGATTTGATGAAGCAACTGAGCGAATTTCTTTGACTTTAATGATGATGCGGCTATCTTATCAATTCTTCTTTTGTTGGTTTTGATAACGGATGATCCAGCACCAAAATCCTCCACTTCGATAATTGTTTTATCCTTCAACAAAGACTCTCTAAGCGATTCAATTTCTTTATAACATACACGTTCCTTTTTATCATTCAACACTTTGTCAATAAAATCAAATACAAAGGGCGAATGCACCCCATGTCCTTTACCATTAGATGAAGTGAATCGGTAATGTAAATATTTTTTTAGTATGGTAAGTGGGGAATACAAAGAAAAATTTAAAAGGTTTCAGATGTTTAAAAGTATAGGTTTCATGCAAAGTTCGAAAGACGGCAAGGTTGATAATTTCAAAAGTAAAAAGTAAAAAATCAAACCTGTCTGCAGGTAAAAAACATATCTTCAATTCAACTAATCAACCTATTCAACTCATTGAACTTGTGAAACTTTTTGAACTAATTTTTTAATCAACTAATCAACCGAATTCCTTTCCCACTCCTGAAATGAATAATCAAATACATGTTTTTCATCCGATGAGAAATCTTTATTTGAAATCATTTTCCATTGATTCATTTGAAGCTCTGGAAAAAAAGTATCGCCTTCGATTGTGGTATGAACTTTAGTGAGATAGATTTTATCTGCAAGTAACATGCTCTCTTTATAAATCTCACCTCCTCCAATAATAAAAATTTCTTTGAAGTTTAAATCTTTGGCCTTTTGAATGGCATCAGAAATGCTATTAACAACAATTACATTTTGTGCTGACCAATCAGCCTGTTTTGTGATTACGATATTTGTTCTGCCGGGCAAGGGTTTATTCACCGATTCAAAAGTTTTTCTTCCCATAATTACAACTCCGCCCCAGGTTGTATTTTTGAAAAACTTCAAATCATTGGGCAAATGCCAAAGCAATTGATTGTTTTTTCCAATCGCATTGTTTTCTGAAACAGCAACTACTAGTGAAATCATGATGCAAAGGTAGAGTTTTATAATGTTTAATTAGTTGATTGATTGATTAAGGATTTTTCTTATCCGAACTATATTTCCCAATTATAAATCAACCATTCAACAAATCACCAAATTTTGAAATCAACCAATCAACTAATTCACCAATCAACTAATTCACCTTCACTCCCAATTGCCCGGTTGACAAAACTCTTAAAAACAAAGATTCCCGTGATGTAATAATTGTTTTTAAATTCATAGAATCAATAGTGCCGAACATTGCAATATTATCTGTAAGTTTTCTGTTTAATTGTGCCTGAATGCTCGATTTTGTCTGATTTAAAATTGAGTTTAAATCAAATACCGCTGCAGATTTTATTTTTTCTGTCAATTTATCATTCAATAACCAATTTGCCATTTTCAATAAAATGTTTCTGCTTTTTAATTCAAATGACAAATCAGGTATTGTAATCGTGTTTTTTATAGAATCAAATGAAGGTGTACCAACAAGAAAAACGACTCCTTTTTTCGATCCTTTAAAATCAAGCTTTACGGCAATTTTAGAAGACCCTATCCCACTGATTTCAACTGCTTTGATAATAATTTTCTTCCCTTTTAAATCAAATTCTTTACCTGATAGATTTTTATTTAACAAGAGATTCAAATCTGAATAATTGGCAATCAAATCAGTATATACAGAAAATCCATTGGGCTGAATTGTGTTAGATAAATTAGGCAATGCTGTTGGTTGTGAAGAAAGATAACCCAATGAAAATATGGGTCTGCAAGATAATCCGAGAGACAATTTCAACTTAGCTCCAGTCATATTGATGTTACTCACACTCACAGCTGATGGATTCAAATTGAGATATCCATATTCATCAACTTTTTGTACTTCAAACAACTTATTCCAGAAACCAAAAACATAGGGTTTTAAATTATAGGCTTGAACTTGACTGTCAACATTCTTACCCAAAACATCTAACTGCACTTTTACTTCTTTCAATAGTTTATCAGTAATATCAAAATTAACAAACCCAACTTTACAAGGATCAACAGCATCTGCTTTTACCAATGTTGTTTTGGTTGACAAATGATAATTTGGCAACAGCTTTATTTTTGATGAATAAGCAATTTCGATTCTTCTCAATGACTCATCAAATCCACAACTGAATATTGGCGAGGGCAAGAGGCAATTTTCTTTCAAACACTTAGCACAATAACTTCCTTTGATTTTATACTTCCCTTCAAAAGACAAATTGATATTGTCTTTATAGCCAGAAATATTGAAAGGACTTCTAATAAACTGATAGTAATACCTGAGACCTTCGCATGGATTTTCACTCCCTTCATATTG
>JAIXWH010000072.1 GCA_027484165.1 Chitinophagaceae bacterium | reverse complement strand
GGGCCAAAATTATCTTTAGGAATTGAATCAGGATTCATCGGTATTTTTAAATTGGCTGTATTTTCTCCACTTTTGAATCAACTCTTCCATATCTGCAGGAAGATTACTGTCAAAAATTATTTTTTCTTTAGTTATAGGATGTACAAATCCAAGTTCTTTTGCGTGAAGTGCTTGTCTTGAACATATTTGAAAACAATTATCAACAAACTGTTTGTATTTAGAGTAAACAGTGCCTTTTACTATTCTATCGCCTCCATAAAAATCATCATTGAACAGCGGATGTCCAATGTATTGCATGTGAACTCTGATTTGATGGGTTCTTCCGGTTTCCAATCTGCATTCAACTAAGGTTACATAATTGAATCTTTCCAGTACTTTATAATGGGTAATCGCATCCTTCCCGAAATCTCCGTCAGGGTATGCCGTAAATAATTTTCTAAAACGCTGATGCCTTCCAACATGTGCAACAATAGTGCCTTCATCTTCATCAAAATTTCCCCAAACCAAAGCAACATATCTTCTGTGAACACTGTGATCAAAAAATTGCTTGGCCAATTCGCTCATTGCTTTTTGAGTTTTGGCCATAACCATCAATCCGCTTGTGTTTTTATCGATTCTGTGAACAAGACCATATCTCGGTAAAACAGAATCATCAATATTTGGATTTTGTGATTTTAAATGATAAGCTGCGGCATTAATCAATGTTTGATCTGGATTACCACTTCCAGGATGAGCAACCATTCCAACAGGTTTATTTATTATAAATAAATCATCATCTTCATAAACTATGTCAAGAGGAATGTTTTGAGGAATGATGTCGGAAGATTCTTGATTTTTGGTATCGTAAATGATGATCCTGTCTTCAGGCTTTATTTTATAATTACTTTTAATTGGTTTTTCGTTGACCAATACAAGCTCATTCTCTATTGATTGTTGGATTTTATTTCTTGTAGCACCTTCAATTCTTGCCATCAAAAATTTATCTATTCGAAGCGGTTCTTGTCCACGATCGATTGTAATAGACATTTTTTCGAATAAGGATTCTGATTCTGATAATTCGTCCTCTAAATCGTGCATCTTTTCCATAGTTTGAGAAATCAAAAGTACTTTCTATTATTCAAATTATGTCAATAATTATATAAAATCATGAGATTGTTTATTTACTTAATTTGCATAAAAAATAAGTGTATTGGAAAAGCAAGTTGTACATTTCTCTGATTTAGGAAATATAGATTACAAGACTGCCTGGGATTATCAGGAAGAAATCTTGAGTAAAAATGTAGCTTTCAAAACTGAAGCAAGATTAAAAGGTATGGATGCAAATCCATTTTTAATACCAACCACCCATCATTTGTTATTTTGTGAACATCCTCCAGTATATACTTTGGGTAAAAGCGGGAATATTGCAAATGTGCTTCTTTCAAATGAAGAGATGAATAATCAGGGTATTGAATTTTTTAGAACAAACAGGGGAGGAGATATCACCTTTCACGGTCCTCAGCAAATTGTTGGATATCCTATTTTAGATTTAGAAAAAATTAAAACAGATATAGGGATTTATCTGAGAAATATCGAAGAGGTTATTATAAAATCATTAGCTGAATTTGATATTATAGCAGGAAGAAGCAATGGGGAAACTGGAGTATGGATTGATGCTGATATTCCTGGCAAAGAAAGAAAAATATGTGCGATAGGTGTTCGTTGCAGCAGGTGGATTACGATGCATGGATTTGCTTTGAATGTAAATACAGATTTGGATTATTTCAGCAATATCATACCCTGTGGAATTCAGAATAAACAGGTTACTTCAATCAAAAGAGAATTGAATAAAGAAGTTTCTTATCCGGAAGTAAAAGAAAAATTAAAGAAAAATTTCGAAGTTGTATTTGAAATTGAACTGTTTAATCATTAGCAATTATTTGGGCGACTTGTCTTTTAATACTTGAAATTTGTTTTTCTCTATTATTTCACCATCGTTTTGAATTTCAAAATGATACCATCCAGATTTTCTGAAATTGGATTTGTCTAAATAGAAAAAATCTTCATTTATCTTTTTAATATTTAATACAAGATTACCAGATTCATCAAATATTATTAGACTATATTTTCTAATGGCGGTTTTTTTAAGTTGTATTGTGATTAAATTTTGATTATTAATAAAGATCCTATTGCTGGGATAATCCCATTGTGTTTTTATGATTTTATTTTCAAGAGTTACATTTATAGGATTTATTTTTTTTAGAGAGAACACTCTTGTGTAAAAATTTATTGAAGGGTGTATTTTTTTTATAAGTGAAGCGTTTTTTTGTAATGAATTTGTTTCTACAGAATCAACATTAATTTCTTTACTTTTTAATTCAATTTTCGGCGTATCCATTATTTTAAAATCTTCCTTCTTTATTATACTTACAGTGTTGGTATCCATATAATAAATTATTGGTTTTGCAGTATCTTTAGATATGTCTTCAGTTATAATATTGATGGTGTCAATTTTTGGTAAAAAAGTAACATTGAAGTCTTCCAAATCATCATTTTCAATCAATGGTCTAGTTGATTTGCCTATTTCATAAGATCCTCCATCAAAACTGATTAAAACTCTGTAATACATTCTGTTGTATGGAGGTTTAGCATCCATATAGCCGTTTTCTGTATTTAACGGATTCAATACGGTACCTATTGTTGAAAAGTTTTTAATACTGTCGTAAGATCTTTGAATAAGAATATTGGTTATTGTTTTTTTGTAGAAATTTTGCCAACTCACAATGACCTTTCCATTATATTCTGTAACAGAAATGTTGGGTAAACGCTCCTGTGAATATGATGCTTGTATACTAAAAAAAAATACTAATGATAGAAGGGCAAAGAATTTCTTCATGACAATGTTGAATCAACTTATTGTAAAGCAAATATAAAACAATTAGAAAACCAATGTATTTATAGGTAAAGATTGATTACCCTGCAAGCCACCTGTATGGATGGCAATAATTCTACTCCCTTTATGGAAGTAATCGGTTTTGATCAAATCCTGTAACCCAAAAAACATTTTGCCAGTGTAGACAAAATCAGTTGGTATTTTGTGTAAGGTGTAAAAATCGTTCATTGATTTAATCAAAGTTTCATCATATTTAGCATATCCACCAAAGTGATAATTGTGAAAAATTGTTGGAGATATAGGAATAGATTGATTATTTAAATAACTTAATCTTTCATTAATATCATTTAATCCTTTTAGAACAGGAATACCGATGATTTCTGCTTGATTCGAATTGTTTTGAATTAAACCTGCTAATGTTGTTGCTGTGCCTATTGCTGTGATGACATGAGTTGGGTTGTATTCATTAATACTTTTCATTATCAAAGAAGCGCCTTCTGCACCTGTTGGATGAAACCCGCCTTCCGGTATGAATTCAAAGTTGTCAAAATCATTTTTTAAAAGAGATTGTATTATAATTTCATTGTTGTAGTCATCTCTAGAAATGTAAATCAACTTCATTCCATGATGGATACATTCTCGTAAAGTATTAGATAAAATTTTAGGCTTTTCGCCTCTAATTATACCAACTGATTTCAACTTGTTGGTTTTTGTGTAGTAAGCAGTTGCAATCAAATGATTTGAATAATATCCCCCTTTTGTAATGATAGTTTTAATATTATTTTTTAATGCATGAGTAATAAAATAATAGAGCTTAAAAAATTTATTGCCTGAAACTATTGAATTGATTTTATCTAATCTTCCAACGAATATGTGTATTCCTTTTTTTTCAATTGCATCTGAGTATATTTGTTGAATTTCAAATTCGATATTATTGATATCTGTATGAATCATTGAACGGGTGAATTTCCTATTTTTGCGAAAATATTAATTTAATAGACAATAGTCGATTATTCATGAAAGAAACATAGAATAATATTAAATAATCAATCGGCATAAAATTAATTTCTATCCTTTTATTTTAATAAACCAAAAAGTATGAAACCAACATTATTAATATTGGCAGCTGGAATGGCTAGTCGTTATGGCAGTATGAAACAAACAGAGGGATTCGGACCAAATAATGAAACTATAATGGATTATTCTATTTATGATGCAATTCATGCAGGATTTGGGAAGGTTGTTTTTATTATCAGAAAAGAATTTGCAGACAGTTTTAAAGAAAAATTTGGCAATAAACTATCCGGAAAAATTGAAGTTGATTATGTTTATCAAGAATTGAATTCTTTTGTAAAAGATGAATCTTTTTTTACAGATAGATCAAAACCATGGGGAACTGGTCATGCTGTTTTATGTGCATCAGATAAGGTTAATGAGCCGTTTGCTGTAATCAATGCTGATGATTATTATGGAACAGAGGCATTTAAACAGGCGGCACATTTTTTACTGAACAATTGCAATGAAAATACATACGGAATAATTGGGTATCAATTGGATCAAACACTTAGTGAGCACGGTACAGTAAGTAGAGGTGTTTGTAAGGTGGATTCAGAAAATAATTTATTATCAATTAAAGAAAGAACTAAAATATATAAACAAGAAGATAAAGTTGTTTACGAGGATAGCGATTCGGTTATTGAAGTTGATGGTAATTCGAGTGTATCCATGAATTTCTGGTGTTTCCATCCCTCTGTTTTTCAAATTGCTCATATATTATTTGAAGAATTTTTAATAAAAAATCACAAAGATATTAAATCAGAGTTTTTTATTCCAATCATTGCAGATGATTTCATTTCCAATCCTATAAATAAAATAAAAGTAATACCAACACTATCTCAATGGTTTGGGGTTACCTATAAAGAAGATGCATCAGGAGTTAAAGAGAAAATTACTAGATTGGTTAACGAAAAGGTTTATCCTCAGATGCTATGGGCATAAAAAAGAAATATTTTTCTTTTAATTTCCTTTTATCATAAAGACATAATCTTCCACTTTTTTAATTTGATAATTCCTGACAGAATTTTTAATACTAGGCTTTGAAGTTATTCTTGCATTTTCATTTTCTTTTTTTATTTCTTCCATAGCCCTAAAAATATTTGTCGACTTGATTGCATAAACAACACCTTCAGAGTTTGTTTCTTTGCTTGAAATGATTCCAATCACTTCTCCATTTTTATTAATAACCGGAGATCCGCTATTACCTTCGTTTGCAAGAGTACTTAATTGACAAAAAGAAGTGTCCATTTCATATCCATTTTCAGCACTGATATATCCTTCTCCATATACAATTTCTTGTTTTGGGTATCCTAAAATAAAAACCGATTCTCCTAATTCAGCATTTTTTGATTTAATACTATAAGGCATTGGTCTCATTTTTTTAAAATCTTTGTCGATGATTTTTAAAATGGCAATATCATTAACAGTATTTGTATATATGGATTGAGCAGAAAACTGATCACCATCTCTATTTTCAACTATGATTTGGTGTGATGCTTCAGACAATACGTGGGCGTTTGTTACAATCAAATTATTATTAACATCAATCATAAAACCTGTGGCCCTGAAATTACTTTCTAATCTAGGTTTTTCTTCTTTTTTATTCAATTGGTTTAATTGACCTATTTGTTTTTCCAGATTTTTATATTTCGCATCCTGCTGTTTTAGCTTTTCAACAAGTGGTTTAATATTATTTTGTTTTCCTGGACTAAAAAAAGATATAACTGTAGCTGAAATGACTGAAACAACAATTGCTATTGACGCAGCGACAGCAATTGTTTTTTTGTATTTATTCCATAAAAATAAAACCTTCGCTTGTGGATTAGCATAGAAAGGTTTAGTTAATCCTTGCTTTGAAAGTAAGGAGGACGCATTATTGATTTTATGTGTTAATCTTTTTCTATCTCCAAATTTTTCTAATTCCTTGATAAAGTAGATATATTCTACAATTTGTTGATCTAATTCCGGATTATTTTTTCTTAATTCTTCGAAATAAATTCTTTCATTAGCATCCATTTGTCCGTTTATATATCTTTCGGTTGCGTCAATCAGTAATGAATCTTCCATTTTTATAAGTTTTTATATTCTGCAAAAAACAGTTTTTTCAATCTGTTTAAGCACTTGTATTTTTGAGTTTTAGCGTTATCAGCATTCGTATAATTAAAAATGATCGCTATTTCCTGCATTTGTTTTTTGTTAATGTAAAACGCTTCTAGTAATCCTTTGCATGGCTCACCAATTTTTGAAAGGGCGTTTTCCATTGTTTTGAATCTTATATTTGACTGTTCATGTTCTTTTATATCCTCCTCAATTGAGATTACCTGATCAAATTCATCAGTTTGAATGCTAATTCTTTTTTGTTTTTCTAGCTTCTTGAGCCAAATTCTCCTGCAAACCGAATATAAATAAGTTTTAATTTGACAGTTTAATACAAATTCAGGGTGTATAGATTTTTCATACAATACTATCATGGCCTCTTGAAAAACATCTGCTGCATCCTCAGGATTTCCTTTATTATTTAAAATCAAGTGCTGAATGGTTTGGAAATTAAGCTTGTAGATACTTTCAATCGCATTATTGTCTTGATTAGCAAGCCCTTCCAATAAAATTTTGTCCTGTCCAACTATATTCACCGTTCAATTATTTATACAAATATTGTGTTTTAGTAACCCAAATAAAAAATAAATAAAAATTAGGGTTACTTTTTTTATATTTGCGGTATTAACTGCAAATTATAATTTTAAACCAAAAAAAAACAACAATGAAAAAGTTTTTAGCAATTGCATTGATCGCTGCATCTTTAACTTCTTGCGGTGGTGGTAAAACAGAAGAAACTCCAGCTACTGATAGCGCTGCTGTAACAGTTGATACAACTGTTGCTGCTCCTGCTGTAGATACTGCTGCTGCTGCAACAGTTGATACAACTGCTGCTGCTCCAGCTGCTGCTCCTGCAGAAGAAAAAAAGTAATTTGTTAAGTTTAGAATAAAATCTAAACCAAATGAAAAATAAAAAACCATCCAATTTGGATGGTTTTTTATTGAAATTAATTTCATATTATGGAATATTATCATCTTAAAAGTAAGACACTTCCTTTTTTCTCTATCACTTTTCCAAATTTATCCTTTCCTTTAATCATCCAAACATAGGCTCCATTTGGCTGTTTTCTGCCTTGATAATTACCATCCCATCCTTTTAACCATCTGTTAGTTTGGAAGATTAACTTTCCATACCTATCATAAATTCTGAAATATTCAGTATTTGCAATACCAACCGGGATTGCTCTAAAAATATCGTTTAATCCATCCGAATTGGGTGTGAAAGAGTTAGGGATATAATATTCTGGACCATTATAAACTTTTACAAAAACGGTGTCAAATCCTTTGCATCCGGCTACATCTTCTGTTGCCAAATAAAATAATTGATCATGATTTAGCAATGCTGTTGGATTTGGAATGTTAGATAGAGAGGTAAGTGAATTTGTAGGCGACCATTCAAAACTAATACCTCCGGAACCATTTAATTGGAAGGGCTCTCCCAATATTGCAGTGGTGTCTTGTCCAGCATTCGCAATAACTTTTGGTAAAATATGAACCCTAACAATTGCAGTATCTGAGCAGCTATTTGAATTGGTGGCTATTAATCGATAGTTTCCGGAAATAGTAATACGGTTAGTATTTCGAACAGGGTTGCTATTTAAAGTCCAGATAATATTTAAGTTATTTGTATTATATAGTAAATCAAGATTGACAGCACTATTGTAACAACTGTCAATTTCTAAATCATTTCCAAGTGATAATCTGGGATTTATTGTTATTGTGTAAGTTGAAGGTATTCCAATACATGTATTTACTATAGGAGTAACTGTGATATTAGCAGTGGTAGCATTTGAATTATTGCTTGATGCAGTAAATATTGGAACATTACCATTACCACTTGCTGATAAGCCAATTGAGGGGTTGTCATTTATCCAAGTAAAAGTT
Organism: Chitinophagaceae bacterium; assembly: GCA_027484165.1. Lineage (GTDB taxonomy): Bacteria > Bacteroidota > Bacteroidia > Chitinophagales > Chitinophagaceae > Ferruginibacter. The sequence continues at coordinate 23,252 of JAIXWH010000072.1, read as the reverse complement.
CCACCACTAGGAATACTTATAAAAGAAAAGGAAGGTGAATTTATCCCATTACAAACAGCGTAGTTTGAGGGCACAACTACATTTGGCGTAGGATGTACTGTAATTACAAAATCTTCGGAAGCTCCAACGCAACCATCTACAGTAGGGATTACAATTATGGTTGAAGTTTCAACTGTTGCCGTAGTATTGATTGCAGTAAATGATGGGATATTATTTGTTCCTGTTGCATTAAGGCCAATACCTGGGTTACTATTCACCCATGAAAAAGTTCCTCCGGCTGGTATGCTTGAAAATTGAACTATTGAAGTTGAATTCCCATTACAAGCAGCAAAGCCAGATGGGGTAACCATTTTTGGTGATGGCTTTACAGTTATTGAAAAAGCACCTGGAACACCATTGCATCCGTTTACTACAGGGGTAACAGTTATTATTGAAGTTAAAGTTGAACTAGTTGCATTAACTGCATTAAATCCATTTATTGTTCCATTGCCTGAAGCAGCTAGTCCAATAGAGTTGTCACTATTTGTCCAGTTAAAAGTTCCACCTGCAAGATTACTTGTAAAGTTAATAGTACTAATATTATCTCCATTACATGCAATCAAATTTGAGGGAACGTTAACGTTTGAGGAAGCATAAACTGTAACAGAAATAGTAAAAGAACTAATTGTTGTTGATGAGCTTCCTGGCAATGTTGGCGTAACTGTGTAAGTAATTGTCTCATCAGATGAGCCAATATTGTTTAAAGTTTGACTGAAATTCGGTTGTCCAATTATTTCATTGGTTTGTCCGGTTATGTTTGAATTTGATGAAACAGTCCAAGTGAATAAAGTTCCGGTAGGTACAATAGTGAGTGGAGGATTATTTACCGGTGTGAATGTATATATTGTTCCACTGCAAATTGAACCAGTTTGATTTGGAATTAATGGTTTTGGATTTACGGTTACCGTAACAAAAAATGGAATGCCAGCGCAATTTCCTGAGGCTCCAGAAGTTGGCGTTACAGTATAAACAACTATTTGTGAAGCGTTTGTATTGTTAATTAAAGTTTGACTAATTGAACTCTGTCCAACTGTTTCGTTGCTGTATCCAGTGACGTTAGGGTTAGGAGCTACTGTCCAGGTGTATGAAGTTCCAAGCGGTACTAATGTGGTTGGAGGATTATTTGATGGGGTAACATTGAATGTTTCTCCCGTCCAAATAATAGCTGATTGATCAGGTATGTCTGGCAAAGGATTAACTGTTACATCAACATTAAAGGTTGAACCCGTACAATTTCCTGCAACAGGAGTAACACTATAATTTATGAATTGGGTAATATTTGTATTATTTGCCAAAGTCTGGCTGATATTGATTTGAGGAGAACTCACATCGGCTTGCCCTATAATATTTGAATTAGAGGAAACTGTCCAGACATAAGTTGTTCCGCTAGGAACGATAGAAGAACTGGGTGATATTGTGAATGTTTGCCCACCGCAAATAGTTGTGTTTTGAGGATCAATTTGAGGCATTGGATTAATTGTAACAATTATTGTAAATGCACTCCCAGAACAAGTTCCTGAAATTGGAGTAACGTTATACGTTATCGTTTGAACTGAATTTGTCAAATTAGTTAGTAACTGACTAATTGCTGATTGACCAATTGTTTCATTGCTATATCCCGAAACATTTGTATTTGGTAAAACAGTCCATGTGTAAATTGTGCCGGCAGGTACAATTGTTGATGGTGGTGTATTTGCTGGACTAATATTAAAAGATGTTCCGCTGCAAATTGTGGCATTTTGATTCGGAATAGAAGCAACTGGATTTACAACTACATCAATTTTTGTTCTGTTGCTTTCGCCACAAGAGATGGTTTGTGAAACATAATAGGATGTAGTTCCTGATACAATTGTAGATGGAGTTGGAGGAGTCGCAATCCCAGCAGGACCTCCTGTTGGAGAAGTGTACCATAAATAAGTAGCGCCAGGCAAACCACTTGCATTAAGTGGGTTTGCAGTAGCATTCTGACAATAGGGAATGGGTGAAATTACAGATGGAACTGGGGTATTGTTTAATAAACTAACATTTACTGTAAAATTTGAGCCTGCACACAATCCATTTGATGATGCAACATTGTAGGTTAGGTTTTGAATTGTACTTGAAAGATTAGTAAGCGTTTGACTTATTGATGTTTGTCCAACTGCTTGATCGCTTAATCCACTTACATTAGCATTTGGAATCACTGTCCAAGTATAAACTGTGCCAGAAGGAATACTATTGCCTATTGTTGTATTAGAAGGGGTAACAGAAAATACGTTACCGCTGCAGGTTGATGTTATTTCGTTTTGAATAGTTGGTCTTGGGGTAACGGTAACCGTTATTGTAAATGTTGCTCCTATGCAATTGCCAGTGGTTCCGGATGTTGGAGTGACCGTGTACACCACTTGTTGTGATGTATTAGAGTTGTTCGTTAGAGTCTGACTTATGGATCCAAGTCCTGTTGTTACATCACTATAACCAGTAACATTTGTATTTGATGAAACTGTCCATGTGTAAGTAGTGCCGGAAGGTACAATTGTTCCAGAAGATGGAGCATCTACTGGGGAAACTGAAAAGCTATTGCCACTACATATAGTTTGATTTTGATTTGGTATTACAGGTGATTGATAAACTATTACATTTGTAGGTACTCTCGGACTTTCGCCACAAGGTAAACTTTGAGAAACATAGTAAGTTGTTGTGCCGGGATTAGTAGTAGAGGGAGTTATTGAATTCTGAGCTGTACCTCCGGTTGCTGTTGTGTACCAATTTATAGTGGCTCCAGTAATTCCTACAGCAGTAAGTGGGCTGGCATTTTCTCCAGAACAGTAGAAAGTTTGATTTGGAACAATTGGCGCAGAGGGCGCTGTGATCACCTGAACATCTATTGATTTGGTAAGGTTACAAGTTGAAGTTGTTGCCACAACTTGATAGGTGGTATTTGCTGTAGGTGTTGCAATTACAGTTTGACCAGTTGTTGTATTCAATGAAGCTTGGCTGCTACCAGTTGGAAGTACTCTCCAAGAATAAACTGCTGATGTAGTTCCACCAATTGCAGAAAGGGTAATATTAGAACCCAAACAAATTGTTGGGCTAGTTGGGTTTGTGTTCACAGTTAAGATATCAACCCCTGTTAAAGGGTCAATGGTGTAATCACAAACATCACCTGCATAACCATCAAACATCAAATAGTAGGTTTGTCCGGGTACTAAAGGAGATGCAGTTATGGGATGAGCTAATGGACTCGGAAATAATATATTGTTGTTATAACCACCTCTACAAGTAACTGTGCCAGAGCAATTGCCAGCACTTTGAAAAAAGAACATCTGAATTCCTAAATTATTCTGACTATTGTAAACCCAAACATTAAATGTTGCCGAAGTTGCATTTGCAGTGAATTTTACAAATGAGTTATTTTCAATACTGGCACCACTTAAACAAGAGCTGAATGAATTAGTCAATTCAGTCCATGTATTGGGGGGGGCATACGTTGATGATGTATTACCACAATAGCCATTGAAATTACATACTGGTATTGCATTTGCGCATGAATTACCTGCAGGTCTGTTACCTCCGCATTGAGGCCTTGTTGGTGGATTAGTGGCACAAATTCTAAAGGAACCATTATTGTTATTCCCATTTTCCCATACTCTTATCCAGATGGTAGCACCAGGTGTTAGTGTTGAAGAATAAATTTCAGGCATGTTACCTGTTCCTGAATTATCATCACAAGCAATCAAAGCTAAACTACTGCAAGTTCCAGAGTAAAGTGCCATGCCGCCATCCGTCATTGCACTTGCTTGCATAGAAACTGATAAGCTACCATTTGCAGGAACTATGACCGTAAACCAAACATCACCACCTGAATATCCAGCGCAACCGGGAGCAGGAACACCAGTAGACGCAGTTGCACTTGCATTTGTAGCATTTACAAAGCTGCAAGTCGTTCCAACGTTTAATGGTGTAGCATTACAAGGATCATCATTTGAGGGTGGGGGTAATAAAGCAACCTCTTTTGAATTTATAATTTTATCGAATTTGGGTATAGCTAATGCTTGATTTAAAAAGAAAAAACAAAGTGTAATAGTAAAAAATAAATAATTTTTCATGTAAGATTTTCTTTTGAGAGAATACGAATATTTAGGTATTCTTTTATTGGCTCAAGATAATAATTTTTATCAACTTTTTTCCAAAGCGACAACTAATAGAAATAAAAAAAACCTTGAATATTATTCAAGGTTTTTTTTATTAAAAGAAAACATGATTTATCTAATTAGTATGACGGTCCCTTTCTTTTCAATTTTATTTCCAAATTTGTCAGTTCCTTTTACTATCCATACATAAGTGCCATTAGGTTGCTTTCTGCCTTGGAAATTCCCATCCCAGCCTCTCATGAATCTATTAGTTTCAAAAATAAGTTTTCCATACCTGTCATATATTCTGAAATATTCTGTGGAGGCAATACCTGCAGGAATAGCTCTGAAAATGTCATTTAATCCATCTGCATTTGGTGTAAATGAATTAGGTATGTAGTAGTTGGGTTGGTCATATACTTTCACAAATACCGTATCATATCCTTTACATCCTGCAATATTTTCTGTCATTAAATAGAAAATTTGATCATGATTCAATACCACTGTTGGATATTGAATATTAGCAGATGAGATTATTGGAGTTGTTGGGGTCCAATTGTAATTTGTTCCCCCAGAGCCCATCAATTGATGAGGTTGACCCAGAACAGCAGTAGTGTCATTGCCAGCGAAAGCATTAACTGGGGGAAGTATTATTAGATTAATGAATGCAGAATCTAAGCAGCCCAATGAATTGGAAACAACTAATTTATACAAGCCTGTTTTTTTAATATTTTCCGGATTATATATTATCTCATTACCTAATTTCCATACATGCGAACTATATCCAGTAGTATCAATTAAAGTTGTTAGGTCTATAGAATCTCTAAAGCAAATTGATTTCTTTACTGTGTCTATTCCTATATCTGGAAGACTGTTTATAGTTGCTATAACAGCAGTTCTGATATTTGAAACACATGCTGTACTAAGATTTCTTGTTTCTGCATAATAGGTGGTGGTATTAATTATAGTGGTTGTGTTATATGTTCTAACTCCTGATCCATTGATTAATGTATTGCCACTTGTTGATTGTGCATACCAATCAACGGTCTCTCCTGTATTTACATTTGCTGCAATACTTACAGATCCAGGTCCGCATCTTGCATTATTTATTGCAATAGGAGGATTCGGTATATCATTTATTACAGCCAAAACAGGAGTTCTGATTAGTGATACACAACCTGCTGCTGAAGTACTTCTCACCTCAGCATAATATGTTGTAGTGGTTGTAATTGCTGGTGTTGTAAATGTTGTAGTTGATGATCCATTTGCTAGAATCGATCCACCTGAAGCAGCATTATACCAATCAACAGTTTCATTATTTCCTACAAGAGTAGAAATATTTATTGTGCCCGGTCCGCATCTTTCATTATTTATTGCTGTAGCAGGGTTAGGTGTAATTATGATTTCAGCAAGCACAGGAGTTCTTATTGCAGATAGACAGCCAGTAATTAAATCTCTTGTTTCTGTAAAATAGGTGGTTGTTGTTGAAATTATAGGAGTATTGAATGTATTTCCATTTAATAAAAAGAGTCCGCCAATTGACTGGTCATACCAATCAATAGTTTCATTAGCTCCTGGGGTAGCCGTTAATGTTAGTGAGCCTGGTCCACATTTTGAATCACCCAATGTTACTGGAGCATTTGGGATATTGTTTATAATAGCATTTACCGGAATTCTAATCGTAGAAACACAGCCCGTAGATGTATTTCTTACTTCAGCATAATAGGCGGTTGTGTTAGAAATACTAGGTGTAGTATATGTCAAACCTGTTCCAATGGGAGATCCTCCTATTAATGAGTTATACCAATCAATAGTTTCGCCAGAATTAGCAGAAGCAGAAATTGTTAAAGTCCCAGAACCGCATCTTGAGTTATCAGAACCGATTGCTGCATTTGGGAATTGATTAATTATTGCTGTAACGGGAGTTCTAGTTATAGAAATGCAACCAGCAGTCAAGTTCCTAACTTCAGCATAATATACAGTTGTAGAATTGATTACAGGTGTTGTAAAAGTTGTTGACCCTGTTCCTCCAGCAAGAGGAGATCCTCCAGTAGGTGTGGCGTACCAATCAACGGTTTCATTTGTATTAACTGTTGTTGATATTGTTACTGATCCTGGACCACATCTATTATTGTCAATCCCAATCGCAGGGATTGGTGGTACAATAATTAAGGCAGTTGCTGGAGATCTTACTGAAGAGAAACAACCAGTAGTATTATCAACAGCCTCAGCGTAATAAATTGTGGTTGAAGTTATGTTAGGTGTATTGAAAATGTTACCATTTGTTAAAAGTAAACCTCCAGTAGATTGATTGTACCAATTAATGGTTTCGTTATTTCCTGGGGTAGCCGAAATCGTTAGCACTCCACCTCCGCATTTAGAGTCGCCGATTGCAATTGGAGCATTAGGTAGCGTATTGATAATTGCAGTTACTGGAGTTCTGATTGTAGAAACGCATGCTGTGGTTAAATCTCTTACTTCAGCATAGAAAATTGTTGACAAACCTATAGGAAGAGTAGTATAGGTGTTTGAAGCTGAGCCACCTGAAAGAACAGTTCCTCCTGTAGGTACACCATACCAATCGATAGTTTCCATTATAGGCAAACCCGCTGAGGCAGAGATTGTAACTGCCCCTAATCCACATCTGGAATTATCTGTTCCTACTGCTGGATTCGGAATAGGATTAATAACAGCTTGAACGGCAGTTCTTGATGGAACACATCCTGAAGCAGCAGTGACTTGTGCATAGTATGTGGTTGTTGCATTAATTGTTGGAGTAGTAAAAGTATTTGATCCTGATAGTAAAAGTGTACCAGCATTAGGTGCATCATACCAATCAATAGGAACAGCAGCTGCATTGGTTGCAGAAATGGTTACAACACCCGGTCCGCATCTAGTTCCATTTTGAGCAATTGCAACATTTGGAGTTGTAATAATGGTTGCGTTTACAGGAGTTCTTATTGCACTTACACAACCAGTTGTGGTGTTTCTAGCTTCTGCATAGTAGGTCGTAGTTGCTGTTAGATTTGGTGTAGTAAAAGTAGTTCCTGTTCCAATACTGGTTCCGCCTGTTGATGCACTGAACCAATCAATGGTTTCTCCAGTTCCAGAATTAGCAGTAAGAGTTAATGTGCCTGAACCACATCTGCTATCTCCAATAACAGTTGCATTATTTGGTACAGGATTGATTGTTGCGGTTATTGGTATTCTTGCTGAAACACAACCACTAGTAGTGTTTCTAGTTGATGCATAGTAAATAGTTGTAGTTGAAATTGTAGGAGTGTTAAAAGTTGTTGTGCCGCTTCCACCTACTAAAACGGATCCTCCTGTTGACTGACTATACCAATCAATGGTTGTGCCGGTTGCCGAGGAAGCAGTTAATGTAACTGAACCTGGACCGCATCTTTGAATATTGGAAGATGTTGTTGTTGGAGCAGCAGGTAAACTATTGACTGTAACGGTAACGGGTACCCTTGGAAGAGGAGAAGTACATCCTCCTATAGTGTCTTTAATTACACCATAATAGGTTGTGGTTGATATTACAACAGGGTTGTAGGCAATTGAGTCTGTTAATAACAAATTACCTCCTGTTGCCGCAGAGTATAACTGCAGTATTTGATTGTTACCTAGTGGGCTTGAAGTAATGGATCCAATTCCTCTACCACACAAAGATGAGCCTGTGAGTGTTGGAGAAGTTGGAACAGGATTGATTGTTACTCTAATTGGAGTACTATCGCTTTCTAAGCAACCTAATTGCTGAGTGGCATAGTAGATGGAATTTCCTGCAACTGAGGTATTGGGTCTAAACGTATCTGAGACGGCCAGTAATGCACCGGTTTGTTGAGAGTACCATCTAATATTGGCATTATTTAGACCACTTGCGGATAATGCAACTGATGAGTTTTGACAGGCGTTGATTTGTCCGCTAATAGCCAAAGGTGTGGAAGTAACTGTGGGCTTAGCTAGAGTCTTATTTACTCTGACTGTGTCAATCCAGATTTCTTGTCCAACTCCACCATAAAAATTTTTGTACCAAGATTTCATCAAGTATATCGCGGTATCACCTGAAATTGAGGTTCCAAAAGGGGTACATACCTGTGGAAATGTAATTCTGTAAGAACCATCGCCTACATCTAATGTATCTCCATAAGCAATTAAATTACCTGAAGTATCATATAATCTTACACTATCTAATAGTGGTATCCCCCCCTTAGGAACAAATCTCCAGCTTTCATTCATATTGGTTCGACCCCAAACATCTGATGCCCTTCTGCCTGGAGGCATTTTAGCTTTTGTTCTTGATGAATCCTGAATTCCAATCATTGCTCTACCGTTATTCCAACCCATACATTTCTCGATGCTATTTACGTATACTTCTACAATATTCACACCTTCATAAAGTACAATTTGGTGAGTGTTTTCAATTAGATTATTGCACGTGGTTAAGAAAAGGGGTAATTTATAATAGCTGATAATAAATTTTCTGTGAGGTCTAGCACCAATCACTTCTGTTTTGATTTGACAAGTTGGAGAGTTCGTTACTCTTTGTGAGATATCTAGATCATGGTAGGGTCCCATGATAATAGCTTTGTCATAAAGCGTACTTGGAAGATTTTGAGGTGTTCCAGCAGTTGCGCTTAATGCGCCTCCGCTATTTAAAATTCCATAATGAGAAAATGCACCGGTTTTGCTCACATCAAAGGATACAAATCCATTTCCACTTACAATTAAACTTGTGTATGGCTTACCATAAAAATAAAATGTAAATCCCAGCGGAATTACAGCAGAGTAAAGATCATCAGTTGTGATGTTTGTTGTAGGTCCTGGAGTGCCAACATTTGTTGGTGGTAAAAAACCGCAAGCAGAATTACTACTCAAGGGATTAATATCATAATCTGATGCAGCTCGGCTATCTCTAACATTAGGAATATACTCTAGTAAGTCGATACATAAATTTCCTGCGCATACAGTAGTGTCTCTAATACAAGAGTTAGAGAATTGTGCTTTTGTTTGATGGAAAAATCCAATAAACAGAATTAACGGTAGAATTTTTTTCATCTTTATCTGAATGTAATTGATAAAAAATAGTTGTTAAAGAATCAAAATAGATCACATTTATCTAGTTTGATTTTTTCAAAGAGTACAGGAGTAAATAAATACTTATTTTACTACAGATAAAGATAAAGAGATTATTTTAAAAAATACAGGATTTTATTACTAGCTTACTGATTTTTAAAGACTTATGTAAGAAAGCTCAATTTCGCCCATCGGGTGTAATTTTAGACTTAAATGAAGTAATTAAAGAATTGTTGATTTTTTTTTAAATAGGGGATGTTTTTTTTGAAAAAAGGAGGGTTGATTACAATTAACCCTCTATAAATTTATAAGATATTTAATGTTGTTTTCAACTGTAAAATAAACTTAATCAACTCTTGTGATTTTTATAATATTTGTTGGAAGATGGTGTTCCACTGGGGTGCTTCCAGTATTGATGACAACATCTCCTTCTTTTAGAAATCCTCGAGTTTTGAGAATGGTTATTTGATCAAAAATAATTTCATCCAGACTTTCTTCTTCGCCATAGTAAAAGGCTCTTACCCCCCAACTTAAACTCAATTGACTGATCAAACTTTTTTCTTTACTGAAAATGTATAATGGAGATTTTGGTCTATAACTGCTAAGCATAAAAGCAGTGTATCCGCTTTGTGTCATTCCAATAATCGCGTTTGCTCTTGCATCATCTGCTAATTTACAGGCGCTGTAACAAATGGCATCACTCAAATAAGAAGGAGAGTGAGGTTGTGGAGTTAAAATATCTTCTCTGTTATAATCGTATACAGAACTTTCAATTCCCATAATAATTTTACTCATCGTTTGTACAACAAGAGTAGGGTAGTTACCCATTGCAGTTTCACCACTGAGCATCACAGCATCTGCCCCTTCTAAAACGGCATTAGCAACGTCACTTACCTCGCTTCGATTCGGTTTTGTTCTGTCCATCATGCTCTCCATCATTTGTGTAGCTACTATAACTGGCTTAGCCCTGTGCATACATTTTCTGATGATGTCCTTTTGAATTACAGGAACTTGTTCAACAGGAACTTCTACACCTAGGTCGCCTCTGGCCACCATTACGCCATCACTTTCATTAATGATATCGCGTAGGTTTCTTAAAGCTTCGGGCATTTCAATTTTGGCGATTACTTTTAATTTGCTTTTTTTATCCGTAATGATCTGTTTAAGCTCAATTATGTCAATTTGTTTTCTTACGAATGAAAGTGCCACCCAATCTAAATTCTGTTCGATAATAAAATTTAAATCAGCTAAATCTTTTTCAGTAAGCGACGGCATACTGAGTGCAGAATCTGGTAAGTTAACTCCTTTCTTGGGAAGAAGAATGCCCCCAAGGCTAACCGTTATTTTAACTTCTTTTTCGTTGATGATTTCCTTTACTCTTACTTCCATTTTGCCATCATCTAAAAAGATTCTTTCTCCAACTTTTACATCTCTTGAAAGATTAGGGTAGGATACGTAAAGCTTTTCTTTTGTTCCCACCATTTTTTCAGTTGTAAAAATGATGTCATCTCCTGAATTCAATTCAATACTTCCATTCTCAATTTCACCTACTCTTAGTTTAGGACCTTGTAAATCACCAAGAATAGCAATATTGTAGGGTTCGTGTTTAATGATATCTCTTATCCTGTCGATCACCAATTTTTTATCTTCATAAGTACCATGAGAGAAATTTAATCTGAATACATTTACACCTGCTTTAACCAAAGACAGGAGTCCTTCGTAGCTTTCACAGGCAGGGCCAACAGTTGCTACTATTTTTGTTTTCTTTTGTGCATGAATGAATCCGGCTTCATTATCCATTTCTTCATGTAGGTACTTGGATATGTTCTTTGTCATTTTATTTTCTTATTTAATATCTGTGTTTAAAATTATGTAGCCAAAATTTTTACCATTTGCATCCAGCTTTCACTGATGCGTTGTTTCTTTTTAACTGCTTCATTTAATGGAGTATAATTCATTTTATTATTTACAATACCCACAAAAACATTATGTCTTCCTTCTATCAATGATTCCACCGCATGATATCCCATTCTGCTCGCCAAAACTCTGTCCATACATGATGGAGAGCCACCTCTTTGAATATGACCGAGAATACAAACTCTGGTTTCTAATTTTGGGAGTTTGTTTTTTATCAATTTTGAAAGTTCATCAGCACCTCCAAATTCATCGCCTTCGGCAACGATAATAATGTTTACTAATTTTTTTCTTTTTTCTTTTTCTTCGAGAGATTGAATTATTTGATCGATATCAGTTTTTTTCTCAGGAATCAAAATATTTTCAGCACCTGTAGCTATTCCGCTATGAAGAGCTATGTATCCTGCATCTCTGCCCATAACTTCTATCAAAAATAGACGGTCATGCGCATCAGCGGTATCTCTTATTTTATCTATGGCTTCAACTGCTGTATTGGCTGCAGTATCAAATCCAATGGTGTAGTCTGTTCCTGCAATATCTTTATCGATAGTTCCAGGCAACCCAATGCAGGGGATGTCAAATTCATTGCTGAAGGTTTGTGCACCACGAAAACTTCCATCTCCACCAATTATTACTAATCCGTTTATCCCTCTTTTTTGTAAATTTTCGTAAGCTTTTTTTCTCCCTTCTGGTTGCATGAATTCGATGCAACGTGAAGTTTTTAAAATTGTTCCTCCTCTTTGTATGATATTCGCTACGCTTCTTCCATCCATCTTTATAATATCATCTTCTACCATGCCAGTATAGCCATGCATGATACCAAAAACTTCCATTTTGTTGTATAGCGCTGTTCTTACAACAGCTCTAATGGCAGCATTCATGCCTGGACTATCGCCGCCACTTGTTAAAACCCCAATTTTAGTAACTTTTTTTGACATTTTTCAATAGTTAAACCAAACGTATGAATAATTTCTGCGAATTTAAGATTTTGCAATGATATTATTTAGTGAATGAGGCTCAAAGATTTTGTTTAACAAAATCATAATTCCGAATAGAAATCAATTACATTCTTTCAGGCATTTGAATTCCCAATAGTTGCATGCCGCTGGAGAGTACGATTGAAGTCATATTAGCTAGTTGTAATCGAAGTGATTTTTTCTCATTTGTTTCAGCATTTGCAATGGAATGCTCGGTATAAAAGGAGTTGAATGTTTTTGCCAGATGGAATAAATAGTTAGCAAGAGTTGCAGGACTCAATTCCTTGCCGGCTTCAATTATGATTTGAGGAAACTGTTCCAAATTGAACAATACTTCTTTTTCAAGAGTTAATAATGTTAGGTGTTTATCTTCAGGATTAAATAATTTTTCTTTTCTCAAAATACTTTTGATTCTGGCATAAGTATACTGAATGAAAGGGCCAGTGAAACCATGGAAATCTATAGACTCTTCCGGATTAAAAATCATTTTCTTTTTGGGGTCTACACGAAGCAAATAAAACTTCATTGCTCCTAATCCAATTGTTTTATATAAAATATTCAGCTCTTCAGCAGTAAAGTCTTTTACTTTTCCCAAAGCTTCTGTATGGTTTTGTGCAGTTGAAATCATTTCATCAACTATATCATCGGCATCTACAACTGTTCCTTCTCTGCTTTTCATTTTTCCAGTTGGGAGTTCAACCATTCCGTAACTTAAATGATAGATATCATTAGCATAAGGGAATCCCAATTTTTGAGCGATTAATTTCAAAACTTTCATGTGATAGTTTTGTTCGTCGCCAATTACGTATATGCTTTCATCAATTTTGTATTGATCATATTTTTGTTTTGCTAAACCAATATCTTGAGTGATATAAACTGATGTACCGTCTTTTCTTAAGACCAATTTTTCATCAAGTCCATCTGCAGTTAAATCAATCCAAACGCTACCATCTTCTTTTTTAAAAAATACTTTTTTATCTAAACCTTCCTGAACAATATCTTTTCCTAAAAGATAGGTTTCACTTTCATAATAGGATTTATCAAAATCGGTTCCAATCATTTTGTAGGTGATGTCAAAGCCCTCGTAAACCCAGCCATTCATCATTTTCCATAATTCAATCACTTCAGGCTTGCCAGCTTCCCAATCCTGAAGCATTTGTTGCGTTTGAAGCATGATGGGTGCATTTTTTTCAGCATCGGCTTCATTCATTCCACTGGCTTTTAGCTCACCAACTTGTTTTTTGTATTCATCATTGAATTTTACATAATATTCGCCAACAAAATGGTCGCCTTTAGTATTTGTTGTAGCTGGAGTAGCTCCATTAGCAAAGAGTTCCCATGCAATCATACTCTTACAAATGTGTATGCCTCTGTCGTTTACAATACAGCTTTTTAAAACCTCATATCCGTTTGCCTTTAAAATTTCTGCCACACTCCATCCTAAAAAATTATTTCTTAAATGTCCGAGATGCAGAGGTTTATTAGTGTTTGGCGAAGAGTATTCAACCATTACTTTTTTCCCATTCATAGCATGTTTTCCAAAACAGATATCATTATGCTTTTTTTGCAAAAGGGTAATCCAGTATTCATCAGTAATGATGAGATTTAAAAATCCTTTAATGATATTGAAACTTGAAAATAATTCGGGATAATTTTTTAAAAGCAATTTGCCTAGTTCATTGCCAATTTCATCGGGGGATTTTTTTAATGACTTAACTAACGAAAAAAGAACAATAGTATAATCACCTTCAAACTCCGGTTTGGTTTGGTTGATTTGAAAATCTTTATCTGTAAAAATACCTTCAAAATTTGATGAAAGTGAATTGATAACTGCCGACTGGATTTGTTTTACAATACTCATTCCACAAAAATACTGAATTGGTTAATTAGTTGATTGGTTAATTGGTTGATTGGGTGAATGTTTGATGGGTTGTATATAGCCCTAATTTCCTAGTTAAGCGCCCAGCTAACTATCCTTAATCAACTTTTCAACTAATCAACTAGCCTTACCTAGTCAACAAATCAACTAACTAACTTATATTTGCGCACTTTTTATAATTATGATTACAGTTAATAATGTTACGTTAGCCTACGGAAAAAGGGTTTTATTCGATGAGGTAAATACCAGCTTCACCAAAGGGAATTGTTATGGAGTTATCGGTGCCAATGGTGCTGGAAAATCAACCTTTTTGAAAATTGTGAGTGGTGAAATTGAGCCCAATAAAGGAACAATAGACATCACTCCAGGTGAGCGTATGGCTGTTTTGAATCAAAACCAATTTGCTTTTGATGATCAAACTGTAATTAATACTGTATTGATTGGACATAAAAAATTATGGAAAATAATGCAGGAGAGGGATGCTATATATGCCAAAGAGGATTTTAGTGAGGCAGACGGGATGAAGGCAGGTGAGTTGGAAAACGAATTTGGTGAGATGGGTGGATACACTGCTGAAAGTGATGCAGCTACGATGTTAAGCGAATTAGGTGTGGCTGATGATTTACATCAGCAGTTGATGAAAGACATCAGTGCGAACTTGAAGGTGCGTGTTCTGCTAGCGCAAGCCATTTTTGGGAATCCAGATATTTTGTTGTTGGATGAGCCTACCAATAACTTGGATGTAGAAACGATAGCTTGGCTGGAAAATTTTTTGGCAGATTATGAAAATATTGTTTTGGTGGTGAGTCATGATCGTCACTTTTTAGATGCGGTTTGTACTCATGTTGCGGATGTTGATAGAAGCAAGATCAAAGTTTATACTGGGAATTATTCTTTCTGGTATGAAAGCTCGCAACTTGCGGCACGTCAGATGTCTGATAAAAACAAAAAGATTGAGGATAAGCGTAAAGATTTATTAGAATTCATCGCTCGATTTAGCGCGAATGCATCAAAGAGTAAGCAGGCAACAAGCAGAAAGAAAGCACTTGAGAAATTAGTTGTTGAAGACATTCAGCCATCTAACAGAAAGTATCCTGGTATTATTTTCAAGCAAGATAGGGAAGTAGGAAACGAAATTTTGAAAGTTGAAAATTTATCGAAATCAATTGATGGTAAAATGTTATTCAGTAAATTGAATTTTGATATTCAGAAAAATCAGAAAGTTGCATTTTTGAGTAGAGATCCATTGGCATTAACCAATTTCTTTGAAGTCATTAATGGAAGATCAAAACAAGATGGCGGTACTTATGAGTGGGGTACAACCATCACCAGTGCTTATTTACCCAACGATAACGCAGAATATTTTGATCAGAGTAATTATAATTTGATGGATTGGTTGCGTCAGTTTGTGCCGCCAACTGTTAAAGATGTAGATGAGGATTTCTTGAGAGGATTTTTAGGAAAAATGTTGTTTAGTGGCGATGAAATCATGAAGAAGACATCTGTGTTGAGTGGTGGTGAAAAAGTAAGATGCATGTTGAGTAAGATGATGTTGCAAAATCCTAATGTTTTGATATTGGATGAGCCAACCAATCACTTGGATTTGGAAAGTATCATCGCATTTAATGATAGTATGATTGCGTTTCCTGGAGTAGTATTTTTTACAACTCATGATCATCAGTTCATGCAATCAGTTGCTAACAGGATAATCGAGATTACACCTAAGGGTATGATAGATAAACTAATGACTTATGATGAATACTTGCAGGATGAAAGGGTAAAGGCTCAGCGATTAGAGTTTTATTCATAAAAATATTTTATTTGATAGAAAAAGAGATACTCTCAATCGAACTAATTATTTTTGTGAAAACTACATTAACATATGAAAACTAAACTTTTATTTCTTTTTATTTTTCTGATGATAATTCATACTTCATTGTCTGCTCAGAAAAAGTGGGTGAATTCATATACTACTGCATTAGGAATTAAATTTTATCCTGGCGCGTTATCTTTTAAACAATATATCCCAAACAAAAATGCTTTTGAAGTAAATGGGTATTCCTGGAATAAGGGAGGCAGATTAACGGTGTTGTATGAAATCAATAAACCCATTTCAGGAATTAGAGGTTTGAGCTGGTATGTTGGTCCAGGAGTTCACATGTCTTTTTACAATACGGATCATTTTAATGGAAGAGCGTTAATGGGATTAGATGGTGTTTTGGGATTGGATTTAAAAATTAAAAATTTTCCATTTGATTTTTCATTGGATTGGCAGCCATCTGTTGATTTTGGTGGTGGAGAAGATTTTGAGCCTTTTTGGGGTGGTTTTGGTATCAGGTATTTTATCAGATAATGTTGCCAACTCATACACATGTGAAGCACATGAAAAATAGTTTCATCAAATTCTTGGATTTCTTTTATCCCATATTCAAAAGGATAATGCCTTTGCAGACATATAGGTATGCGGCTTGCGGAGGTGGTAATACAATTTTGGGATTATTGCTTTATTATCTTGGCTACCATTTTATTTTTGATAAATCCATTTTTTACTTTGGTTTTCTCGTTTTAAAGCCCCACATGGCAGCATTATTTTTATCAGGAATCGTTACTTTTTTGTTAGGTTTTTTGTTGAATAAGTATATTGTTTTTACAGAGTCAAACCTCTTATCTAGGGTGCAGTTGTTTCGTTATTTCGTTTCTTTTAGCTTCAACATTATTTTAAATTACTTCATGCTTAAATTGCTCATTGAAGGGCTGAATTGGTTTCCTTTCGTAAGTCAGTTATTTACTACAATTATTATCATAATCATCAGTTATCTGACTCAGAAAAGATTTACTTTTAAAATGAAGTAAAGTGTATAATTAATTTATAGTCAATTTATTGAGAATTTAATTTGTAGGATATTTAATCACGTCTACACGTTAGTATACATATTGTCAGTATTTTAATCAAAAAGCTATTATTGGCATATTAATCAAATGCTAAACTGACAAAATTGCAACTGTTTTCTGTTGGCATAATCATTGACTATTATTTACCAAACATTAAAAATATTTAATTATGGGAAAAATAATAGGAATCGATCTAGGCACAACCAATAGTTGTGTGTCGGTTATGGAAGGAAATGAACCAGTTGTTATTGCAAATGATGAAGGCAGACGTACAACTCCTTCAGTAGTTGCTTTTTTAAAGAACGGAGAGCGTAAAGTTGGAGACCCTGCAAAACGTCAGGCTATCACCAATCCTCAAAATACCATATCAAGCGTTAAACGTTTTATGGGAAGAATGCACAATGAAGTAACTGAAGAAAGTTCACATTGGAGCTATAAAGTGGTAAAAGGTGACAACAACACGGTTAGAATTGATATTGATGGTCGTTTGTATACACCACAGGAAATCAGCGCAATGGTGTTACAAAAAATGAAAAAAACTGCAGAAGATTATTTAGGTCAGGAAGTAAATGAGGCAGTAATAACCGTTCCCGCTTACTTCAACGATGCTCAACGTCAGGCAACCAAAGAAGCTGGTGAAATAGCTGGTTTGAATGTGAGAAGAATTGTAAATGAGCCAACGGCTGCGGCTTTGGCTTATGGAATGGATAAAAAAGGAAAAGACCAAAAGATTGCCGTATTCGATTTGGGCGGTGGAACTTTTGATATCTCAGTATTGGAATTGGGTGATGGCGTATTTGAAGTAAAATCAACAAATGGCGATACGCACTTAGGAGGTGATGATTTTGATAAAGTAATTATGGATTGGTTGGCTGATGAATTTAAGGCTGATGAAGCGATAGATCTTCGTAAAGATCCAATGGCTTTACAACGTTTGAAAGAAGCTGCTGAAAAAGCAAAAGTTGAATTGTCATCTTCTTCAGAAACAGAAATCAACTTGCCTTATGTTACAGCAGTTGACGGAGTTCCTAAACACTTAGTAAAAAAGTTAACCCGCGCAAAATTTGAAGCATTGGCAGATAATTTGTTTGCACGTTGCTTAAAACCTTGCGAAGTTGCTTTAAAAGATGCTGGGATCTCTACTTCACAAATAGATGAAGTAATCTTGGTGGGTGGAAGTAGCCGTATTCCCAAAGTACAAGAAATCGTAGAAAAATTCTTTGGTAAGAAACCTAACAAGAGTGTGAATCCTGATGAGGTGGTAGCAATCGGAGCTGGAATTCAAGGTGCTGTATTAACAGGAGAAGTGAAAGATGTATTACTGTTGGATGTAACTCCATTAAGCTTGGGTATCGAAACTATGGGAGGTGTGATGACCAGATTGATTGAAAGTAATACAACTATTCCAACTAAAAAATCTGAAGTTTTCAGTACCGCAAGCGATAATCAGCCAGGTGTGCAAATTCATGTGTTACAAGGTGAACGACCAATGGCTAATCAAAACAAGAGCTTAGGAATGTTCAATCTTGATGGTATTCCGCCAGCTCCAAGAGGTGTTCCTCAGGTTGAAGTAACTTTTGATATTGATGCAAATGGTATTTTACACGTAAGTGCAAAAGATAAAGGAACTGGCAAAGAACAAAAAATTCGTATCGAAGCTGGTAGTGGTTTGAGTAAGGAAGAAATCGAAAGAATGAAAAACGATGCAAAGGCAAATGAGGAAGCAGATAAGTCAGAGCGTGAGAAAGTAGAAAAGATTAATCAGGCAGACAGTTTGATTTTCCAAACTGAGAAGCAATTGAAAGAATATGGGGATAAAATTTCTGCAGACAAAAAAGCTCCAATTGAAGCAGCTCTTGAAAAATTGAAAGAGGCTCACAAATCTCAAGATTTATCAGCCATTGATGCAGCCATGAATGAAATGAACACTGCTTGGACTGCAGCAAGTGAAGAGATGTATAAAGCAACTCAGGAAGCTGGAGCGCAAAATGGTGCTGGTGCAGGAGAACAAGAACAAGCTTCAAGCGGTGGAGAGAATGTTACGGATGCTGAATTTGAAGAAGTAAAATAAAGATAATCGAAAGATTCAAATTAAAAGGTGCAACAATTTTGTTGCACCTTTTTTTTAGCTCACCATTTAAATGGTGGGCTGAAAAATAAAAAAAGCCCTGAATTTACAGGGCTAAAATATTTTAAGCGAAGTATTGATTACATCAAATCCATTGCCATAGCAAAAAAGGTAACATTGAAAGGAAGTACCATTGAACAATAACCACCTCCGATATTATATACTTGAAAAAAAGCAGCTACTGAAGCAAAAAATAATACCCAATATAAAACTCTTGATTTTTTCTTAGTTGTTTCCATTTTTTTGAATTTGTGCAAATATAGGGCAGAAAATAAAAACCTTGAAATTTTTATCTGATTGATTTTGAAGCCAACCAATGGAAATCAATCTTTTGTACTAATATTGATGTCATGAACAAAATGAAAGTATCTTATAAAAAGGTAGCATTTCCTTTTAAATATCCCTTTACTATCTCCAAAGCAACAAAAACGCATCAAACGGCATTGATTGTGGAGCTTGATTATTTTGGTATAAAGGGTTACGGGGAAGCACCAGCTATAACCTACTATAACATTACTGTTGAAGAAATGATTAGTGATTTGGAAAGCAAGAAGGCTTTGGTTGAAAAATTTTCATTTTCCGACCCAGAGCGCTATTGGCATTATCTTCATCATTTGTTTCCTAAAAACCCCTTTTTAGTTTGCGCATTGGATATGGCGGGTTGGGATATTTATGGAAAGATGAAAAAAAAGCAATTACATCAATTGTGGAATTTGGATCCTTCAACTGCTCCAGTTTCGGATTTTACAATTGGTATTGATGATGCTGATATAATGCTGAAGAAAATAAAAGAGATGCCTTGGCCGGTATACAAGATTAAGGTTGGGTTTGATGATGATATTCGCAATATTGCAATATTGCGTCAACATACAAACGCAGTTTTCAGAGTAGATGCCAATGCTGCCTGGGATTTAGAAACTGCAATGCATAAAATAAATCAGTTAAATGATTTGGGTGTTGAATTTGTAGAGCAGCCCTTAGCAAAAGATGACTGGGATGGAATGAAAGTACTTTACGAAAAATCTCCTTTGCCAATCATTGCAGATGAATCCTGTGTTTTTGAGTCGGATGTAGAAAAGTGTTTTCAGCATTTTCACGGTATTAATATCAAGCTTACGAAATGCAGTGGAATTACACCTGCCAGAAGAATGATACAAAAAGCAAAATCACTCGGCATGAAAGTGATGGTAGGATGCATGAACGAATCATCCATTGGAACTGCAGCCATAGCTCAATTGGCTCCACTTCTTGATTATGTCGATATGGACGGCACACTTCTTCAAACCGAAAAAAATGGGGAGGGTGTAAAGTTTGAATATGGGAAAATTATTTACAACGATAAGCCGGGGTTGGGGGTGGAGGTTACATTTTAGAAGTTGAAAACGTTTCATAGGTTCAAGAGGTTCAATAAGTTTCAGGCTTTATTTAAAACAATAAACAATTAAACTTATTAAACAGCGAAGCAATTAAACCTTTTAAACATCAACGTCCTACCAAATCTTCACTCTCAAGCTGTCTTCACGATACATTGGCGAACCTTTTTTTATATTGAATGTGTTGTAAAATTCATCAACATCTGAAAAAGGTCCGTTCACTCTGTATTTGGCTGGAGAGTGAACATCAGTCATTAATCTGTTTTTCAGTTGTTCTTCTCTTGAATGATCTAGCCAACCTAGAGCATAGCCTAAGAAATATCTTTGCATAGGAGTGAGGTTCGATATTTTTTTGCCTTCTTTGAATTGATTAGTTTTTTTGAATGCTTCAATTCCCAACAATATTCCACCAAGATCAGCAATATTTTCTCCTAAAGTTGCTTTACCATTAATGTGATATCCTTTTACCGGTTCATAATCATTAAATTGTTTCACCATTACTTCTGCTCTCTGATTGAAAGCCTCTTCATCCTTTTTTGTCCACCAGCTTACTAAATTTCCTTTTTCATTAAATTGACGTCCTTCATCATCAAAGCCATGAGTGATTTCATGGCCTATGGTACTTGCGCCGCCATAGCCGTAAACCACTGCATCGTCCAACTCTTCATCTCTGTAACCAGGCACTGTGAAAATTCCTGCGGGTAGAACAATTTCATTGTTGCTGGGATTGTAATAGGCGTTATAGGTTTGTGGATACATGCCCCATTCATCTCTGTCAACTGGCTTACCCAATTTATTATATTCATAATTATGCCACCAGATTCTTGAGTTGATATAATTTTTAGCCAGACTTTCTCTTCCAATTTCCATTGATGAAAAGTCTTTCCATTTTTCAGGGTAACCCACTTTGCTTTTTATGGTGGCAAGTTTGATGTATGCTTTTTCTTTAGTGCTATCAGACATCCACGTTAGTTTGCCGATTCTGTCTTTTAATGCATCTTTAATAGCATCTACCATTTGAGTATAACGCTGTTTTGCTGTTTCATTGAAAAATTCTTTTACATACAATTGCCCCAACATTTCCCCCATGGCATCTTCTTCCATTCTGATGGCTCTTTTCCATCTTGGTTTTCTTTCTTTCGCTCCGCTAAAAAGTTTATTGAAATTGAATGAAGCCACTCCATAAGCATCTGGTAGTACAGCAGCGAGGTCGCTGATTAAATTGAATTTTATATAACTTTTCCAATCCGAAAGTGGTGTTGATTTCAATAATTCATTTAATGCAGTGAAGAATTCTGGTTGCCCTACTATTACTGAGTCTTTTGATTTTACACCTATTGTGTTAAGATAGCCCGACCAGTCTATGTTTGAAGACATTTTTGTTAAGTCGGATATAGCCATTTTGTTGTAGTTCTTATAAGGATCACGTAAGTCTTCAATTTTGCGAGAAGCTTTAGCCATTTTTGTTTCCAAGGCTAAGATATTTTTTGCAGCAGTTAAAGACTGAGTAGAATCATCGCCTGACATTTTTAAAATTGTGGTTATGTATGCTACATAAGCATTTCTAATTTCTATTGTGGTAGAATCATTTTTAAAATAGTATTCTCTTTCTGGTAATCCAATTCCTCCTTGAGATAACTGGTAAGCCATCACATCACTTTTCTTTGCATCTTGACCAACGTAATCGCTAAATAAAGTAGAAGAACCTATCTTTTTAAATTCGCCAACTGTAATAACCAAAGACTTGATATCGTTAATGGCATTTATTTTATCCAACAAAGGTTTGATGGGAGTTAATCCCTCTTTTTCAATTTTTACAGAATCCATTGCAGTGGTCCAAAAATCTCCAATCTTTTGATTTGCTGAACCGGGTTTGTCATTTACTGATGCTGCTTTTTCGCTGATCTCTCTTAAACGTCTTGTATTTTCTTCTATCACTAAATTGCCGATACCCCAGCTTGATTGCTCACCGGGAATGGGATTATGCTTAATCCAGTTTCCATTAGCATATTCAAAAAAATCATTTGAAGGGTCTATGGTTGAGTCTATATTACTTGCTATAAAATCAGGTTTGCTGATAGTGTCTTTTTTATTATTGCAAGAGGTTGCTATAAAGAGCGCTAATACTGATATGGATATGATTCTCATAAAAAAATTTTGCTAAAAGTAGGGAATCCTTTCATGTTTTAAAAATTATTTCAATAACTCCCAATAATTGCAACAATTGTCGGATTTTCGCAGATATGACACCTGAAAGAAATGAAAGGCTCAACACTGTTTTGAGCAAAAGGCAACTCAATCTGACAGTAGTTTTGGAGAATGTAGCTGATCCACATAACATTTCTGCTGTAATGCGTACTTGCGATGCTGTTGGTATACAGGAGATTTATATTTTAAATACCGTTATTCCAAGACATAAAAAGTGGGGAGCTAAAAGTAGTTCAAGCGCTTCTAAATGGTTGACAATACATCAATTCACTGATGTTAAAACATGCTTTGATGCTTTAAGAAAAAGATATAACAAAATTTACACCACCCATCTTAGTACAGATGCTGTTGGATTACATGATTTAAATTTAACGGAGAATGTAGCTTTAGTTTTTGGAAACGAGCATAGTGGGGTGAGTGATGAGTTGATAAATCTGGCGGACGGTAATTTTATTATTCCACAAGTTGGCATCATTAAGTCATTGAATATTTCTGTTGCTTGTGCAGTTAGTGTTTACGAGGCATTCCGACAAAAATTGAATGCCGGTCATTATAATCAACCACAAATTGTTGGAGATGAGTTAATTGATTTAAAACAAAAATGGGGCTTCAATGAAGAGGACGGATTGTAGTTTGATTTTAAAAAGATGAAAT
>JAIXWH010000129.1 GCA_027484165.1 Chitinophagaceae bacterium | reverse complement strand
TGGCACAGTAACTCCTGGAATCTTGTCAGGTATGTATGGCAGTGAAACTCTTCTGGTTACAGCAACAGGTGTATTTGCAGATGCAAATGTAGGAACTGGCAAACCTGCTGTAATTACATATACTCTTGCGAATGGGTTGAATGGAGGTTTGGCATCAAATTATTCACTTGCAAACAGAACTGTTACAGGTGATATTAGTCCTGCATCCTTAACTATCTCAGTTGTTGTAAACAATAAACAATATGATAAAACAAAAACAGCAACATTAGCTGCTGCATCATATCAAGGGTTACAAAATGGAGAAGTGTTTACAGTTTTAGGTACACCCGTTGCTAATTTTATTGACTCTGCAGTTGGAAATGCTAAACCAGTAAGTGTGGCTGGTTTCTTACCTCCTTCAGCAAATTACACAATAACACAGCCAGCAGGTTTAACAGCAAGTATTACCAAGAAAATAATCAACATCATTGGTCTAACTGCAAACAGTAAAGTATATGATGCAAATACAAATGCAACATTTAGTGGTACAGCTTCATTGAGTGGTGTGATATCGCCAGAAAATGTAACATTTGCGGGAACACCTTTTGCTTCTTTTCTCACTGCTGCTGTGGGTGTTTCAAAACAAGTAAATGTAACAGGATACAGATTGGCTGGAACAAGAGATACTGTTAATTATTCTTTAACATCACCATTAGTATTATCTGCAGATATTTATCCAGGAGCCCCTGTTAAATTGGTAATAGACAGTATTGCAACACAAACAGCCGGCACTCCTTTTAATATAATAATTAGGTCTACAGATACTTATGGAAATCCTTCTAATATCGACACTGGTAATGTGGTAAATATTCAGGTTGATCTTGTTTCCGGAACAGATTCGCTTGATGGAACATTATCTGGATCAATTTCATCTGGCTCAAATACACTTGTTTTATCAGGTATCAAATATTATACTGCAGAAGCTGGGTTAAAAGTTGCGGCTTATAAAACTACGGGAACATTAAATCTGATTGCTGATTCCAGTAATTTATTTACGGTTAATTCAGGAGTATTTAACACGTTTTCAATTGAAGAATCTGCAGGTGGGGAAGTTGGACCTCAAACAGTTAATGTTACTTTCCCAATAAAAGTTACTGCAGAAGATGCTTATGGCAATACGATTACTTCTTTTAATAGTTCAGTAATTATAACTTCTACAGGGACATTAAGTTCAGGCGGAGGATCGACTCCTAATTTTGTTAGTGGGGTTTTGGCTTCAAGGAATATTAGAATTTCTAGTATTGGAAAATTCACGCTAACGGCTACACGAAATGGCGGGAGTGAATCAGGAACAAGTAATCTCTTTGCAGTCGGAAGAGTATATTATTCAAGAGCAACAGGAAATTTCAATTCGAATATATGGTCTACAACTACTAGTGGTTCAATAATATCAGGAGAGAAACCAACAGCTGCTGATGTTGCTGTGATTCAAAATGGGAATACGGTTACTGTAACAGCCAATGATAGTTGTAGGTCTTTATTATTTAACGGAGCTAACGCTACTTTGAATGTAAATACAAATATGAGATTGATTGTAAATGACGATATTAAATTAAATAATTCATCAAGTGCAAGTGTTATTGCAAATATTGGAGGCTTGGGTACAATATCTTGTGATTCCATTTCAATTGGAGGGACATCAAGGCCGAGTAGTTTACAATCAACAACTTTTAATTCTTCAATTTCGAATTTTATTGTAAACAAGAATTTAACATTAATGGGATTGGAAAGAAGAGGTAATAGAAATAATCCATCATTTAATTTGAATACAGGGTCATTATCTATTGGAGGGAACATAAATTCTGTTGGTCAGGGTAGTACTACTTCCTCTTTCAATATGGCTACTGGGTCAAATAATGCTACACTAAAATGGAGTTCTTTAGCTCCATTGTTCACCCTTTCCGGTAGAAATAATTCAGGAACAATAACTTTTGCAGTTAACTTAAATGGTTCTGCAACAACTGTAAACTACAATGGATCTTCAAATCAAACCATTCCTGTAACTTATCCATCTTCTAGAGCAAGGCGCTCAACCCCCATTAATTCTGTTTTGCAATACAGAAATCTCTCAGTTTCAAATTCAGGATCAAAAAGAGTGTCAAATGCTATAATTATCAATGGAGAATTGAAAGTCGATTCTTCAGCATTATTCCTTTTGGATTCTGCGAATAGATTCAGCATCTCTGCCACACCGTTAGTTTTAAATGGAGGAACTTTCTCTACTGGCGCAACAATAGGCTATGGAGATACTTTAGGAACTTTGAAATTAACGGGAGACGCATCAGTTGATTTAGGTACGGGAAATCATAGATTATTATTTTCTGCAAGTAATTCAATCCCTTGGACACCATCAAAAATATTAACAATTAATGGATGGACAGGAAACAGAGGAGATACAGGTACTGCAGGTAGAATTTTCATAGGCAAATCTGATACTGCTTTAAATGGATTACAATTGTCGCAAATCAGATTTTCTTATCAATCGCAATTTTTAGGAGCTTCATTGCTGTCATCAGGAGAATTGGTTCCGATTCCTGTTGCAAATAAAAGAATTTCAAGGCAGTCTGGAAACTGGAGTAATCCCAATACCTGGACAAAAGTTTCTGGTTCAACATACAGCACAACAATTCCTGTTGCAGGTGATACTGTAATTATAGAAAGAGGACATACCGTAACAGTTGATATTTCAAATGCGGAATGTAATACTAT
>JAIXWH010000113.1 GCA_027484165.1 Chitinophagaceae bacterium | reverse complement strand
TTTTAATTCAACACTCAACGGCAGGTTACAAAAAGTTTCAGACATTGAATTCACTGGACGTTTAGTGATTATTTTAGCAGCATCAGTTTTTTTACTCCTTTTAAATACTTTTTTTTTAACCCGTCAATTTAATAACATCAATACTGATGAAACAATAAGCCAAGACAAAAATTCATACACATATCAATTAAACACCACAAATTATAATTATGACAACAAAGAAAAATAATATTTTAATCTTGTTGATGATTGTTTTGCTTCTTGCAAATTCAATTTTCATTGGTGTAATGTGGTTCAAACAAAATTGTGGTAATAAGCCTGAAGACCATAAAATAATGCAAGTTCAACGAAATCCATTTTTTTCTGATTTCATCAGGTTTGATAGCATACAACAAATCACATTCGATTCTTTGTTTGATCAGCATCACCAAAAAATGAGAAGGCTTAAAGAAAAGGAGAGAGCAGCAAAATCATCTTTATTCAATTTGTTAAAGTCGGATACTGCAAGTGATGTCACTGTTCAATTTTACGCCAAGCAGGCATCAATGATTTCAATGCAAATTGATACGCTTACTTATTATCATTTTAAAACAATAAAATCAATCTGCAAGCCTGAACAAATGAGCCGACTTGCTGATTATTTTGACAAACATTTCTTACATCAAAATGATAATAATCACGATAAAATGGATTCAAATTCATTAGATAAAGAAGATAGAAATGATAAACGCATGATACCTCCGCCTCATGGAAGACCTGGAAGATTCAGACCTGAGGGAACACCTCCGCCACCTCCAAGAGAAAGGATGGATGAAGATGGTCCACCACCTCCACCACCACATGGCAGAAGAATAGGGGCTCCAGGTGAACATCGTCCACCTCATGATGGTCCTCCTCCACCTGATCGCAGACCTCCGGGGCCACCACCTGTAGAATAATTCAAACCTCAACAATCAAACATTAAAAATAAAAATTGAAAAAAATATTTCTGCTTTTGGGGTTTGTATCATCAATCTACTTTCAAATTTTATATGCCCAATATAATAATTTTTGGATTCCAGATACTTTAAGTGGAACTACTTTTAATTTAAATATAAAAGATACCTTTTCATAAATTATATTATTAAGCAAATATTTTATCAAACAATAAACATGCTATTAAAAAGTAAAATAATGACAAAAAAAATAATTCTAGTTTCAATCTTAATCAATCTGAATTTTGTATATGCACAAACTAATCCCGTAATTATATCATGGCTTCAGAATACAACAGGTATTAAAGGAAGACATTATGTTTCTGGCAATTCAACACCTATACAGGATAATGATTCTGCAAATGTTCAGACTGTTCTGTATTCTAACACTTGGGCTTATATCAGAACAAAAGGTGTACCTGCATACATCACCGGTCCTTTTTTAGACGGTAATCCTTCAACAACTACCAGCCAAAATGCAATTTTTAAATTTCCTTTAAATCCTACAAGAAATACAGGAACAGCTACTCCAACTTCTGGTGGTAACATTGGCATTTTTATCAATGGTGTTGCATTATTTGATTATAGAGATGGGGTATCTTGGAAAAATTCAACCAACTCAATATGTGGAGGTCCGGTAATGCCCCCTTGTATGGGAGATGGAGTATGGAACAGAGATGCCATAGTTGCTGAAAAAGGTGGATTTGATTGTTCTAAAGGTCATCCTGCCATGGGTAATTACCATCATCATCAAAATCCAAGCGCATTTAATTTGGATTTATCTGTAATTTCCAATGTATGTAATTTATATACAGCGGATGCATTATACAGAATCGATAGCACAGTGCATTCTCCTCTAATTGGTTTTGCATATGATGGCTTCCCAATTTATGGAGCTTACGGATATAGAAATATTGATGGTACCGGAGGCATTGTGAGAATGAAATCAAGTTATTCATTAAGAAATATAACAACAAGAACTACGTATTCAAATGGAACTACAGTTACTGCTGGCCCTCCAGTTAGTTCTTCCTATCCTTTAGGTTATTTCAGAGAAGATTATCAATATAATGCAACATCTACTTCAACTCCTGATTATCTTGACGATCATAATGGAAGATTTTGTGTAACTCCAGAATATCCAAATGGTATATATTGTTATTTTGCCACCGTTAATGCAAATTGGAATTCTGCATATCCTTATGTTGTAGGTCCAACTTTTTATGGTAATAAAACTGCTGCTAAAGTAACATCTATAACTGAAACTGTAACAAGGTATATTTCAGGTACCACTCTTACTCCAACAGTAACTGCATTAAATTGTACAAACGTTCAAACAACATCAGGAACAGTTAATGCATCTTATTCAGGTGCAGCAACAGTTCCATACACAGCTGGTAACGGTGTAGCTTATACTTCAAGCGCTTCAATTAATTCTTTAGGAGTTACAGGTTTGACTGCAACATTACAAGCTGGTACATTAGCAACTGGTAATGGCAATTTGGTTTATAATATATCAGGAACACCTACATCTGCAGGAACTGCAACTTTCTCAATAAGTTTTGGTGGACAAACCTGTTC
>JAIXWH010000148.1 GCA_027484165.1 Chitinophagaceae bacterium | reverse complement strand
TTACCATCTTTTTCTGTCTCTTAAACCCTGTATTTGTGCCACATGATGCTTGGAATGCCATGCATACAAACCTAAAATATACCACAACGACATTTGACGGTTATATTCAGGATGCATAATAGTTCTCTCCCATTCAACAGGTTTTAAATTTGAAAACAACTCATACCATTTCAAATGCAATGCATGAAGTAAGGTGATAGAAACATTTACAGGAAGATTCTTATTTTCAATAGTTTCAGCCCATGCATCCTGATCGTAAGGTTTTATGATGGGATTATTTTCAGTTAAAGCCAGTTTACATCTGATATAGGCATTCATGTGGCTATCTGCCAAATGGTGGATGACTTGCTTTACTGTCCAACCGCCTTCACGATAAGAAGTATCCAATTGATGCTCATCTAAATTGGTAATCGCATTTTCAACATGATTACTTAAAAAGCGGATATCAATCAAACGCTTCCTTAATTCTTCAGAAGAGAAAGGTTGTTCAATATATTCACCAATGGGATAAATGATAGGATCCATAAAAATTAAGACGCAGGTTTGATGTCTATTAAATTGATTTCAAAAATCAAAACCGACCCCGGAGGAATGCTTCCACCAGCACCTCTTTCGCCATAACCTAATTCACTTGGTATGTAAACTTTCCATTTCGAACCCTTAGTCATCAATTGTAAAATTTCTGTCCAACCTTTAATAACACCATTCAATGGGAATGTTGCAGGTTCGCCTCTACTTATTGAATTATCAAATTCTTTACCATCAATTAATGTTCCCACATAATGAACAACTACGGTGTCAATAGCTTTTGGTTTCATTCCATTTTCTTCACCGGCTTGCAACACTTCATATTGTAGACCATTAGGTAAAGAAATAACCTCTTTTCTTTCTTTATTTTTGTTCAGAAAATCAATGCCTTTTTGTTTCATAGCCATTGATTTCTTTTGCGCGTATTCTTGTAGTTTCTGTTGTAATGTCATACCACATTGTTCTTGAGTTAGTAATTGGGGTTTGTTCTTTAATACATCTTCAAATCCTTTCCTCAAAGCATCCAAATTCAAATCTTCAATACCTCTTTGTTGCAAATCGGTTGCTATATTAATACCGATTGCATAACTCATACTGTCAAGTCCTGTTTTTAAATCCTGAGGAGTAGCTTTTTCTGTGTTTGATTTTACTGCAGTAGCTTTACTGTTTACTTTTTTGTTTTGAGCATGCAAAACTGATTGAGACAAAACAGCCAACACAGCACATAATAATATTTTTTTCATTTTTATATTTTTTGATTTGCAAATAAACAATTAATTATGCTTCGCGCATTTCCTTTCCTGTTAAATGTATAAAAACATCTTCTAAATTGGCAGCCTTCATCTGTTTTGGTCTTTCAAACCCACTCTCTACAAGCTCATCAATCATTTTTTCTGGAGAGGCCAATTTTACAATTTTACCTTCATCGATGATGGCGATTCTGTCGCACAATTGCTCTGCTTCATCCATATAATGAGTGGTTAAAATAACCGTAGCCCCATTATCTCTGATTTCTCTGATTAAATCCCATAAATTTCTTCTTGCCTGAGGATCTAATCCTGTTGTTGGTTCATCTAAAAAAACAATTTTGGGCTTATTGATTAATGTAGTGGCTATTGAAAATCTTTGTTTTTGTCCACCACTCAATTCTTTTACTTTATTTTTTGCTTTATCCTGAAGATTTACTTTTTTTAGTAACTCCATTGGATCAACACTGGTATTATATAAACCACAAAACAATTTTATAAGCTCAACTAAATTCAATCCTGGATAAAAGCCGGAAGTTTGAAGCTGAACTCCTATTATTTTTTTAATGGCAGATGGATGCTTATCCAAATCAATACCATCTACAATAACTGTTCCTGATGTTTTTATCCTCAGCGTTTCAATAATTTCAAGAGTAGTAGATTTTCCTGCTCCATTAGGACCAAGCAAGCCAAATATTTCTCCTTCATGCACATCAAAAGAAATAGATTTAACAGCTTGAAAATCGCCGTAATCTTTTACTAAATCTTTTACCGATATCACTATATTATTCATGTATAAATTATTGGGTTTGCTCGTATTGTTCCATCATCAATTTACTTCCCACAAAAAATGGAGTACGTTGATGAATCTCAGTAGGTTGCACTTCCAGTATACGCTCTTTGCCATTGGTAGCTTTACCTCCGGCAATTTCAACGATAAAAGCAAAAGGGTTGCATTCGTATAATAGTCGCAATTTCCCTTTGGGCTTATCGGTTGTTCCCGGATACATGAAAATGCCGCCCTTGATTAAATTACGATGCACATCTGCCACCATACTTCCGATATATCTTTGCGTGTACGGCCCCCCGTTATCTTTTGTTTTTCGCTGACATTCGTGAATGTAATTTTGCACCTTTTCATTATACTGAAAAAAATTGCCGTGATTTACTGAATAAATTTTTCCGGTATCTGGGCATTTGATATCAGGGTGACTTAATGTAAACTCTCCTACTGATTGATCCAATGTAAATCCGTTAACACCTCTACGTGTTGCATATACCAACATAGTAGAGGAACCATAAATCACATAACCAGCTGCAACTTGCTTTATTCCTTGCTGTAAAAAGTCTTCTTTGGTTGCGGGCTTTCCTAACTCACTCACTCTTCTAAAAACTGAAAAGATGGTACCGATTGATACATTCACATCAATATTGCTGCTCCCATCCAAAGGATCAAACAAGCAAACATATTTTGATTTATTACTGATTTCGTCATCAAATACAACAATATCATCCAACTCTTCACTACCTATTCCTGCGCAACTTACTCCATGACGCAACACACCCATAAACTGATTATTGGCATAGATATCCAGCTTTTTCACTTCTTCTCCCTGAACATTCATTGTTCCTGCATCTCCAAGAATATCAACTAATCCTGCTTTATTAACTTCCACATGCACTCTTTTTGCGGCAAGTCCGATATCTCTCAATAAACCAGACAATTCTCCTGTAGCGTTAGGAAAATCACGCATTTGTTGAATGGTAAATTCATCAAGCGTTTGTATTTTTCTGTTGATAAGCATAAAACTTTTTAAGTTTACGTTGAACGATATTAATTTTGCTTGTCAAAAGTAAGGTATATTCTCTTTTTTTTGACCTTATTGATTCAACCTATTTCTATATTAAATTTAATTTTCAATAAAAATAAAACCAGATAACTTAAAAATGAAGGTATTCAAGTTCGGTGGAGCAAGCATAAACAGTG
Organism: Chitinophagaceae bacterium; assembly: GCA_027484165.1. Lineage (GTDB taxonomy): Bacteria > Bacteroidota > Bacteroidia > Chitinophagales > Chitinophagaceae > Ferruginibacter. Next base: position 4,882 of record JAIXWH010000148.1, on the reverse strand, counting down.
TAGATCGTTTTAAAAACACAGCAAGCATTATCAAATCATATGAAGGCGATAAAATTTTGATAGTTATTTCTGCAATGGGTAAAACAACCAATTTCCTTGAAAAAGTAGTACACTCTTTTTTTGAAGGCAGAAAAGAAGAAGCCCTTTCACTTTTTGAAGAATTAAAAAACAGCCACTTAAATACTTTAAAATATCTCACTGTTGTAAAATGGCAGGAAGCAGAAAATCAATTGAAGCAATTTTTCACAGAAATAGAATGGCTTTTGCATGATAAGCCAGTTAGAAATTTCGACTACTATTATGATCAAATCGTTTGTTGTGGCGAACTGTTAAGTAGTGCTATTTTAAGCAATCATCTTGTTGAAGAAAAAACAAATGCAACATGGCTTGATGTAAGAGATATCATCAGAACAGATAATAATTTCAGAGATGCAGGAATTGACTGGGAGTTTACTTCGAAAAGAATTCAAGAATCCGTAGTTCCCCTTTTTGAAAAGCATGATATTGTGGTTACTCAAGGTTTTATTGGCGCAACAGATGAAAATGAAAGCACTACTTTAGGCAGAGAAGGAAGTGATTATACAGCAGCAATTTTTGCAAACTTAATGAATGGCGAATCCGTGACAATATGGAAAGATGTAGAAGCCGTAATGAGTGCAGATCCTAAAAAATATAAAGAGGCATCAATATTAGATAAATTAAGTTTCACCGAAGTGATTGAAATGGCTTACTATGGTGCACAAGTAATTCATCCCAAAACAATCAAACCTCTTCAAAATAAAAACATTCCCTTATTGGTGAAAAGCTTTTTAGATCCAAGCTTGAAAGGTACCATCATCAGCAAAGAAACCAATAAAAACCTGCCTCCTATTATCGTTCACAAAGCCAATCAAGTTTTAATTCAGTTTAAAACGAAAGACTTTTCATTCATGGAAGATCAACCCATACAGGATTTGATGAATATCTTCAATCAAATTAAAGTAAAACCAAACCTCACTCAAAAAACTGCAATTTCGTTTGTATGTTGTTTTGATGATCATGCCGAAAAAATAAATCTATTGGCGCAAAGTGCAAGTGAGTTGTTTGATGTTGAAGTTGAAAAGAGCTTAACTCTGCTTACCATCAGACATTACAACCAAGAAACAATAAATAATTTAATCGAAGGAAAAGTGATTTTGTTGGAGCAAAAAACAACACAGACTGTACAAATGATAATGAGATAAGATTTTGAGAGATTCTAGTAAATCACATAATCTCCTTTTTGATTCACCGTTATAACAGGCAAATCCTTCTGCAATTCAAAGTAATCGTACGCAGGTTTGATTGCTTTATTGAACTGCTTCAAGTATTCATTGTCTTTAATGTTGTCTGTGAGATAATTCATTGACTCCTTTACATTATATCTTACCGGAAAAATATGTACTGGAATAAATTCCTGGCCTTGGCTTTTTACAGCATTCCCAATTACATAAAGCTCTTCAATAGGCATGTCATCAATAGGAATACAACCCACTGAAACGCAACTTCCGTGAATATAAATGGCACTCCCTGGCCTTGTTGAATCACTTAAAATCTTGTCTGATACATTGGGATAATTTAAGCCTAATGAAAGATGATAATTGCTGTTGGGATTAAATTCATTGATATAATAAAACCCTTCTGGGACCTGATAATCCCCTTCCATTCTTTTAGGCCCCATGGTTCCGCTTTGCATGCAAACTTTGTAAGTTTTAAATAATTTATATTTGGAATTAACACTATCTGCAACCCAAACTTCGAGTTGTCTGTCAAACTTAAAACTCCTTATATATAAAGATGCCGGAGGCCAAGCCAAATGTTTGTGTTGAAATTGTTTTTTGAGAGAATCTTCAACACGATAAAATATATCAGAAAATTTACCTGATGACTTAATATTGCTGATATATGCATTTTGCCCTTTTGATATCAGAAAAAAGAGCGTGCAAATAAAAAACAATGCAATACGTGTGTTACGATATTGTTTCATGTAGGACAAAATGAAATAAAAAAACTACAAATTCCCTCTCAAATCTTGCTCTCTTTCCAATGCTTCAAATAAAGCTTTGAAGTTGCCTTTACCAAAACTCTTTGCTCCTTTTCTTTGAATAATCTCAAAAAAAAGTGTTGGACGATCCTCCAAAGGTTTGCTAAAAATCTGCAACAAATAACCTTCATCATCTCTATCAATCAAAATACCCAACTCACTCAAAGGTGTTAAGTCTTCGTCTATCTTACCTACTCTATCTAAAACTGTTTCGTAATAACTTGATGGCACCTTTAAAAAATCAATGCCTCTTTTTTGCAATTCAGTTACTGTTGCAACGATGTCTGCTGTAGCAATGGCAACATGCTGAACTCCTTCCCCGTTATAAAAATCCAAATATTCTTCTACCTGACTTTTCTTTTTTCCTTCAGCAGGCTCGTTGATTGGAAATTTTACATACCCGTTACCGTTACTCATTACTTTGCTCATCAAGGCTGAATATTCTGTTGAAATATCATTGTCATCAAAAGAGAGAATATTTTTAAACCCCATAACATTCTCATAAAATTTCACCCAGGGATTCATCTGGTTCCAGCCCACATTACCCACACAATGATCTACATATAATAATCCAGTGCTTGACGGATTGTAATCTGATACCCATTTTCTGTACCCAGGCATGAAAACACCATTATAATTTTTTCTTTCAACAAAAACATGAACCGTATCACCATAAGTATGAATTCCCGACAATACTACTTCTCCATCAGCATCTTTCAATTTATTGGGCTCCATGTATGTTTTACCACCGCGAGAAGTGGTTTGTTTCCAAGCATCTGTTGCATCATCTACCATCAACGCTAATACTTTCACACCATCTCCATGCTTATAAATATGGTCTGCAATTGCATTGTTTGTTTTCAATGGTGTGGTTAAAACAAAAGTTAATTTGTTTTGACGAATAACATAACTCGCTCTGTCCATAACGCCTGTCTCCGGGCCTGCATAAGCAAGTGATTGAAAACCAAATGCTGTTTTGTAGAAATGTGCAGCCTGTTTGGCATTACCTACATAAAACTCTACATAATCTGTTCCATGTAAAGGCAAAAAATCGGTTGGATTGACTGAAGCTGTATCTGAAGCTGTATTCGTTTGCATAAAATTTATTTAAATCAAATCGAAAAATTGACCTCCAAAGCTAATGAAATAGAACGAAATTATGGATAAAAAGTAGCCAAAATCCCTTAATCTGTGTGGTTTAAAAAAAAAGGTAACACACAAGAACAATAAAATTAAATAAGTAGATTTACCTTAGCGCCGAAAATCACTCAGAAATAAAAGTTTCTACATGAAAAAAGTTGGAATTCTTGGAGGAGGTCAATTGGGAAGAATGTTACTTCAAACAGCTGCTAATTATCCTGTGGAAACCTATTTGATGGAAAACGATGCAAATGCACCTGCTGCTCATCTTTGCAAACATTTCATTAAAGGCGACATCACCGATTTTAATGCAGTGTATGAATTTGGGAAATCATTAGATGTTGTTACCATTGAAATTGAAAATGTAAATGTAGAAGCACTCGAAAAGCTTGCTGAAGAGGGCATTCAGGTTATTCCACACCCTTCAGCTTTAAGAATTATAAAAGACAAAATCAAACAAAAGCAGTATTATAAACATAACCAGATCCCTACTCCTGAATTTGTAATTACTCATTCCAAAAAGGAATTACAAAATCACGTTTCATTTTTGCCTGCTGTTCATAAAATTGGAAATGGAGGCTATGATGGCAAAGGCGTTCAAGTCATCAAGACAGAAAAAGACATTGAAAAAGGGTTTGATGCCCCAGCTGTTCTTGAAAAAATGGTTGTCATAAAAAAAGAAATCTCAATCATTATTGCAGTTTCGAAAAATGGACAAACCGCCATTTATCCTCCAGTTGATATGATGTTTGATCCGATTTTAAATTTATTGACCTATCAGATTTGCCCTGCAGCATTAGATGAATCCGTTTTTTATAAAGCAGAAGCGATCGCCATCAGTGCTGTCAAAAATTTGAACAGTTCAGGAATTTTTGCAGTTGAAATGTTTACAGATGCAGAAGGAAATGTTTGGTTGAATGAAATTGCTCCTCGTGTCCATAACAGCGGGCATCACAGTATTGAAGGAAATTATTGCAGCCAGTTTGATATGCTTTGGCGAATTCTTTTGGATTACCCTTTAGGAAATACAGATGTTATTATGCCTTCCGCTTTGGTAAATTTAGTGGGTGATGAGGGTTTTCAAGGAGCGGCAGAATACATTGGACTGAATGAAGTTCTTGCAATGGATAATATATTTGTTCATCTTTACGGCAAACAACAAACGAAGCCAGGAAGAAAAATGGGACATGTAACGATAATCAGTAAGGATAAACAAGAGCTTTTATATAAAGCCAATCAAATCAAAAATACTTTATTTGTAAGGTCAAAATAAAACAAAATGAATACAAAAGTTGGAATTATCATGGGCAGTGAAAGTGATATGGAAGTGATGAAAGGTGCTGCTGAAATATTGAAAGATTTTGGAATTGAATATGAGATGACCGTAGTTTCTGCTCATCGCACTCCCGATCGCATGAACGATTATGCAAAAGAGGCAAAGAACAGAGGAATTCAAGTAATCATAGCGGGTGCCGGAGGTGCGGCACATCTTCCTGGCATGATCGCAGCAAATACGATTTTGCCTGTAATTGGTGTACCTGTAAAATCATCCAACTCAATTGATGGCTGGGATTCCGTATTATCGATACTTCAAATGCCCACAGGAGTTCCCGTTGCAACTGTTGCATTGAACGGCGCAAAAAACGCTGCCATTTTAGCTACTCAAATACTGGCTGTTCA
>JAIXWH010000094.1 GCA_027484165.1 Chitinophagaceae bacterium | reverse complement strand
TGTATTTCCGAAGTAAAATGAAACTCAATATCTGGATTGTTGCTGATTTCAGTATTCAAAAACCATTCGCTTTGAGCTAAATAAACCAGATGCCCATCTTTATCCTCAGCAATATTGGCTTGTTTGTATTTAACGAAATCATCTAATTTTTTGGGGTCTTTGCTGGTTAACCAACAAGCCTTGTAGAAAGGCAAATTATTCATCTGAACAGATGCACCATATTCCTGTAACAAGCGGTATTGTATCACTTCAAATTGAAGTTCTCCCACACAACCAATAATCTTTTTATTACCACCAAACTGAGTAAATAACTGAGCAACTCCCTCATCAGTTAGCTGCATTAAACCCTTTTCTAACTGCTTGGTTTTCATTGGATCCTTGTTAACCACCTCTTTAAATATTTCAGGTGAAAAACTGGGTATTCCGGTAAAGAAATAATTCTCTCCTTCGGTAAGCGTATCTCCAATTTTGAAGTTTCCGGTATCAAATAATCCAACCACATCCCCTGGATAGGCCTCCTCAATTACATCTTTTTGTCGTGCCAAAAAGCTGTATGGATTATTAAACCTTACATCCTTTTCCATGCGTACATGATTGTAAAAGGTATTGCGCTCGAACTTTCCGCTGCACACTCTTAAAAAGGCAATACGGTCTCTATGTTTAGGATCGAGATTAGCATGTATTTTAAAAATAAAGCCGCTGAATTTATCTTCCTCGGGATTAATATCTCTGGTGGTAGTGTGACGAGGTCTGGGCGTTGGAGCAATTCGGATAAATGTGTCCAACATCTCTTTAACCCCAAAATTATTCACCGCACTACCAAAAAATACCGGAGCAGTTTTACCTGTTAAATAATCATCGATGTTGAGCTCACCATAAACGCCATCAATCAATTCCACATCTTCTCTTAAAACATTGGCATCTTTCTCACCTATTTTAGCATCTAAAAAGGGGTCCGACAAATCATTAATCTTTAAAACATCTTCATCATTAGCTTTGGTTCCTGCGGTAAACAATACCAAACTCTTTTCATGTAAATCGTATACTCCCTTGAAATCCTTACCACTATTGATGGGAACAGTCATGGGATGCAACTGTATTTTTAGCTCTTTCTCAATTTCTTCCAATAAATCGAATCTGTTTTTTCCATCGCGATCCATTTTGTTTACAAATACAATAACGGGTGTATTGCGCATAGAAATTACTTCCATCAATCTGCGGGTCTGTTCTTCTACGCCATTTACGCTATCTACAACCAATACAACGCTATCAACTGCAGTCAATGTTCTATAAGTATCTTCAGCAAAATCCTTGTGACCCGGGGTATCCAATAAGTTTATCAAATATCCTTTGTATTCGAAAGTCATCACCGAAGTAGCCACACTAATTCCTCTTTGTCTTTCAATTTCCATGAAATCCGAAGTAGCGTGCTTTTTAATTTTATTGCTTTTTACCGCTCCTGCAGTTTGTATGGCTCCTCCAAATAATAGAAATTTTTCAGTTAAAGTGGTTTTACCAGCATCCGGGTGAGATATGATAGCAAAAGTCTTGCGCTTATTGATTTCGTTGATGTATTTCATAATTCGGGTGCGAAGGTACAGAAAAGTTGGAAAGGTTTGGGAGGTTCAAGAGGTTCAATTCGTTCAATTGGTTCAAGAGGTTCAGATCGTTCAATTGATTCAAGTGGTTTAGCAGGTTTAAGAGATTAGGAAAATTCAAAGAGTTAAATTCATTAACCTTTTGAACATTTTCAACCATTTAAACCTCTTGAACCTTTTAAAAAATATTAAATTACATTTGCAAATTGAAACCCGGGGCTGACCGGTTTTGACAGCATAGATCTTTGTAAGTGTAAGCATGTAGTGCGTTGGATAATTAGCACTTAAATCTGAATATTCAAACCTTAAATGGCAATACTTCGTATGCCATGGCTGCTTAATCGATAGATTAGCATCCATTTGGGCCGCCGAACAGGTTGATCTGTTACCAGGTTCCGCCGCCGACTCAAAACAAACACAGGTTGCTGTTATCGAATGGTGTGACGATAACTTAAGATCATTCTCCTAAGGTAAATGTTGGTTTGTTATGCTCCTGCCTTTACCCTACAATCAATGCATAAATAAACATGTAGAAAGCTTATGACGAATATGTTTGGACGCGGGTTCGATTCCCGCCAGCTCCACAAAAAAGAGGCTATTTCCAGCCTCTTTTTTAAATCTTATTCTCCATCTTTTTCCTTAACTTTTTCTTTACCCTCTTTGCCTTCTTTTTTCTTTTTGGCTTTATTGCCATGCCTTCCGCTTCCATCTCCGTTATCTAAAATCCCACCAGCAGGATTCAACTGAACAAGAATTTCAGATAGCTTTTTGAAAGCGGCTTCTGATTCGGGAGTTTTATTGCTATCGTCAATTTTCTTCTCTTCAAATGGCGCATTCGACATGTCAAAAAGCTCGTTGGTATTATTTAATTTCCATTGATTGTCACGCACATACCATTTATTACCTAGCTCAACAAAAATCCAATCTCTTTCGTTCTTATTCTTTCCTAAAATTTGTCCTGCAAAGCTTTTCCCATCCAACACTATTCCTTCTGGCAGTTTTGCTCCTGCAAGTTCTGCCAATGTAGGAACAAAATCACTAGCATCAATCAGTTGATTGGTTGGTTTTTGCGGACTCACCACACCAGGCCAATTTATTAACATGGGAACCAAACCGCCACACTCTTTCATCTCTCCTTTTTTACCAGACAATACTTTCTTATTGATTGTAGAATTGGCGTACCAATTCGCTGCTGTACCATTATCGCCCATAAATATGATCATCGTTTTTTCTCTGAGCTTCAAACTATCTAATGAATGAATCAACTTTCCAACTAACTTATCCATGTAATCGATGTTATCAGAAAACAATGCAAGTGGCTCTTTGGTGTCAGCTTTTGTATCTGGAGTGGCCACTATATCTCCATGAACATGCGACATAGGGTAATACAAATAGAAGGGCTTGTTTTTATTTTCCGTGATAAAATTCACAACATGATTATGCATTAAATCGGGCATGTATTGATTACCGCTAAGGATTTTATCTTCGCCATTTTCACGATAAGGAACTTTCTTTTCTGCCTTCTCCCAAAAAACTCCACTGCCAAAAAAACGCAGATAATCATCAAAGCCAAATTCTGCCGGTCCTAATGGCAATTGCCCCCATTTACCTACACAAGAAGTAACATAGCCTGCTGTCTTTAAGATCTTTGGCATCATCACTTCAACATCAGGCTTCATTTGTGCTGTTGCATCCTGATTGGTAGCACCAGTTCTATAGGCATACCTTCCTGTCATGATCAATGCCCTTGAAGGTCCACACAAAGGAGCTGTAAATGCACGATTGTACAACACTCCTTCTTTTGCTAACTGATCAATATTTGGAGTTTTAAAATTATCAGCACCATAAGCGCTCACATTACCAATTCCCAAGTCATCTGCCAATATAAAAATGATATTAGGTTTGTCCTGATTTTTAGATTGTTTCTTTTTGGATTGCGCTGATACATTGTAAACACTACATAATACCAACAATCCAAACAAGTTTAATTTTAAGTTTTTCAATTTTTTAATTTTTAATTTTTTAATTTTTTAATTTTCAGATTAATCCCCACCTTTTTTCCAATTGGTTGTATCGCCTTTAAATCTTGTCAATGCTTTTAATTCAGTTTCTATTCCCTTATCCCCTTGTTCGTTCATCCAAGTCTTTAAATCTGTAAATAACTTATTTTTTATTTTGGTATAAGATTTATCCTCTGCTAAATTTTTCATTTCAAACTTATCTTTCTTAACATCATACAATTCTAACTCAGGGCGATTACGAAATAATTTTGCATGTTCATATTCATCCTTAGTTACTTCTCCTTCTTTTAGCCATGATTCATATAATTTGCTTCCATGCTTTGAGCTTGAAGAAAGAAATTCTTCGTTATAATTTAAATTCCAAATTAGTTTATAATTATGATCTTGTATGGAACGCACTGGATAATTATCAGAACCATTGGCAATTCCTCTTGTGGTTTGTACGCCATAAACATAATTTCTGATTTCAACATCTTTCCCTTTAAATACAGCAAAAAAACTGTTCCCGTCTAATGGCATTTTATTTTCTTTATCTCCTCTTAATGATTTGGGATCGCCACCCGCAGCTTCATATAAAGTAGGAAGCACGTCAATATATTGAGTTAAAATTGAAGTTCTTGTTCCAGGCTTTATTACTTTCGGCCATCTTGCTATGAATGCTGCTTTCAAACCCATGTTGTAACAAGTCCATTTACCGAAGGGTAAAGATGAACCATGCTCACTTGCAAACATGAATAATGTGTTGTCTTTATTATTATTTCTGTCAACAATTTTCATGCAATCACCAACCAAGCTATCCGCATAAGTAATTTCCGCATAATACCTTACCAATGCTGCTCTTGTTTCTTTGGTATCTACTAAAAAAGAAGGAACTTTTATTTTTTTTGCATTGTATTGACTTTGATCACCTCTGTTCCAAGGAGAATGAGGCTGATTGGTACATACAAAAAGAAGGTAAGGTTTAGATTTGTCTCTATTTATGTATTTTTCAGCATCCAATAATTGAATATCAATTCCTTCTCCATTATCGCCATTTCTTCCCCCTAAATATTCGAACGGAAAATTTTCAAATGGAGCATAATGTTGTTTACCAATCAATGCAACACGATAACCCAACCCTTTAAAATGCTGAGCAATACTGATTATATTTTCGTAAACCTGAGCATGGTTTGGATAAGATCCATTTTTTACAGGGAAGATACCTGTATATAAACTCTGGCGAGTAGGTCCGCACATTGCAGTTGCATTATTCATGTTGTCAAAACACATTCCTTCTTTAGCAAGCATAGCTAAATTGGGTGTATGAACATCTAAATTTCCAAAGGGCTCACACGCAATTGACATCATGTCATCAGCAAGAAAAAATAAAATGTCGGGTTGTTTTGCAGATTGATTTTTAATAGTTTGAGCACTCCTCTTTTTAAGGCTAATTGCATTAATCGATTTCGTTGTTTCTACTTTTTTGTTTTTAGAAATTTGAATACTGTTTTTTGAATTATTATTCAGATGCTTTACAACGGTTATTGAAAATAACAACCCAGATATGGTCAACAATCCAATAAACAATACACTAAATTTTAAAATTGTTTTTTTCATTTTTTTCTTGATAGTTTATTTTTTTAATTGATACACTTTAAAATTTTTATAAGAGAAACGAGTCCATTTCATTTGCCTGAATCCGATTTTACCATCTTCTATTAATGATCCATATTTCATTCCATCATCTTGCCAATCTATAACTTTTCTATCCTCCACATACATCACAATATGTCCTGCATCTTTTATTAATTTAAGATGATGCGGTTCTAAAGACTCAATAGGAATACCCTTTTCACCTGTCATCACTAAATTAAACCCTTTATTTTTTCTCAGATTCACTGTTTCTCTGTGCGTATCATCTTTGGCGTTAGCATAATAAGAAATATGATAACAATTCATTGCGCCTTTTGTATAATCGGTAAAAACGCCGGTTGTTCTTTTAGGCATAGAAGAATCAAAAATGCTTTCACCTTTTAATCCTTTTGCTCCAAAGAAAACGATACATAAACCTGCATCTGTTTCAAAATCCTGAGCATCCCATTCAGCAATAAAACTCGAAGGAAAATCTTTGGGACACCAAAAAACATGATGTCCTTCTTCATTTGGAGAATACATCTGCATTGTGTTATCGATAAATTCTATTTTGCCCGGTCCTTCCATAATCCAATCTTTCACATCATCTGCATTGCTGAATGCATTTGAATAAATCAATTTTCCTGAATAAAAATCCTGTGCAAACAAATTATCATTACATAAAAATAGTAAGAGTAAAAAAGCTATATTTTTCATTTTCGATTTCAATTTTTAATTATCAGAAACACATCTGAATCCAACATGTTCCATCCCAGTATCCTGCGAGCTTTTCATCCTGCTTGAATTTCTGTATCCACTACAATAAGATTCATTGCATAAAAAAGAACCTCCTCTCATCACTCTTTTAGATACTAGTGGCTCATCAGGATCATAACTTTTTTTAGGTCCTTTAGGATTTAGAGCCAATTTTACTTTTTCAAATTCATCATAATAATGATTATTATATAAATCATTGCACCATTCCCAAATATTGCCAGACATATCATACAATCCGAGTGCATTTGCATTAAAAGACTTTACCGGAGCCAACCCATAATACTTATCAAGTGTATCGTTTTGATTTGGAAAACTACCCTGCCAATAATTACATCTATATCCCCCAGAATCAATGGCTGAATTGCCCCAACTGTAAATTGTATTTTTTTGAGCTCCTCTCGCTGCATACTCCCATTCTGCTTCGGTTGGCAATCTTTTACCTGCCCATTTGCAATAAGCAATTGCATCATCCCAGCTAATTTGAACTACGGGATATTTTTCTTTACCTATTATATTTGATTCTGGTCCTTGTGGATGTCTCCAATTAGCTCCTTGCTTCCATTGCCACCATTGACTATAATCATTAAGGTTTACAGGTTCAGCAGTGGGTACAAAAACCAATGAAGCTGCTTTTAGCATCTGACTATCTGGCTTTGGTGTGTTGGGTGGTAACTGTTTTTTTAATTCGTTCCAATCCACATCTTTTTCAGCAGTTGTGATATAATGAGTTGCATTGACAAACTTTCCAAATTGCTCATTGGTAACTTCAGTTTCATCCATGTAAAACCCATTCAATTTCACCCTATGCTTTGGAAACTCATCTGATCTTGCCTGATCATTATCTCCTCCCATCATAAATTCACCTGCAGGAATCCATACCATACCTTCATGGTTAGACGCAGTGGAATCATTAGTGTCTTTTACTTTACTCTTCACCTGAAATCTATTGGGCACAGATTTCATGCAACAAGATTTGTTACCAGTATTTTTTTTATTCTCTTTACAAATTACAGCAGTATTTTTTTGAGCAATACTACTGAAGATCAAGCAAAAACAAAATAAAAAACAATTGATTTTTAAGAGTAGATTCACCTTATTGATTTATTGATAGAAGACTATTTCTTCTCTTGTGATTTAAAATACTTAATCATTTCATTTCTTAAATTCAATGATTCTTTTTCATACCCTATTTCGTTGATTACATTTGCTTTTTCCAAAGGATCAACTTGATAATCATACAATTCTTCCCCTAAAACTAATGATACGTCATAAGGCTGAGTGCTTCTGAAATTATTTTTCATCCAAACCGTATATCTGTATCGTGTATTACGAATTGAATACCCCATCACTTTTGATCCTGCATAACCCAATCTGTCTGTTTCAGGATCTCCACCACTTCTTGGATATTGACTAACAGAAAATTCTTTAACTGATTTAGAAGAATTCTTCATAACAGGAACAAGGCTCACTCCATCCAAATCTTCAGGAGATTTCAACCCAGCTAAATCACATAAAGTAGGAAATATATCAACAAATTCAGTTTGAGAGGTTGCTTTATTAGATTTAATTCCTGGAGCTGAAATAATTAAAGGCGCATGTGTAGCTTGTTCGAAATTGGTATGTTTACACCATAAATTATGATCGCCTAAATGCCAACCATGATCGCCCCATAAAACTATAATCGTATTCTTTGTCAACCCTAATGAATCTAATGTTTTCAAAAGTAATCCTACTTGCGCATCCATGTAAGATATCGCAGCATAATATCCATGAATTAATTCTTTTTGTTTATCTACTGGCAATGTAAGACCATAGTTTTTGGTGTCAGAAAAAGCTGTTAAAGGAGCGATATCTGAATAAGCTCTTATTTCTCCGGCATTGTGATAAGCGACATCTATCGCATTTTTAGACTTCTCCTGATATGGAGCTATTGGCATATCCTCTCTTTTATATAAATCCCAATATTTTTTTGGAGATACAAAAGGAAGATGTGGCTTTGCAAAACCGACAGCAAAAAAGAAAGGCTGCTTTTTGTCTTTCAATTGAATTAAAATATCTTTTGCTTGTAAGGCATTTGCGCCATCGTTATAAGCATTGTCCGGAATATCCATACATTCAGTCGTTGGCCTTACTTTACTCAAAATATAATTATTCGCTTCTGATTTTTTCATACCCTGATCAGCTGCATCTTTTGCATATTTCTCTACCAATGCTTTTGTTTCAGGCAATTGATATCTTACTAATGCAGGCTCCCCATAATTTGGGGCGTAATATTTTTTATCTGTTTTGTAATATGGAACCGACCATGATGGTGCATCTAATTCTTTATCCACGCATCTTGGGTCATACACTTTTCCAATTCCTTGAGTGGAATAACCCTGACTTGCAAAATATTGAGGTATTGATACAATATCAGGATTCATATCACGCATGGTAGTTTTTAAGTCCCATACCTTCGTATAGTCGGGACGTTTACCCGTCATCAAACTTGCTCTGGTGGGTCCACATACAGCTTGTTGACAATAGTTATTCATAAACACCGTTCCCATCTTAGCTAATCTGTCTATGTTAGGAGTTTTAACTAATGAATCTCCATAGCAACCCAATATTGGCTTCAAATCATCTATTGCAAAAAACAATACATTGGGTTTTTGATTTTGTTGCGCAATTAAATTGGAGTGAAATAAAATTAAGATACTGATTATAGAAATTTTGATATAGTTCATTTTTAGTTTTTGTATGATAATTAAGAACTGGAAATTTAGCCATTTGATTTACACGGTGCCGTTAGATATCTTTCATTAACATTAGTTTAAATGAAATGAAAATATAATCATTTTAAAAAAACCCACCCCAGTTAAGGAGCGGGCCTTTTTTATAAGTCAAATTTGTTGAGAGGTTGATTAGTTGATTGGTTTTAAAACTTAACCTTTCAACTAATCAACTTTTCAACTATTTTCTAGAACTTAAGCACTCTGGTCGTTTTCACCTCTCTGCCTTGTCTTACCTCGATGAAGTATGCACCTGCTTTCAATTCTGAACCAATGTTCAAAGTTTTGCCTGATGCAACTTTTACCGACTTGATAAATC
>JAIXWH010000111.1 GCA_027484165.1 Chitinophagaceae bacterium | reverse complement strand
TTTTGTAATTCAATAAGCCTTCGTGGAGTATGCCCATGTATAATTTTTCGGTCACCAAGAATTTCTGATTTTACGTCCATATCTCTCGACCATAGCATGTAATTTAAATCTTCAAAAATTTTTTTGTTTGAAAAATTTAATCCAGCATGAACAAAAATATTTTTCTTTGATTCAAAATAATAAGACAATCCTTCAAAAAATAATTTATACTTTTCTTCGAGTTCATCATAATGATTAATATTAAAGCTGCTTAAAGTTGGATTGCCTCCAAAAATTTCTTTCCAATGCTGTAGTCTCAAGTCGTCATTTTTCGTAAGCATAAACATTTGCTCATGATTGCCCATCAAACAGTTTACTTGAAATCCTTTATCAATTAAATCAAGAATATTGTCAATTACCTGCTTGCTGTTTTTTCCACGGTCTATATAATCTCCTAACAGAAACAACTCATCAGATTTTTTCAGCTTGATTTCTTTTGAAATGAGATGATCAAAAGAATTTCCACAACCATGAATATCGGATATTGCGAAAATTTTGCTCATAATAATTCACCTCCATTTTTTAAATGCTAAAATCTCTCTTCAAAAGTTGCAGGCGCTTATTTTTTCTTCCTTGCTCTGTATTTACCTCTTGTTTGATAGTAGTATTTGCTTCTCATCCTACTCTTGAATGCATCTTTTTTAGTTGATACAGGAAACCGAGTATGTCCTTTTCTAAAACGTCCGTTTTTATCAATGCTAGGGGAAACATAGGTAGCACCACCCGAAGATTTTTTTGAATCTGAAGAACTATTGTTGTTACAAGATTGAAACAACAAGAAAATTATAAGAAATTTTATAAAGAGTTTATACATGATTTGTAGTGTTATAATAGTGTACTCTAAATAATACAAGCTAAATTAGCAATCTAAATTTAAGAGGCCAAGATAAATGCCCATAAAAAAAATAACTATAAACGAATTTATAGAACAATATTCAACGTATCTCATTTTTGATGTAAGAAGTGAGGGCGAATATACACATGCCCATATCCCTGATGCAATTTCTTTACCCCTTTTTAATAACGAAGAAAGAAAAGTTGTTGGAACGGCATATAAAAAAGAAGGCAAACAACAGGCAATTAAACTAGGTCTCGATTATTTTGGTGTGAAAATGAGAAGCATGGTTGAGCTCGCTGAACAATTAACTAAAAAAAATCCACGCCAAAAAATAATTATTCACTGTTGGCGCGGAGGTATGCGCAGCGCAGGAGTGGCATGGCTTTTGGACTTATATGGTTTTGATGTTCATACTATTATAGGCGGATACAAAGCTTTTAGAAAATGGACCTTAGAGCAGTTTGAAAAAGAGTATTCATTTCATGTTATAGGTGGATACACCGGCAGTTCAAAAACAGAACTATTGAAAAAACTCGGTGAAAACAATGAAAAGATCGTTGATTTTGAAGGACTGGCCCATCACAAAGGCTCAGCTTTTGGATCGTTAGGACAACCTCCTCAACCTTCACAGGAAATGTTTGAAAACAAATTAGCACTTGCTTTACATAATAATTCAAATCCAAAACCGGTTTGGATTGAAGATGAAAGTCAGCGTATTGGCTCCGTTAATATTCCTCACTCCTTATGGGGAAATATTCGCAAATCGCCGCTCTATTTTTTGGAAATTCCGTTCGAAGCAAGATTAAATTTTATCTTAAAAAACTATGGCGCCTTTGATCGAGAAAAACTGGTTAACTCTGTAATGCGAATCCAAAAAAGATTTGGTCCGCTTGAAACTAAAACTACAATTAATTTTATTTTAGAAGGAGATATAAAAAGTGCGTTTAGCTTATTGTTGAAATACTACGATAAGCATTATATCAAGGCGATGAACACTCGAGAAAATCTTAAAACACTTTTACACCCCATCACATCAAAAACGATAGATTCAGAAATAAATAAGGAGGCGCTGTTGTCTTACATAAAAAATTAATAATGGAAGAAAAAATAAGATTAACCCAATATTCAAAGGGTGCTGGATGTGGTTGTAAAATAGCCCCCAATGTTTTACAGGAAATATTAAAGAGTACAAATCCAGCGCCAATCTATAAAAATTTATTAATTGGCAACGCTTCCAATGATGATGCGGCAGTATTTGATATAGGCGACGGAAGAGCTATAATTTCAACTACTGATTTTTTTATGCCGATTGTAGATGATGCGGTAGACTTCGGAAAAATTGCATCAGCGAATGCTATCAGTGACGTATATGCGATGGGAGGAAAACCATTAATGGCGATTGCAGTTTTAGGATGGCCTATTGAAAAAATATCAACAGCAATAGCACAACAGGTTTTGGAAGGCGCAAGATACATTTGCGCTGAAGCAGGAATTCCTTTGGCTGGTGGACATACGATAGACTCTGCTGAACCTATTTTTGGATTGTCGGTAACGGGCATCATCAACAAACACAACATCAAACAAAACAACAAAGCAGAAGAGGGAGACTGGTTATTTCTTACGAAGCCAATCGGCGTGGGTATTTTGTCAACAGCGCAAAAAAGAGGCCTTATTAATGAATCGCATGAAAAAGAAATGATCACACAAATGTGTAAGCTTAATTCCATCGGGGAACAAATCAGTACCATTGAAGGAGTTAATGCGATGACAGATGTAACAGGCTTTGGCTTGTTGGGACATTTAATTGAAATGGCCGAAGGTTCTAGTTTGTCGGCTGAAATATTTTATTCAAACCTGCCGGTAATTTCAGGTGCGAAAGAATATCTGGCAAGCAGAATTGTACCAGATGCTACCTATAGAAACTGGAATAGCTATAGTACAAAAACCAGTTTTGAAAAAGGAGTTAATGTGATGGAGGCTTTCAATTTGTTGCCTGATCCTCAAACCAACGGAGGGTTGTTGTTTAGTGTAAAAGAAACACACACACAACAAGTTGTTGACTTATTAAAAGAACATGGATATGAAAATCATATTCAACCAATAGGAAGAATAACAGAAAAGAAAGATAAAGTTATTGAAGTGAAGATTTAAACTAAGCTATCAATAATCGAAGCCAATTGATTGTCTTTTTCTGTGATTGAATTTTCTGCATCGTGTGTGCAAAGCCAAAACTCAACACTATTATATACGTTTGTCCATTTTGGATGATGATTCATTCTCTCTGCTTCAATGGCAACCTTAGACATAAAGTCAAAAGCATCCACAAAATTTTTAAAAACAAATTTTTTATAGAGTTGTCCTTCTTTTATTTCCCAGCTGTTCATTTTAAAAAATTAAGTGTTGTTTGTTTTTAATTTTTTCATTGGTCATTTCATTCACGAGTTGCACAAATGAAATTTGTTTGATAGACTGTTGAAGGGATTGTACTTCTTCTTTGGGCATATCATCGCCTTTAATCAGCCATAAAAAATCAAGGTGTTTAAATTCGGGGAGAAGATACTCGCCATTATATTGGTTGTGATATAAATAATAAAACATGCAGCTTCTGGGAATCTGGTGTTCATAAATCTCGAAAAAATAATTTCTTGTTTTTTTTCTCAATTCAATTTCAAGAGAATTGTTGAGTCTGAAATTTAAACCCAGTTGCTGATTGAGGTGCCAAACAAATTGATAACCTTTAACAGGAGCAACAATACCCAATAAGTGAGTATTCTCAAAAAACTCTTCAGCTAAAAGTTCGTTGTCAATTTTTAATTTCATGTATTCGTTTAACCGGCTACAATTTAGCAAGAATTGAATAAATATTGACTGCTTCTTTATCTTTCTTTATTTCGTAAGCAGAAACAAAATCAATACTTTTAATTTTGCAACCTCAAAAACAAAGAAAGGCTTGACATCAAAATTAAATATTGCATTAGTTGGAAATCCTAACAGCGGCAAAAGCTCTTTGTTTAATGAGTTAACAGGCCTGAAACAAAAGGTTGGAAATTTTCCAGGCGTTACTGTTGATAAAAAAACGGGTCAAAGTAAACTGAGTGATCAGCATACCGCTAATTTTATTGATCTTCCCGGCACTTACAGTCTTTATCCTAAAAGAGCGGATGAATGGGTTTCATATAAAGTTTTGATGCAACAGGATTCTGATGTTTATCCAGATATGATTGTTTTGGTTGTTGATGCAAGTAACCTCAGAAGAAATCTGCTTTTTTGTTCGCAGATTATAGATTTAAAAATTCCGGTGGTTGTTGCACTTACGATGATGGATGTTGCCAAGCAAAAAGGAATAAAAATTGACGTAGATATTTTGTCGAGCGAATTAGGAGTTCCTGTTATTCCCATTAATCCCAGAAAGCAAAAAGGAATTGCTGAGCTAAAAAAAGAAATCATACAAACGATTCTTCATTTTGAAAAGACAGCACCTGCTGAATTTATTTACAGTTCAATGCTGGCTCCCAAAGCCATCGACGAAACAAAAAAAATATTTCCTGAATTAAGTAATTATAAGGGTATTCATTATTTAATTAATCATGAAACATTTTCTTTATCAAAAGAGGTCAATGAAGAAATAATAAAAATAAAGTCAGAATATAAGTTCAACGCCACAAAAACACAGGCAGAAGAAATTATGCAACGATATGCACGCATCAAACATATCATGAGCATGTGTGTAGAAGAAACTAGTATGGAGGAGCAATCAATGTTGTCGGAGAAACTAGATAAAATTTTGTTGCATCAAAAATGGGGCTATATCATACTCTTAACGGTTTTGTTTTTTTTATTTCAAAGCGTGTTTTGGCTGGCAACGTATCCCATGGATTTAATTGAATCGACTTTCGGTAAAATTGCAGGATGGTTTACGCAAATACTTCCAACCGTTTGGTACTCCGATCTTTTTATCAATGGATTTCTAGCGGGTATCAGCGGCATCATGGTTTTTATTCCTCAAATAATGATACTGTTTGGTTTGATTACACTTTTAGAAGACAGTGGTTATATGGCAAGAATCAGTTTCTTAACGGACAAGCTTATGCGAAAATCTGGCTTAAATGGAAAAAGCGTAATGCCAATGATTAGCGGATATGCCTGTGCAGTACCTGCAATTATGAGTGCAAGAAATATTGAAAATAAAAAGGAAAGACTTTTAACTATCATGATAACGCCTCTGATGAGTTGCAGTGCGAGACTTCCTGTTTATACCATCTTGATTTCATTAGTGATTCCCTCAAAATTATATTTAGGATTTATCAGTTTACAAGGTTTGGTGATGATGTTGTTATATCTGTTCGGAACAGTTATGGCACTCCTAGTAGCGTGGGTTATGAAATGGTTTATTAAATCAACCGAAAGAAGCTTTTTTATCTTAGAACTTCCAATTTACAGAAGTCCTAGATGGAAAAACATGTTTTATACCATGTATGAAAAAGCAAGAATATTTGTGTTTGATGCAGGAAAAGTAATCATGATCATCAGTTTAATATTGTGGGCGTTAAGCTCCTTTGGTCCTCCTCAAAAAATGGACTCAATAAATAAAAGCTATTCCGAACAAATTAAGCTTCATCCTGAAAACAGTAAAATTCTAATAAAAGAAAAGAATGCACAAATGCTTCAACATTCATTTGCTGGTTATTTAGGAAAAGCAATTGAACCTGCGATTTCGCCATTAGGATATGATTGGAAAATCGGAATAGCATTAATTACATCATTTGCTGCACGTGAAGTTTTTGTGGGAACAATGGCCACCTTATATAGTGTGGGTGATGGAGATGACAACAATAACAGTACGCTAAGAAATAAAATGAATATGGCTGTTAGAGAGGATGGAACTAAAGTATATACATTGGCGTCTGGCTTGTCGCTTTTAATATTTTATGTGCTTGCTATGCAATGTATGAGCACTATTGCCGTAGTAAAAAGGGAAACACGTAGCTGGAAATGGCCGATGATACAACTTTCTTATATGACTGCCCTTGCCTATCTGTGCTCATTTATAATTTATCAGCTTTTAAAATAAATAGCTGTTTACAAAGTATTTTTTTACTTTACATTTGCGGACAAATATTTCAAAATGACTCCAACACCATTTACGAATAAACATATTGCATTAGGAGCTAAAATGGCAGAATTTGCCGGCTTCAATATGCCGATATCCTACACAGGAATTAATGATGAACACATGACGGTAAGAAAAGCAGTAGGAGTTTTTGATGTAAGCCATATGGGAGAATTTATAGTAAAAGGTCCTCAGGCGCTTGATTTGATTCAAAGAGTAACTACCAACAATGCAGCAGCCCTTACAAACGGAAAAGCGCAATACAGTTGTATGCCTAACAACGAAGGCGGAATAGTAGATGATTTATTGGTTTATTGTGTAGAAGAAAATAATGTTTATATGCTTGTGGTAAATGCAGGAAATATAGATAAAGACTGGAGCTGGATAACAAGTCATAATTGTAATGGCGCCGAGATACATAATATATCAGCAAAAACGGCGCTTTTGGCGGTTCAAGGACCACAGGCAACCAAAGTAATACAGGCACTAACGGATATGGATATCCTCAATTTAAAATATTACACCTTTGTAAAAGGAACATTTGCAGGCGTGGAAAATGTATTAATAAGCGCAACGGGTTACACCGGTGCAGGTGGAGTTGAAATTTATTTTGAAGACTTCAATAATAATGCAGAAATAATATGGGACGCCATTTTTAAAACGGGAGCAACTTACGGAATAAAGCCAATTGGTTTAGGAGCAAGAGATACATTAAGACTCGAGATGGGATTTTGTTTATATGGAAACGATATTAATGATACCACTTCTCCGATGGAAGCAGGATTAGGATGGATTACCAAATTCACCAAAGACTTTACTTCAAGATCAATTTTTGAAAATCAAAAAAATAATGGTGTTTCTAAAAAGCTGATTGGATTTGAAATGATTGATAAAGGAATTGCTCGTCATGATTATGAAATCACAGATGAGCAAGGAAATATAATCGGAAAAGTAACATCAGGAACTCAATCGCCATCGCTTGGAAAAGCAATAGGAATGGGCTATGTAAACACAGCTCATGCATCTTTACAAAATGAAATCTTTATTAAAATCAGAAACAATTCAATAAAAGCAAAAGTGGTTAAAATACCATTTGAATAAAAGGATATTCAGAATACAATGTCAAAAGAAGCAACATCACCCTCATTATATACTTCATTTTCACCGGCGCTTTTAAATTTATATGATATCTCCAATAGCATTGTTGTGGTTATTGATGTATTGAGAGCAACGTCTACTATTGCAGCCGCATTAAAAAACGGAGCGAAGCAAATTATTCCTGTAGACAGTGTAGATGAATGCATCAGAATAGGAAAACAGATGAGTGCTATTACCGCCGGAGAAAGAGATGGAAAAGTGGCAGAAGGTCTTCAATACGGAAACTCCCCTTTCGAATATCCTGAAACATTTATCAACGGAAAGACACTTGTATTAACAACTACAAACGGTACCAAATTATTACACATGGCATTGAACAATGGTGCTAATGAAGTGATAACGGGTTCTTTTGCAAATCTAGATGCAGTTGTTGAGCATATCAATAAAAAGAAAAAATCTGTATTACTTGCCTGCGCAGCATGGAAAGATAAAATCAATATAGAAGACCTACTTTTTGCCGGGGCTGTGATTCAACAGGTAAAAGATAACTTTTCTATCAACTGTGATTCTTCAAAAATAGCATTATCAATATACAATGAAGCTGCTCCTAATATTTTTCAATACATGAAAGATAAAAACGCTTCACACTTTGAGCGCCTTTCTTCTTTTGGATTAGAAAAAGATATAGAACACTGTTTAACATCCAACACAGCTCATGTGTTGCCTATTTACAAAGACGGAAAACTTGTAAAGGGTTAGTTAAACTACAGAAGTTCTCCACATTCTTTTAGCAGACAATAGTTAACTGAGTTATTTTCCTTTACTTTTGCAAATTGCCCAATTTTGAACGGGCTCACCATTAAAGGGAGTAAATTTTGGCGTTAACACACATTATCAAGCATATTTATAATAACGGAACCGAGGAAGTAATTCGCAGAGGGAAAAAAATTCACGGATCCGGTTACGTTGAACTTATTGAACACGATGAACTAACGGGCAGTATTGTTTTTAGAGTAAAAGACGATAGTTATAATACTTTTTACAAAGTATACATACAAAAGTATAATGACCAAAAGCTCATGTCGTTACGATGCTCATGTCCTTATAATTTAGGTGATATTTGCCGCCACGAATCCGCTTCTTTATTCAGACTTCAGGACATGGCAGATAAAAACATGTTGGGTGGCAGTATGATTCAGTACAATCAATATCATACCGTTACGAAAATGAAGAATATTGATTTGAGAACCATTAAAATGTTGTGCTCACCATCAATATATGAAGAAGCTGAGAAAATGTTGAGAACAGCTAAAGCTTCTATTTTAAAAGCTGCAGATGAAAGAGTTGAGGCGGAGCTGATATTTAAGGGCACAACTTATCCCTTGGTTATTCAAAAAAATGAAGAAAGAAATTTCGATACCTCATGTATCTGTGCTGAAACATCACATCCTTTATGCGAGCACAAAACTTTACTGTTTCTGCAATTATTAAACGCCTATGGTGCGAATTATTTTGACAGTATCAGAAACTGGGATAAAGAAAAAAATAAGCTATTACAGATTTATGGTTACAGTTTAAATGATGATTTGACAGGCAAGTTCGAATTCAGTTATAAAGAAGGAAAACCCTTTTTGAAATTACTGGACCCAACGATTAAACGTGTTGAATCAATTCCAGCGAATACAGTACCAAAAACATCACTACCACCATTTATAAAACATCAGAGCCAACCAAACATTCCCGTTTCTTCAACGGATGTAAAAAAAGAAAATAATCAAAAAAAATTAGGTTTCGTCATAAACTTCAATGCAAAAACATATCCAGGCTTTGTTGTAGATGCGGTTCAGGGTGATGCAGATGAAGAAGGAAAAAAATATGTAAACAAGGTAGAAGCACTCGATTTATCAAAATTTGTAAACACTGATTTGTTCGGTGAAGGAGATAAATTATTTTTTCAACAGATTAGAAAATTACAATCAACCGAAATTAATAAATACCTTAATCGTAATTCTCCCTTCAGTGGAATATGGGACAATATCATTCAAAATGAAGGAGAAGATTTGCCTGAAGAAACTAAAGCGCTTATTGCAGAATATTTACATCCTAAACTGAAAAAAATATTTGAAGAAGAAACAGATAATCATTTCATATTTCAATTGCCTAAAACAAAAAAGTTTGTTACAAGTAATCTGAAAGACATTGAATTAAGTAACCAGTTCATCTCACCAGTTTTTAAGGTGCTTGCAGAAAAGGGTCAACTCGAGCTGGTTTGTATGGTAAAAATAGGAAACCAAAACATTCCGTTTCACAAAAACGAATGTGAAAGCATGCTTGTTTTTTTATATGATGATGTATTGTATACTTGGAAAAAAACAGAAGATATCATACAGGCTGAAAAGTTTTTGCATCAGGGTAGTATCAAACTAACAAAGGCTGATTGGTCGCATACGATGCACCAAATCATTTTACCACTTACTAAAGAATATCCTGTTGAATTTGATAAAAGTTTAGTTAAAGAAATAAAAGGTGGAGTACCAGAAATAAAAATACAGCTAATTGAAAGAGGCGACTATCTTGTATTTCAGCCTATATTCGGATACAATGGAATTGACACCAAACCAACAGATAGAGATACAATAACACTCCCTGACGGAGATAAAATATTGGTGATACAAAGAAACAAAGAAGCAGAAAATAATTTCATCAAATCGTTAGAGAGCTTGCACTCCATGTTTGTTTTGCAAACCGAAAGCAATTCTTTAGTATTAAAAGGAATTGAGGTACTTAGAAACAATTGGTTTTTTCTTTTTGTGGATGCTATGAAAGAAAAGAAGATTCCGGTGTTTGGCTTTGAATCTTTAAGAAACTTTAGATTTAATACAGCACGACCTAATACCCATATCCATGTAAGTAGTGGAATGGATTGGTTTGATGCTAAAATCGAAATAGAGTTTGGAGAACAGCGTGTAGGCATTTCAGATATTAAGAAAGCGCTTGCTAGCAAACAGTCATTTGTGCAACTTGGAGATGGAACACTCGGTATTTTACCTGACGAATGGTTAAAACGATATTCATTATTGTTTAAAGTAGGAGAAGGTAAAAATGATAAGCTTCGTTTATCCAGATATCACATGAGTGTGATAGATGAGTTGTATGAAAACAGAAACGAAACAGAAATCAGTTTTGCGCTTGATGAAAAATTTGAAAAAATCAGAGCATTTAAAAATATTCCAGAGATACCTGTTCCGGATACATTGGAAGCGGTTTTAAGGCCATATCAAATTGCAGGATTTCAATGGCTGAGCTATTTGAGTGAAGTAGGTTGGGGTGGAATTCTGGCTGATGATATGGGTTTGGGTAAAACGGTTCAGGCGCTAACGATGTTGGAGCAGTATAAAAAAACTAACGGCGAGTTAAAAGCAGTAGTGATATGTCCAACTACTTTGATTTATAACTGGCAAAACGAAGTAAAGAAATTCACCCCAGGACTTACTTATCATGTTCATCACGGTAATGCAAGGTTAAGAAACGAGTTAGAATTAACTAAGCATAATATCATCATCACCACTTATGGAACGTTAAGAAGTGATATTACTTTGTTTTTGAAAGTACTTTTTGATTATGTGGTGTTAGATGAAAGTCAGGCAATTAAAAACCCTTCTTCAAAAGTTACCAAAGCGGCTACATTGCTTACTGCAAAAAATCGTTTATGCATGAGCGGTACACCTCTTCAAAATAACACCTTCGATGTGTTTGCACAAATGAATTTTTTAAATCCCGGATTGCTGGGAAGTATGGAGTTTTTCAGAAATGAATTTGCAACACCAATTGATAAGTTTGGCGAACCTGAACAAAAAGAGCATTTAAGAAAACTCTTGTATCCTTTTATATTAAGAAGAACAAAAGAGCAAGTAGCAAAAGATTTGCCGGAAAAAACAGAAACTATTTTATTCTGTGAGATGGAACAAGAGCAAAGAACAATTTATGATGCATATAGAAATAGTTACAGAGATAAAATTTTAGGGACAATTGATGAACAGGGAATTGAAAAATCACAACTAACCATTTTACAAGGTTTGATGAAGTTGCGTCAAATTTGTGATAGTCCAGCTATTTTAAATGAAGAAGATAAATATCCTAATCATTCAATCAAGCTTGATGAATTGGCGAGAGAGATTACAGAAAATATAGGTCAGCATAAAGCATTGATTTTTTCGCAGTTCTTAGGGATGCTCGCTTTGATAAAAGAAAAACTTATAGAACAGAACATTCCATTTGAATATTTTGATGGAAGTACTTCTGCAACTGATAGAGAAAAAGCGATTCAGAATTTTCAGAATAATGATGATTGCAGGGTGTTTTTAATTTCACTGAAAGCAGGAGGTGTGGGTTTAAATTTAACAGCAGCAGATTATGTTTATATCGTTGATCCTTGGTGGAATCCAGCGGTAGAGCAACAAGCTATTGATAGAACGCATCGTATTGGACAAACAAAAAACATTTTTGCTTATCGCATGATTTGTTTGGATACCATTGAAGATAAAATATTGCAATTACAGGAGAAGAAAAAAATACTGGCTAAAGAGTTAATATCGGATGAAACCAGTTTTGTGAAGGCGCTTACTAAAGCAGATGTGGAATATCTATTTAG
>JAIXWH010000032.1 GCA_027484165.1 Chitinophagaceae bacterium | reverse complement strand
TTTTAATTCAACACTCAACGGCAGGTTACAAAAAGTTTCAGACATTGAATTCACTGGACGTTTAGTGATTATTTTAGCAGCATCAGTTTTTTTACTCCTTTTAAATACTTTTTTTTTAAACCGTCAATTTAATAACATCAATACTGATGAAACAATAAGCCAAGACAAAAATTCTTACACATATCAATTAAACACAACAAATTATAATTATGACATCAAAGAAAAATGATATTTTAATCTTGCTGATGATTGTTTTGCTTCTTGCAAATTCAATTTTCACTGGTATAATGTGGTTCAAACAAAATTGTCGTAATAAGCCTGAAGAACATAAAATAATGCAAATTCAACGAAATCCATTTTTTTCTGATTTCATTAGGTTTGATAGCATACAACAAATCACATTCGATTCTTTGTTTGATGAGCATCACCAAAAAATGAGAATGCTTAAAGAAAAGGAGAGAGCAGTAAAATCATCTTTGTTCAATTTATTAAAGTCGGATACTGCAAGTGATGCCACAGTTCAATTTTACGCGAATCAGGCATCAATGATTTCAATGCAAATTGATACGCTTACTTATTATCATTTTAAAAAAATAAAATCAATCTGCAAGCCTGAACAAATGAACCGACTTGCTGATTATTTTGACAAACATTTCTTGCATCAAAATGAAAATAATCCCGATAAAATGGATTCGAATTCATTAGATAAAGAAGATAGAAATAATAAACGCATGATGCCTCCACCGCATGGAAGACCTGGAAGATTCAGACCTGAGGTTACACCTCCTCCGCCACCTCCAAGAGATGGAATGAATGAAGATGGTCCACCACCGCCACCGCCACATGGCAGAAGAATGGGGCCTCCAGGTGAACATCGTCCACCTCATGATGGTCCTCCGCCACCTCATCGCAGACCTCCGGGGCCACCACCTGTAGAATAATTCAAACCATAACAATTAAAAATTAAAAATAAAAAATGAAAAAAATATTTCTGCTTTTGGGGTTTGTTTCTTTAATCTTCTTACAAAATTTATATGCCCAATATAATAATTTATGGATTCCCGATACTTTAAGTGGAACTACTTTTAATTTAAATATAAAAGATACCTTTTCACAAATCAGACCAGGTCAGCAAACTATTACAGCAGGTATTAATAATAAATTTTGGGGTCCTACTTTGTTTATTAATAAAGGAGATACTGTACACATGAACGTGAGAAATTATCTAAATGATTCTACAACATTACACTGGCATGGAATGCATTTACCAGCAGTAATGGATGGTGGTCCTCATCAAGTAATACCTCCGGGTACATTATGGCAGCCTTATTGGAAAGTTGCAAACAATGCAGCAACATATTGGTATCATCCTCATTTGCATGAAATGACACAAGAGCAAATTACGAAAGGAATTGGAGGATTAATCATTGTTAGAGATTCTATCGAATCTTCTTTAGCACTTCCAAGAAAATATGGTATAGATGATATTCCTTTAGTATTGACAGACAGAGATTTTACAACAGCGAATCAATTCAGTGTTGTGCCTTATGGAGATAGCTCTATGGTAAATGGTGTATTAAGTCCGCAGTTTACTATTCCTTCACAGGTAGTAAGATTCAGAATTTTAAATGCTGCGATTGAGCGCTCATACAATTTAGGATTTAGTGATAATAGGACATTTTATG
This sequence comes from Chitinophagaceae bacterium, assembly GCA_027484165.1. Lineage (GTDB taxonomy): Bacteria > Bacteroidota > Bacteroidia > Chitinophagales > Chitinophagaceae > Ferruginibacter. The sequence goes on along the minus strand of JAIXWH010000032.1, from coordinate 4,335 downwards.
TGATCACATCTGATGGCGGTCTTTTAAATGCACCTGTTGCATTAACAAGATATTTATTACACGCAGGAGAAAGGATTGAAATATTGGTTAATTGTTCCGGTCAGTCTGGAACCAATTTTAATTTAAAAGCTTATAATTCTACATTATCACAACAAACTCCAGGTGGAGATTTATTTCCTAATGGGCCATTTGCAAATGCTTTAGCACGGATAGACTTTAATGTCTTGCATTTAAATGTTGGTAGTCAAACAAGTAATCCAATAACAGTAATTCCAAATGCTTTAACAACTGTAAATACAATACCAGCTGCAAATGCAAATATTACTCGATATCTAACTATAAGCGATACTTCAGTTGCTGGAATTCCAGGCGCTACTTTTCTTTTAAATCATAGACTATTTAATATCAACTATAACGATTATTCAGTTCAACTAGATAATACAGAGATTTGGCAAATTACAAATTCAGGAAATTTTGGACATCCGTTTCATATTCATGATGTTGAATTCAATATTCTTTCTGTTAATGGCGCAGCTCCAGCTGCTGCTCAAGCAGGATGGAAAGATGTTGTTTATGTTCCAAGTCAATCAACAATAAAATTTATTGCGAAATTTGATGATTATGCAGATAATGTTCATCCATTTATGTATCACTGTCACATTTCATTGCATGAAGATGAGGGTATGATGGGACAATTTGTAGTAGGCAGCACAACCATTTCACCAATAATATCAACATTAGCTTGTTCGAGCGCAACTTATTCTTCCAATCCAACAGCTAATACTGTTTATAATGGAACAGCAATTATTGGTTACACCGGAGGTAACGGTGTTGCATACACTGCAGGAACATCTGTTTCTTCTACAAATATAACAGGTCTAACTGCAACCTTACAAGCTGGAACTTTAGCAAGTGGGTCGGGAAATATAACTTATACAATTACAGGAACACCATCTGCTTCTGGAATAGCAGTATTTGCCATTAAATTTGGCGGACAAATCTGCAACATTTCTTTAACTGTAAATAATGTTTCACCACCTCCATCGTCAACAAGAAATGTGATGTTTATTATTGCTGATGATATGGGTACAGATTATCTTGGTTTCTATGAAAATCACCAAGATACTGTTGATGTTCCAAATCTAAGATATTTGGTAAATCATGGAATAAGATTCTCTAATGCTACTTCAGATCCTGTTTGTTCTGCAACACGTGCAACCATGATAACAGGTCGTTATGGCTTCAGAACAGGTGTAGGCGGAATAGTAGGAGGTATTGGTGGATCAGGACAATTAGATACTACCGAAATTACAATTCCTAAATTATTAAAAGTATATAATAATAATATTAAGATATCTTTAATTGGAAAATGGCATCTGCAACAACCAGCACCAATAAATTTAACTGCGCCAAATAGAATGGGATTTGATCATTTTGAAGGTTTATTTATTGGTACGTTAACTCCAAATTACAACAACTGGACAAAAATTACGAATGGAGTTTCAAGTACTTCAACTAATTATGCAACAACTGAACAAGCCAATAATATGGCAAATTGGTTGAGACAAAACTCATCTTCACCTTTCTATGCATGTATAGCATTTAATGCACCACATGATCCAATTCATCTTCCACCAGCAGGACTTCATACATTTACCAATTTAAGTGGTGCTCCTGCTGATATAGCAGCAAATCCAAAGTCGTATTACAAAGCCATGATACAATCCATGGATCATGAATTAGGTAGAGTATTTGATTCATTAAGAACATTAAATAAATTTGATAGTACCGACTTTATCTTTATTGGTGATAATGGTAGCTTAGCTAGAGTTGCTCAAATTACAGATACCAGTCGTGCAAAAGGAACTGTTTATGAATATGGTGTTCATGTACCATTGATTATCTCTGGACCTTCAGTTATTAATCCTGGCAGGGTTTCAAATGCTTTGGTAAATTCTGCAGATATTTTTGCAACAGTATTGGAATTGTATGGATATAATAACTGGCAATCACAAATTCCAAATAACAAATCAGTTGACAGTAAAAGTTTGATGCCAATCATAAAAAATCAAAGAGATAGTATAAGGCCTTGGGCTTTTACAGAAATCTTTAAAACTACAACTGATTCATCTGACGCAAAAGCGATTAAAAATAAAAATTATAAATTAATCAGATTTAATGATGGTAGAGAACGTTTTTATCATTTGTCTGTAGATGCAAATGAGTTGAATAATTTGTTGGTAGGTTCGATGAACTTAACAGATTCTATAAATTATGCTTATTTGTGTAATCAATTAACCAATTTAGTTGGATCTGGAAACAATTGTCCTTCACCAATAACATCTCCTTCTATAACAAATCTGTATTGTAATAATGTAATCTACTCATCAACTGATGTATATGTAAACTCTCCATTTTCTGCCACAGTAACTATTCCATACGCAGGAGGTAACGGTGTGTCATACACTACAGGAAATACATTTGCTTCAACTGGAGTAGAAGGATTGACTGCTACTTTACTATCAGGTCAATTGACAAATAGTAATGGCGGATTAATTTTCAATATCACCGGTACACCTTCTTCAACTGGTATTGCAAATTTCGCAATCAGTTTTGGTGATCAATCTTGTAATCTCTCCATACAAGTTGATTCTCTAAATGCTATTAATTATAATACGGTATTTGATTTTAGTATTATTTCTAATCCTGTAAATAATAAATTACAAATAAAAATAAGTCCATCATCCAGAGTAATCTATTATGCATGGGTTTACGATGCATTGGGAAGAACCGTATTTATGTGGCCTAATCCAACAGAATTATTAAGTACGGGAAAAGATGTTTCGATATTGACCAAAGGCACTTATATCCTTAAAATTATGGATGATAAAAACAAACAAGTTTTAAGCAAGAAATTTATCAAACAATAAACATGCTATTAAAAAGTAAAATAATGACTAAAAAAATAATTCTAGTTGCAATCTTAATCAATCTGAATTTTGCATATGCACAAACTAATCCCGTAATTATATCATGGCTTCAGAATACAACAGGTATAAAAGGAAGACATTATGTTTCTGGCAATTCAACACCTATACAGGATAATGATTCTGCAAATGTTCAGACAGTATTATATTCCAACACTTGGGCTTATATCAGAACAAAAGGTGTTCCTGCATACATCACTGGGCCTTTTTTAGACGGTAATCCTTCTACAACTACCAGTCAAAATACAATTTTTAAATTCCCTTTAAATCCAACAAGAAATACAGGAACAGCTACTCCAACTTCCGGTGGTAATATTGGCATTTTTATCAATGGTGTTGCGTTATTTGATTACAGAGATGGGGTGTCTTGGAAAAATTCAACCAATTCAATCTGTGGCGGTCCGGTTATGCCTCCTTGCATGGGAGATGGAGTTTGGAATAGAGATGCTATAGTTGCTGAAAAAGTTGGCTTTGATTGTTCAAAAGGTCATCCTGCTATGGGCAATTATCATCACCATCAAAACCCAAGCGCATTTAATTTGGATTTATCTGTAATTTCCACCGTATGTAATTTATATACTGCGGATGCATTATACAGAATTGATAGTACAGTGCATTCTCCTCTAATTGGTTTTGCATATGATGGATTTCCAATTTATGGAGCATACGGATATAGAAATGTAGATGGTACTGGAGGAATTGTGAGAATGAAATCAAGTTACTCATTAAGAAATATAACTACAAGAACTACATATTCAAATGGAACTCCAGTTACTGCTGGCCCTGTTGTTAGTTCTACTTATCCTTTAGGTTATTTCAGGGAAGATTATCAATATAATGCAACATCTATTTCAACTCCTGATTATCTTGACGATCATAATGGAAGATTTTGTGTAACACCAGAATATCCAAATGGTATATATTGCTATTTTGCCACCGTTAATTCAAATTGGAATTCTGCATATCCTTATGTTGTAGGACCAACTTTTTATGGTAATAAAACTGCTGCTAAAGTAACATCAATAACTGAAAATGTAACAAGGTATATTCCAGGTACCACTGTTACTCCAACAGTCACTGCATTAAATTGTACAAACGTTCAAACGACAGCAGGAACAGTTAATACAACTTATTCTGGAACAGCAACCATAACTTATATAGGAGGTAGCGGAGTCGCTTATACTTCAGGCTCTTCGATTTCATCAACAGGAGTTACAGGTTTAACAGCTACATTACAAGCTGGTACATTAGCAACTGGTAATGGCAATTTGGTTTATAATATATCAGGAACACCTACATCTGCAGGAACTGCAACTTTCTCAATAAGTTTTGGTGGACAAACCTGTTC
>JAIXWH010000067.1 GCA_027484165.1 Chitinophagaceae bacterium | reverse complement strand
CTCACCTTGATGCTGTCTGTTGTTATCGCAGCTGCATTAGATGCATACATCAATTTGATTACTCTGTCTCTTGTTATATCGCCTGAATCCACTGTTACGCCTGATACACCACCTACTGATGTCGGTAACGTCCATGCGTAACCTACAGCGTTTGCAACTGCTGTTACTGAATAACGATATACTCTTGCCCCACAATTATTGCTTACCAATGTTTGCGTTACCGTTGTTGGTGCAACTGGAGTTACTGTTGATACTACTAATACCAACGTTGCTACTGAATCGCAACCATTTGCATTAGTTGTTGAGTAAGTATATGTTCCTGCTGCTGTTCTCGCTATACCATTCCAATAGTATGGCATCGATGAAGAACATGCTGCATAATTTGTTGTACTGCTTGTTGCAGTCGCAACTGTCAATTCTAACGTTGCCACTGAATCACAACCCGCTGCACTTGTTGTAGCATATGTATAAGTACCGCTCGCAGTGTAGCTACTTCCATTCCATGAGTATGGCAAGTTTGCCGCACATATTAAATCTGTAGTTGTACTTGTTTTGCTCACGTTAATTGTTAATGCTAACACATCGTAAGATGCACAACCGTTAGCATCATTATAGTGATAAGTATATGAACCACTTGCAGTGTAAGTTGTACCATTCCAAACATAACTGTCACATGCAACTTCACTATAACTGTTATAAGTACCATTGTTGATAGTTAAGTTCAAGGTAACTACTGAATCACATCCTGCTGCATTGGTAGTTGTGAATGTTTTAACTCCGCTAGTAGAATAGGTTGCTCCATTCCAAGAATATGAAAAACAAGAACTTGCTGATTCACTAGATGAACTTGGTTGCTTAATGGTCAACACCAAATATGCTGTTGAATCACATCCTGCTGCATTGGTCAATCCTGTCTTAGTATAGGTACCACTTGCAGTGTAGGTTACATTATTCCATGAGTAACTTACACAATTTGATGCAGGTGTACTACTTGTTGTTGGTTGTTTGATTGTCAACACTAAGTATGCTGTTGAATCACATCCTGCTGCATTGGTTAAGCCTGACTTAGTGTAGGTGCCACTTGCAGTGTAGGTTACATTATTCCAGGTGTAGCTTACACATCTTGATATCGGTGTGCTGCTGGTTGTTGGTTGTGTGATGATAACATTAGCTGTTACTGTTGAATCACAACCCGCAGCTGAAACATAAGTGTGTTCGTATGGGCCACTGGCTGTTACAGAACCGCCCCATGGTAATGTGTAAGATAAACATCCTGCAGCACTAAACGAAGATGTTATAGCTGAAGATGGACCATTTACAGTAAAGTTTCCTGTTGATGCAGAACATATACCCGATGAAACAGATATTGAATGTGTACCCGCACTTAAGTTAGAAACCGTAAATGGATTTGTACTATACGATACCGAAGATCCACCATCAAGCGTATAGGTACCGCTAGATGCTGTTCCTAATCCTGATAAGCTTATTGTTGCTGTACCGTTTGAACCACCAAAACAGGTTACAGCAGTTTGAGATGAAACAGAAGCCGACACTGCACATCCATTTAATGATAAGTTCTGATCACAAGTACCGTTTGAAGAGTAAATATAGTTTACACTTGAACCTCCGTTAGCTGTACCTGCAGTGATATCAACCACTGAACCATTAACCCAAGCACTAACTTTTGTACCTGTTCTACCACTTGCAGCGGCTGTTCCGCTAAAAATGTGTTTGCAAGTTGAAGCCGGCTTAAAGTTAACCGTATTGGTTATACGATAAGTTCCCAGTCTTGTTCCAGGAGAACTACAACCATTTTTAACACCACTTATAAGTGTTGCGCTACTTGTAGTTGAAGCTGCTACTGCAGACTGATTAAAATATCTATAAATCACGCCACCAACATTAAAGTATGTAGTAACAAACTGATTTGTAAATGCAGCTTGAGTTGCGTTTAATTGTGTGCTTCCTGATACATAAGTATAGCTAAGCGTTCCTCCATTCGAAATAGAAGTATCAATACCCAAACCAAACTGAACTCCATAAAGAACCAAATCAGTGCTTCCTGTTCTTAATAAATACACATCAAACTGATAGGTTTTTGGGTCAGTCTGTAACTGGTTGGTAACATACAATTCGTATGTTGGATTCTGAGCATTCGATGAATAGCTCAATAACATCCAAAGACAAACTACTAGTAGTCTTCCGATTTTTGTGGTGGTTTGTTTCATCTTCTTTTATTTTAATTTTCGATGGTTTGTGTTTGTTTTGGTTACCTATTTTTTATTGTTGTGGAGTTGCTTTGAACAAGAATAATGTAGCATTATTCTGAATAATTATCAAATCTGATAAGTCTGTTCCGCCGTCTCCACTGCAATCCGATGAATTATATCCGAATGCAAAGTTAGATACATCGTTTTGTGTTAGTGTTAAATCACTAAGATCGATAGTTCCATCCTGATTAACATCGCCACTGTACATTGCATAAACTCCGCTACCCATATTCTTCATTGGATCATTAATTTGATCTCCATAAGCTTGGCCTAATCCTGTAGAGAAGTCATAGCTTGTTGTTGATGATATGGTAACCGGTGAAGCACTCCATGTTTCCATGCTGTTTCTGTGTTTGATTGCAACATAGTAGCTGTTACCTAATGTCGCACCTGGGAATTGAACCGATGCTGTACCATTTGTATGTAAGATTACTTTTTGAGTGTAATTAGGCGTAGTACCGGTTAAGCTTGCCGTACTCCATAAACTTACTTCAATAGTGTCTGTTGCTGTAGCATCTGTACTACTGTCTAAATCATATAATGTTGCAGCCATTGTTCCGTTACCGCTGTAGAAACCTTGTATGAACGCTTTTACATTTAATGTGGTGAAACATTGATTCACTGTCAAGTGTAATGTTGCAGCACTATCACATCCTGCAGCATTAGTGATATGAGCAGTTTGTGTACCAGCTCCGGTGAATGTTACGCCATTCCATGTATAAGGTAGTTCACTAGAACATATAGTTAATGAATCATCAGATGAACTTGGTTGATTGATGGTCAACACCAAGTATGCTGTTGAATCACATCCTGCTGCACTGGTCAATCCTGTCTTAGTGTAGGTACCACTTGCAGTGTAGGTTACAGTATTCCAAGTATAGCTTACACAACTTGATATCGGCGTGCTGCTTGTTGTTGGTTGATTGATAGTCAACACCAAGTATGCTGTTGAATCACATCCTGCTGCATTAGTCAATCCTGTCTTAGTATAGGTGCCGCTTGCAGTGTAGGTTACAGTGTTCCAAGTATAGCTTACACAACTTGATATCGGTGTGCTGCTTGTTGTTGGTTGTTTAATGGTCAACACCAAGTATGCTGTTGAATCACATCCTGCTGCATTGGTTAAGCCCGACTTAGTGTAGGTGCCGCTTGCAGTGTAGGTTACATTATTCCAAGTGTAGCTTACACAATTTGAAATCGGTGTGCTGCTTGTTGTTGCTTGTTTGATGGTTAAATTCAATATTGCTGTTGAATCACAACCATTAGCGTTAGCGCCTTCCATATAATAAGTGTAAGTACCCGCTACAGAATACGTTTTACCATTCCATGCATAAGGCAATGCATTAGAACATACAGACGTACTGATTGAACTTGATGTTGGTTGGTTTACAGTTATTGTTGCAGTTCCGCTTAAATCTCCTGCAACTGCTGCACAATTTGCATCACTCAAAGTTGCAATAGTAAATACTGTTGTAGATAATGGAGAAACGGTTACAATCATTGGACTTTCAGATCCGCTAAACGACGCTCCGTTGCTTAATGTACCTGTCCATGGTCCTGTGCCTGTTACATCAATGCTAACATCTGTGCTTCCATTTCTACATATTGTTGCATCTCCGCTAATAACTCCAGTTGGACGTGTATTAACAGATACTGTAACTGTTTGTGTTCTGGTACAACCGTATTGGCTTGTAGCCGTTACTGTGTATGTTGTTGCTGTTGTTGGAGATGCTACAACAGTTGATCCTGATGAAGTATCAAGTGTAGCCGATGGCGTCCAAGCATAAGTAGTTGGAACAGCCTGTGTACCCACAACTCTGAAGTTATCAATTAACCACCATGATGCACCGAAGTTACTGGTGTAGTTGAATCTTACAACAAGGTTAGACTGATTCAAATAAGAAGCTAAACTTATGGTATCGTTCTTGGTTACTTGTGCTCCATTAGCTGTTGTTCCCTGGCTTTGAGTGAAAGTTTTGATAGTAGTCCATGAAGAACCGCCATTTGTTGAAACTTCTACTTTAGCCACATCTGCTGGATCATATTTGTATGCATGTTCAAACACAAGATTTGCCAAAGTAAAGTCAGTTGTGTTAAACACTGGAGATTTGATCACTGTATTTGTTACAGAACCAGTTCCACCCGCATCAGGAATAGCTAATAAGAACTTACCTCCGTTTGGTGTTGAGAAATTAGTAAACCTTCCTTCTCCTCCTGGTGAGGTATAAGTAAATGGTGCTGTTTTCAATGACCAGTTTGTAGCACTTGGTGAAGTTGGAGCATTAGTAATGGTCCAGTTTGAAGCACCCGTGTTAAAGCCCTCAGAGTATGAAGAAACATTTGGATTGATAATATTTCCACCAGTTAATGACAATGTTCCAGAAGATCCTAAACAAATTGACGGATTTGATGGAGAAATTACTATTGCTGTTGGTTGTTGATTAATAGTAACCAATACCGCAGAAGACGTAGCACTTGTACAACCTGTAGCTTGATCTGTTATTGAAACAGTGTAACTACCATTTGTTGTTGCTGTGTAACTACTACTAGTTGCGCCGCCAATTGTACTTCCGTTTAAGTTCCAAGAATAAACTGGTGTTGTTGCGTTTGTAGAAGTTGTTAACTCTTGTGTATTTGGTTGACAAATCACTATTGGACTTGCCTCATTAATGCTTGCTGTTGGCAATGCATTTACGGTTACAGTAACAGATGAAGTAGCAGTATTGTTACATGCATCTTTAGCCGTTACAGTGTATGTTGTGGTTGCTGATGGAGTAGCACTGAATGAAGCACTTGTACTCACTACAGACGTTCCATTGCTCCATGAATAGGTGAATGGTCCTACACCTGAAGGTGTTGCAGAAAGATTAACAGCAGTACCCACACAAATAGCACCAGTTGCAGTTGAAGAAGCTTCAACAGAAACAGGAACCACGTTAACAGTTACAGACTTTGTGCTAGTAGCGGCACAACCAGAGGCTGCATTCACTGCTGACACTGTGTAAGTTGTTGTAGTAGTTGGATTTACTGTTACTGCACCCGTATTGTTTGTGATATTGCCTGGAGTCCAAGTATAATTTAAGGCTGTGTCAATATTATTGCCATTTATCACTCTGAATGTATAATCCTCTACTTCTCCTCTTCCTGAAGCGCTTATCGCACATGGATTTGCAGGCACTGAAGTATTGAAGTCTATCATTACTCTCATTTTAGTTGCACCAGGTGTTGCATTAGCCGGAACCACAAAGCTTCCGCTTGCTGTTGATGAGAAACCTGTAGTTACATAAACTCTCTCCGTTGTTTCAAATGTTCCATTTCTGTTCCAATCAACCCAAACAGCAACCCCAACTGTAGTTCCTACTAATGTAGTATTGAAGTTAATCGTTTGTCCAGCACTTGCAATAGCAATTTGACTGCCGAAATCACCATAACCAGCCTCAGAATATCCAGAAGCTGAATTATTGATGTTTTGTGTTGCACCAGTAGTACTGAACATATCAAAATAGCTTAAAGCACTTGTGCCTAAGTTGGTTACTGTACAATATCCAGTAGGTTGTGTTGAAGGACCTGCGTCCATGAATCCTGAATACGCTTGCAATGTAACTGGCGCTCCACCACATACTGATGAAGCTGAAGCTTTCGCGCTATCTAACACAGGTAAGTTATTAACAACAACTGTAACAGATGAAGACGCTAAACATGTAAGCGCTCCTGTTGCATCTGTTGCATTTAGAGT
>JAIXWH010000115.1 GCA_027484165.1 Chitinophagaceae bacterium | reverse complement strand
TATCGCCATGTTGAGGGCACTGTGGGCAGTCCTGATAATGCTGTTGCTGGTCTTGATTTTAAAGCCAATGTGTATCGTCGGTTTCAATTTTATGGCCAGTTATTGTTAGATGAGTTTATCCTATCAAGAATTAAAAATAACCCAACCAACTGGACAAACAAATTTGGATTTCAATTAGGAGGCAAATACATTAATGCCTTTAGTATTAAAAACCTTGATATCCAAGTTGAAGTCAACAGAGTTCGACCGTTTACTTATTCTCATTTAGATAGTATTGCAAATTATACTCATTATAACCAACCGCTTGCACATCCTTTGGGTGCTAATTTTCAAGAACTAATTGGCATTGTAAGGTATCAACCCTTTAACAAGTTATTTATTTATGCAAGAGCGATTTACTATTATCAAGGGTTGGATTCTTCGGGCAAAAATTTTGGAGCTAATATTTTCAGAGATTATTCTATAAGACCATCTGACAATGGATTTGCATTGGGAAGTGGCCAAAAGGCAGATTGCTTAAATTTAATATTTAATTTATCATACGAGTTAAAGCATAATTTATATTTAGATGGAGGTTTTCAGACCAGAACTTATAAAACTGGAGTGAAAAGCGAAAAATCTAGTATGATTAATTTTGGTTTCCGATTAAATATAAATAGGAGAGAGTATGATTTTTAGTTTATTTATTCAATGATAAATGAAAGATTAATAGTTCTTGACTTTATTTCATCAATCACATTTGAATATTTAAGATTAGGATCACGGCTATGAACATTTTTCAATCCCCATCCTAATTTCAATTCTGGAGAAAGTACAAATACAGGGAAATAAAAATGGAATCCAATTCCCGCTTCAATACCATAATCCAGTTTATCAAGCTTCATCAATTTTTCAGCATTTTTGTCGCCTTTGTTTGCAGCAAAATCATATTCTACCTTTCCACCACCTAAAATGTAAACTTTAAAATTATTAATTCTGTCACTGCTGAATTTAATTTGCATGGGGAGGGCCAGTGTGATTCCTTGTATTTTTCTTGTTACTAATGTGCCTTCACCTGAAAAAGGCTCTGGGTATTTAAGTCTGTATTGAAAAGCTTTTTCTGTAAAGATCAGATTTAATGGATAGGTTGATAAATCAAAATGATCTCCAAGTCTTAAATTTACTAACCATGCTAAACTGATACCACTGTTCTGTAAACTCTCAACAGACAATATGCTGTCTTTTTGAATAAAAAGTGGATTGTTTGAAAAATGATAGTAAGCTCTGTTTACACCCAGGCTAATTCCAAAATGAAAAAGATTTTCATCATGATCTGGCAAATTAATTCCTTCTGTCAATTGCGAAAAAGCAATTAAAGGGGAAAGAAATGCTACTACGATCAGACATTTTATTTTATTGCACAATAAATACTGCATATGCCGAAACTCAAAGGTTTGTATGATGATTGAAAATACCCAATGCTGTCTAAAATTGATTTAAACTCATTTCCTTCAGGAAACTTTTTTATTGAGGCATCCAAATAACTATAAGCACTTTTATTTTTTGAAAATAATTTTCCGATATTAGGAGTGATTACTTTCATATATAGGTTGTAAAACAAACGAATAAATCTAGACTTAGGTTTACTGAATTCCAATACAACTAGTTTTCCATTAGGTTTCAAAACTCTTTTGATTTCACTTAACCCCTTCTCTAAATTTTGAAAATTTCGAACACCAAAAGCTACAGTTACTGCATCAAACGTGTTGTCGGGATATTTTATTGCTTCACTATCACCAAGTAAAAGTTCTATTTTATCATTAAGATGGAGTTCAGATATCTTTTTTCTACCCATATCAAGCATTCCCTCACTGATGTCAATCCCTGTTATTTTATCAGGGTTTAATTTTTTTTCGGCCATTATTGCAACATCGGCTGTTCCTGTTGCGACATCTAAAATAGTTTTGGGTTGAAGTTCACGAAGTTCATTTAATGCTTTTTTTCTCCAGTAATTATCTACACCAACACTTAAAAACCTATTGAGAAAATCATATTTTTTGGAGATGCTGTTAAACATGTCAGCTATCTGCTCTTTTTTACTTAAACTGGAGCTTTTATACGGAACTATCTTATCGTGTTCAAATTTATTCATCACATTGCAAATATACAGCGTTTGAAACTTTTAACGACTAAGCTTTTAAACGTGGGCTAATCTAATTAATATAAGTAATTTTGTTTAACAATTTATTTAGATGAAGATAAAGAAGGCACAATACTTAATAAGCAATCCTGATTTTGAAAAATGTCCAAAAGCCGACAGGCCAGAGTTTGCTTTTATTGGTAGAAGCAATGTGGGTAAATCTTCTTTAATTAATATGCTTTGTAATAACGAGAAGCTGGCAAAAACTTCTGCATCGCCAGGAAAAACTCAATTGATCAATCATTTTGAAATCATTAGTCAAAGTTTAAATGAGGCTAACAATGGAATTGAATACGACTGGTATTTAGTGGATTTGCCGGGTTATGGTTTTGCAACCACCAGTTTAAGGAGTAGAAGAAGATGGGAGCAAATGATTGAAAATTATATCCGAAAAAGAGAAAACCTGACTATGTTATTTGTATTGATAGATTCCAGACATAGTCCTCAAAAAATCGATCTCGCATTTCTTGAAAATTTAAAAATATGGCAGATTCCTTTTACATTGATTTTTACTAAAATTGATAAAGAGAATCAAAGTTTGGTAAGTAAGAATATAAAAAGCTTTCTTGAGGCAATGAAAAAAACATGGCAATTTCTGCCACAGCATTTTACATCAAGTGCTGTTAAGAAAACCGGGAAAGAAAAAATACTTACTTATATTGATGAAGTTGTAAAACAATTGATATAAAAAAAGAGCAGTAAATTTTACCGCTCTTTTTAGCAATTGAATCAACCTTAACCTTATTGTTTTATAATTCTTTCTACGCTTTTTGCAGTAGCTCCATAAAATTGTATTACATAAATTCCTTTAGAAGCATTATTCATATTGATGTTATTATATCCTTTAACACCCTTACCTGTTGCAATCATTTTTCCATTGATGTCAAGTATTTTATATTGATAATTTTCACTGGCATTTACAGTTATTTGATTTTGAATCAAATTATTTACTTTGAATAAATTAGTTGAAGCTGGTTTTATACTAACAACATTTGAATATACAGTTTCATCCGAAACAGTAGTAACATTAATTCGGTAATACTTAACGTTATTGTCATTTGTTGTGTAATGAAAATTTTTCGAACGAATATTTACATTAGTTACAGTTGTAAATACAACTCCATCTGATGATATTTCGACGCTCTGTGCAGCTATAGCTTCAGGATTTTCTGTAACCCAATGTAAATCATGACCATCTAAAGCCGCTGTACCCGTTAATGCTAGAGACCTAATAGCAATTTTACTAGTTGAACAATTAAAAGTATAACTTCCTACACTGCTGTAATCACTCATATTGTTGTTTCCTGCACCATCTATAACAACAAAATATGTTCCTTTTTCTAAAATAGTATCTAGGTTAACACTCATAGTTTCTTTTGGATCTTTTGTACAAATCAAATTTTTAAAACCATCATAAATCATAAGTTTTATGTCAAGATTAGCTCCATCGTTATTAACTCCAACACTAAATGGATTCACACTTAAATTCACCCTTTTGGTATGGTCAAATATCAATTTAAATGCATCTTTATCTTCAGTTTTTGAAATATTACCAGATAATGAAAAGCTATTAGTACTTGTAATATTGGTATTTGAATTTTCAGGAAAATAGGTAAATTCATTTAAGGTATCTCCGAAATCATCAAGTCTATAATTGATATTATTTGCGCTTGTAATTATATTTAAATTATCCTGATGAGAGGTACAACCAGAAGGAATAGGACCATTATTCCAAGAAGAAATATTTTTACTATAACTGCTTCCCATAATTGGAGCCCAACTTGTTTGATCACTTGAACCTCCAATTCCAGTGTTATAGGATTCTAACAGATTACAATTGACATCATATTTAGCTTGATGTGATAATCCTAATGTGTGACCACTTTCATGACTGCAACAGTCAGCAATATATTTGGTATTGTTGTTTAATCGATCAGAAAATACAAATGCAGGAGTATTGTCCCCCCATTTAAATGAACCGGTAAAAGAAACACCTCCTACATTTGGCTTCCAACTACTTGTTGGAGTTACAATAATTCTGATTCTTCTGTTTAATGGTGCTGCAAAAAATACAGTAGAATCTGTAGTAATATTAATATCAAATGAACGGTAATCTTCTGAAACTCTTTTGAAAACATCTTCAATTTGCACATCGCTTAAAGGAGCAGCAGCACAAATTATTGTTGATCCACCATTCCATAAGCTCGAGTTAACTGTTTGGCCGTCAAAATCTAAAAAGATAGTAGCGGTTGCAGTTGGATAACTGTTTAAAATAGGTAAGCTGAAACTTTTTAAACTCAAAAGGGTAATCAATAATGATAGAATTTTTCTTGTAAAGTTTTTCATGTTGTAGGGATTATAGGATTTGGACAGGATTTAATAACTGTTTTACAAGGTGCAGTCTTGTAAGATGCTTTTCAATTCAATTTTTTCTAATTTATAATTATTGGTATCATCTTTTGCAATTAAATAAGCATCAGATGATTCAACATTGATAATTCTACCAACAAAAGATTCAGATTGATCAGGGTTGGTTATTTTAGAAAGTTGAAATAAGGCATTGTCAAAAGCTGGAGATTTTATAATTACAGTTTGTAAATTATAAAATACTTTTTCGTTACTCAAAACAACTCCATTGAAAGTAAAATCTGAGTTAAATGAAATAGCAACTGACTCGCCAGATTTTGCGTTCATTGTTGTATTCAGTAAATTTTGAGGGATGTTTATTTGAACTGGAAATTTTGAAAAAATTTCCTTTGATGATTTTTCGCTTTTTTGAGCATAAGCAAAATTGCATGATGTAATGAGCAGTAATACAACTGCAGTTGTTAAGTTTTTCATAGGTTTAGGTTGAATAATTGGATATTAAATTCAATTACACCTACAAAAACGCTTCACAATAACTTTTTATTATAAATTAGGGCGCTTATTTTTTCACTATTTGAAAGAAGAAAACAATAAAAAGATTATCATCAACTTAAAAATAGTAAAAAAATGTAATATTTATTATCGATCTACAGAAATTTGTTATTAATTAGGTGTGTTGATATCACAATTGGGAGATTTTCTGTACAAAAGATGCCTGTATTTGGAAACCAAATGGTATAAAGGATCTCTGAAAATTCGAGGTATAATTATAAATAGAGATACAAGTTTGATTGCTCCGCTTAGATGCTTTGTAATTTTTAATACTGCAGTTGATTTTAAAAAGGCTTGATTATTTTCTATAAAAACAATGCTTGATTTCGAAGGTTGGATTAAATTGAACCCTTCAAGTAGTTTTTTTGCTTCATTATTCTGATTGGAGAGGTAAGTGAATTTTTTATTGATGTCTTTCTTGATAATGTATTTTACAGCATGATTGCATAGATTGCAATTTCCGTCAAAAATGATAATCCGTTTAGTATTCATGGTGTAAAAAAAATGGCAGTTAATTTAGTAAACTGCCATTGAGATGAATTTATAATTTATATTATTAAACAAGCATTGTAACAGGATTCTCAATAAATTTCTTTAGTGTTTGTAAGAAAGAAGCTGCAACTGCTCCATCAACACTTCTGTGATCAGAGCTTAAAGTTACTTTCATCACATTGGTAACATCGAAACCATTCGCTTTTTTTACAACTACTTCTTTAATCATACCAACAGCTAGAATACAGCTGTCTGGAGGATTAATGATCGCAGTAAATTGTTCAATATCCATCATGCCTAAATTAGAAATGGTAAAAGTGTTACCACTAAATTCAGCAGGTTGTAATTTTTTCTCTTTTGCTTTAGTGTACAAGCTTTTTGTTTCTGCTGCTATTTGAGATAATGATTTTTGATCAGCAAACTTGATCACAGGAACAATTAGGCCGTCAGGCATCGCAACTGCAGATCCAATGTGAATATGATGGTTTCTGCGGATAAAATCATTCATCCAGCTACTGTTTACATCGGGATGCTGACGTAAAGCGGCTGCGCATGCTTTGATGATCATATCATTAAATGAAACTTTTACTGGACTCACTTCATTAATCGCATTTCTTGCAGCAATGGCATTATCCATATTCATTTCCATGGTTAAATAGAAATGAGGAGCGTTATACATGCTTTCACTCAATCTGCGCGCAATAGTTTTACGCATTTGCGTTAGTTCAATGTCGGTATGACCTTCTTCACCAGATGCAACAAAATTAATTACTGGGGCAGTACTTGCTTTGGTTGAAGAAGTTGCTGTAGGAGTATATAGATCAACATCTTTTTTCACCACTCTTCCACCATCTCCGCTACCGGATAATTTACTGATGTCTATTCCTTTATCAGCAGCAATTTTTTTAGCCAAAGGTGAAGCTTTGATTCTATCATCACTTGATGAGTTTGCTTCAGCAGGTACAATTGGAGTTGGAGCGGCTGAAGCAGCAGGTGTTGATGCTGATGATTCTTCTTTTGCAGGAGCGGCTTTTGGAGCATCTGTCAATAATGATGCAAAATCTTCCCCTTCTTTTCCAATAACAGCAAGTATGCCTTCTACTTGAACGGCACTTCCGGCAGCCACACCAATATGCAACAATACACCTTCGTTGTAACTTTCCAACTCCATTGTTGCCTTATCTGTTTCTACATCTGCCAAAACATCACCCGGCTTTATTTTGTCTCCTACTTTTTTATTCCAGGATACAATTTTTCCTTCAGTCATTGTATCACTCAATCTGGGCATTCTGATTACCTCTGCCATAAGTTAATTGTATTATTTTAGTGCCCGAAATTAATGCAAAAACATTAAAATTGTTTGAAATCGGCTTTAATTTGATTTTCGTTTAAAATTCAAGGTCTAATTTGAGCTTTTCTTTTAAAACTTTTACTAAAGGGAATTGTTCCGAGAGATTAGTAAAATGTTCTTTGGTGTTCATAGCCTTAGGTTGATTTTCATCAACTGTTACTTTTTCAACTAGTTTTAGAGAATACTTTAAAAATTTGTTTTTAAAAAAACTTTGTAAATAATCTGTTAGACCTGCTCGTTCTCCTTCAATAAACTTTTGTTGAATTTTACTTTCAGTGATGATTTCAATAGTGTTTTGATCAATAATACTCAATTCGGCCATTTTAAAATTAGTGGCTGCAGAATGATTGTTTTGACTATTTAATTTATTAATGTATGATTCCCAGGCTTCGTTTAGAGATTGGGAATTTAAAACTGCAGATTCTACTGGTGTGTTCAGCTGACTGTTGATTTGATCTCTGATTTTGCTGAGTGAACCTAATTTAATTTTTGGATTTTCTTCAACAGCGTTTTTTTCTGTTTTTGGAATACTTTTCTCCGTTAATTTTTGCTTAGGTTCTTCAACAATAAGTGTTGCTTCACTTTCTTTAATAGCTGATTTGGATTTGGGTACACTGCTTTTTACAGTAGGGGCCAAAATGAAAGGAATCGACTTGAATGCAACCGCTTTATTTTGTTCAGTTATTTTTTTTTTTGAAATTCCTCCGTCTTCAGCAATCACTTCTACGGCTTGTTTGAGATAACAGAGTTTTATCAAGAAAAGCTCAACATGCAGTTTTTTATTTCTGGTTTGTTTATATTGAATCAGTGTGTCACTTAAAATATTTAAAGCACTGATTAACCAGGCAGTATCTACTTTTGAAGCATAATCAACATATTTAGGTTTGAATTCATCAGCAACTTCTAAAAGTTTTGCAGCCCTTGCATCTTTACAAACTAATAAGTTTCTGATAAAATCAGCAAAACCTTCTAAAAAAGTATCGCCTTCAAATCCCTTCAAATTAATTTCATCAAACAAGAGCATTGCATCGGCAAGCTGTTGATGTTGCATTTGCTCTAATATTGTAAAATAGTAGAATTCATCCAGTATGTTGAGATGTTCTAGCGTATTGGTATAAGTAAGTTTTCCTCCTGTAAAGCTTGTGATTTTATCCAGAATACTTAAGGCATCTCGTAAACAACCTTCACTTTTTTGAGCAATAAAATGAAGCGCAGTTTTTTCAGCACTTAATTTTTCTTTTTTGACAATATCTTCTAAATGTTCAACAGTATCGTTAATGGTTATACGCTTGAAATCAAAAATCTGACATCGACTTAATATGGTAGGTAAAATCTTGTGTTTTTCGGTAGTAGCCAAAATGAAAATTACATAGGGAGGAGGTTCTTCCAATGTTTTAAGAAAAGCATTGAAGGCTGCAGATGAAAGCATATGAACCTCATCTATGATGTATACTTTGTAATTTCCAACTTGTGGAGGAATCCTCACTTCGTCAATCAGGTCTTTTATATCATCAACACCATTTCTGCTTGCGGCATCTAATTCATGAATATTAAAAGAGTTGGAATTGTCAAATGATAGGCAGCTGTTACATTTGTTACAGGCCTCTCCTTCTTTTGTTTTTTTTTCACAATTAATCGTTTTTGCTAGGATTCTTGCACAAGTGGTTTTACCTACACCTCTTGGTCCGCAAAAAAGAAAAGCGTGAGCTAACTGGTTATTATTAATCGCATTTTTAAGAGTAGTTGTAATATGTGACTGTCCAATTACGGTACTGAAATTCTGCGGTCTGTATTTTCTGGCTGAAACAATAAATTTATCCATATGCACCTTGTAAATTTCAAGAGAATTTAATCTGTCAAATTTAATCTAATAATTCCAACAATTAAAGATTGGGGTGTCTTTTAAAAGTTTGTGATTGGTCAAAAAGATAGCGATATGTAGCAAGCTTTCGGGAGATGAAAGTGTCGCCCAGTTTTTCTGCTATTTTTATCATTTTAGGATTAAAATCTCCAATCCATTGCATTTCGTAATCTGTATAGGGCATCTCACCAC
This sequence comes from Chitinophagaceae bacterium, assembly GCA_027484165.1. Classification (GTDB taxonomy): domain Bacteria; phylum Bacteroidota; class Bacteroidia; order Chitinophagales; family Chitinophagaceae; genus Ferruginibacter. Next base: position 6,301 of record JAIXWH010000115.1, on the reverse strand, counting down.
TTTGGAGCATTTTTGAGGATTCTGCAATTAAAAATGCATCAATTCCAATACCCTGATATTCCGGGTCAACTCCAAATACCAACCCTGTCAATTTATGATTAGGTTTAAATTTTTTTAGATAGAGAAAATAGAGCTTATTTAAAAGATGAAATTTGCCCTTCATGTATTTAAACCATTGATTTAAATCCGGAAGGTTTATGAACATAGCTATCGGTCTCTCATGATGATAAGCAAACCAAATGGCTTTTGGGTCCATCACTAATTTCATTTTTTTAAACATAATCAACACCTGTTCCTTGGTTAAACTTTTCATGCCACCATGACTTGCCCAGGCTTTGTTATAAACTTCTGTAAAATCATTTGAAAATTTTTCCAGATTGTTCTTATTGACATACTTTACAACATATTCTTGTTTTTCTGCTATAAGTTGATGTCGCTGAATTACCCGGTTTTGTACAGGTGCTTTTGGATTTAAACCAAAACAAAGCTGGTTGTAGAAAACTTCGAATCCATAATTTTCATACAGTTCTTTATAATAAGGTGGATTGTAGTTCATTCCATATAAAGGTTCTGAAAATCCTTCCACTAATAAACCCCACCATTTGTCTCTTTCACCGAAATTGATGGGTCCATCCATGGCTTCAACCTTTTCTTTAATCAGCCAATGTTTAGCATTATTAAAGAGAAGATCTGCAGCTTCCTGATTATTGATGCATTCAAAAAAACCGATCCCACCTGCAGCCACCTCATCACCTTTATTTTTATATTTTTTATTGGTGAAAGCTGCGATTCTTCCAATTAAATTTCCATTGTCATCTTTTAAAACCCATCTTATAATTTTACCAAATCGAAAAGATTTGTTTTTTTTCTGGTCAAATACTTCATAGATATCCTGATCCAAAGGACGGATCCAATTAGGGTCGTTTTTATAAATCACCAGAGGAACCTGAATGAAAAGTTTTTCTTCAGCCTTATTTTCAACTTGAATTAAATTCATCGAGATAGAGGTCTAACTTAATTTATCTAAGTTAATTTTTTCAGATGGAGTAGTTTTGTAATTTTCAAAAAAATTACAAAGAGAAGATTTTTAAACTGACATGATTTCCTTTTCTTTCGCTGCAAGAAGTTTATCTATCATTACAATAAACTTATCTGTTGCTTCCTGTGTTGATTTTTCAGCGTCTTTGCATTCATCTTCACTTGTTCCATCTTTTTGCAACTTTTTGATTTGTTCGATAGCATCTCTTCTGATGTTTCTAACAGACACTTTAGCAATTTCACCTTCTCCATTACATTTTTTTACTAATTCTCTTCTGCGTTCCTCAGTAAGTGGAGGTAAAAAAAGGCGAATATTTGTTCCGTCATTTTGAGGGGTTATTCCAATATTTGCAGCCATAATTCCACGCTCAATGTGTTGTAGCATTGTTTTTTCCCACGGTTGAATTGAAATCGTTCTGGCATCTAGAACAGATACATTAGCTACTTGATTAAGTTGTGTAGGGTTTCCATAATAATCAACCATAATGCCATCTAACATTGCAGGACTCGCTTTCCCAGCTCTTATTTTAGATAATTCAGATTCAAGATGATTGATTGCTTTCGACATCATATTAGATGTTTCTGAAATGATATGATTTATATCGGACATATTTTTATATTTTATCGCGCAAATTTATTAAACAATCTCATTAAAAGTTAAATAAATTGTAGATATAGGAAATAAATTATTCTGCTTCAGCCATCTCAGAAATTAAACGAAAGGATTTTTGTGTTTTTAAAATCTCATGCTCAAATGATTGATTATTATTGATAGCGGACAGTTTTTTCAATTTTCTTTCTCTCAACATGTAAACAAAAACAGTAAGCAAAATTGCAATTGAAAATAATAGTCCCATAAGAATTGAAGTTCCTAGGGTTCTTAGAAAAAAAGCAATAGCGATAAAAAACAGATTTGATGATAAACATATCAAAGTTGTTGCTCTATGTGACAATCCTAAATCAAGAAGAAAATGGTGAATATGATTTCTATCGGGACTAAAAGGTGATCTTCTGTTTAAAATTCTTAAACCAAAAACTCTGAGTGTATCAAACAAAGGCAGCATCAATATAGCAAAACCTATTGTTGTAGCCGACTCAACAGGCATTAAAGAATTTGAATCAGATGCGATATTTATAAATTTGATTACAAGAATTGAATTAATTAATCCAACTAACAATGATCCTGTATCACCCATAAAGATTCGGGCAGGTGAGAAATTATAAATGATAAAACCAATTAAACTACCAGTCAATGAAAAGGCCATTATTGAATAAGTAAATTGATTAATGTAAAAGAAGTACGCTCCAAAGATAAAAGAAGTTAAAATACCTAAACTGCCAGCTAAACCATCAACACCATCTATAAGATTGAAAGAATTAGTAACCACTATTATTGTCAAAAAAGTAAGTACTATACTTGCAACATGAGGAATTCCATAAACGCCTAAAAAGCCATGCATATTATTGATTATGACACCTCCAAATGTTATTAGGATGCCAGCTGCTACAATCTGACCAGCAAACTTTTTTGTTGCAGACAATATTAATATATCATCTTTTAATCCAAGAAAAAATACGACAATGGAAGCAGCTACAAAATATTGTATTTCTGAAATGGTTCCCTTAGGTACTCCAAGAAGAGTAGCAATGATAAATCCAGCAAAAATACCTAGCCCACCTAGAGTTGGGATGACAGCTTTATGGACTTTTCTTTCGTCAGGTTTATCAAAAAGTTTTTTGTCTTTTGCTACCTGTATAATCACAGGTATAGCAAAAAATGTTATGATAAAGGAAAGGCCACTACAAAGTAGTATTTTGTCCATATAGATAATTAATGTTGGAAGCTAAGCAACTTAGTGAATTGTAATCCATCATATTGATAGTCAACCATAAACTTAAAAGTCTCACAATAATAGTAAATAAAACTCATATTAGATATTATAAACAAACCATATATTGTAATTTTCTTTGTGATTAATAATAACTTAAGTTAGGTTTGCAAAAAAAATTAAAAAATGAATAAATATTCATTAAAAGATGTTGCAAATCAAGTTAGAAGAGATATTGTTAGAATGGTACATGCTGTTCAAAGTGGTCATCCGGGTGGATCTTTAGGTTGTGCAGATTTTTTAACAGCATTGTATTTTGAAAAAATGAATCACAACACCAACTTCAGTATGGATGGTATAGGTGAGGATCTATTCTTCTTAAGTAATGGCCATATTTCACCACTACTTTATAGTTGTTTGGCAAGGGCTGGTTATTTTCCAAGTTCTGAATTGTCAACTTTCAGAAAAATTAATAGCCGATTACAAGGGCATCCGACTACTCATGATGGATTGCCGGGAGTAAGAATGGCAAGCGGATCTTTAGGACAGGGTTTGAGTGTTGCCGCAGGTGCCGCATTAGCCAAAAAATTAAATAATGATAATGGAATAGTATATTCATTGCATGGTGATGGTGAATTAGATGAGGGTCAAAATTGGGAAGCTATTTTATTTGCTGCTCATAAAAAAGTTGATAATTTGATTGCTACCATTGATTTCAATGGCCAACAAATTGACGGATCAACCAATAATGTAATGGGGCTTGGGAATTTAAAATCAAAATTTGAAGCATTTGACTGGTTGGTTACAGAGATGGACGGAAACGATATGGATGATGTAATCAGAGGAATAGATAATGCAAAGTCATTGTTAGGACAAGGAAAACCTGTTGTAATAATTATGAAAACGATAATGGGGAAAGGAATCGATTTTATGGAAGGAACACATGAGTGGCATGGAATCGCGCCTAATGATGAGCAACTTAAAAGGGCTCTGGATCAACTCCCTGAAACTTTGGGTGATTATTGATTAAGAATAAAGACTTGAAAGATTAAAGTTCCTTTATAAGAATTGTTGGGATTATCATTTCAAAGTAACTAATTCTCTCGCTGCCTTTTTTGAAGGGATCCATGAGGCTATTGTCACAATCAGCATTGAACCTATAGCAACTATAATGAAATCTGTAGGAACAATTTTTACTGGAAAATAATTGATCAAAAAAGATCCACCCTCCAATTTTATTAATTTGAATTTCAACTGTAAGAAACAGATTAAAGAAGCCAATAAAATTCCTGTAATTGTACCTATTGCTCCAAGAAGCAATCCTTCTGTTACAAAAATATTTCTGATTTGATTCTTACTTGTTCCAATGCTTTGTAATACAGAAATATCTTGTTTTTTTTCAAGCACCAACATCGATATAGCGCTTATCATATTAAAAGCAGCAATTACTAAAATTAAAGTCAGCACCAAATAAATCACCCATTTTTCAATTTTCATGGTCTGATAAAGCTTTGCGTTTTGTTCATACCTGTTTTTAATAACTACTTCTTCACCTAAAATTGCATAAATTTCTTTTTTTGCATTCTCATCACTAACGTTTTGTTTTAACTTAATTTCGATTCCGGAAAACTGTGATTCACTCATGCCGGTTTGCTGTTTTAAAAAATCAATATTTGTGATGGCATAACTATTGTCGAATTCTTGCTGTATAGAAAAAATTCCAGTTGGACTAATGGTTCCTTCACTAATACTTTCTAATGGTTCATTTGATTTTACATTGATCTTGGGAAGGATTACTGTTAGTATCTCAGGTCCCATTGCCTCATTGAGCGTTATGCCTGTTGCATATTGCAAACCAGCACCAATCAAAATTGTAGGATTATCTTTATCTCCTAAATCATACTTTCCTTTTATCACATTTTTATTGATTCCACAAACATTTTGATAATCATGATCAACACCTTTTAGTTGCAATATGGCTTGGGATGAACCATTTTGAATTAATGCTTTTTCCTGAACAACAAATGAAAGATGATCAATCAATTTGTTCTTCTTTAATGCTGTAATTTTTTCAGGAGTCAATACAATAGTCTTTCCAGCTTTTGGAGAAATTTTTATGTCGGAATAAAACGATGAGTAAAGTGATTTTACAATATCTTCAAAACCATTGAACACACTTAGAACCAATATCTGGCAACAAGTAGCAAATGCAATTACAGATGTGGTAATCCAGGCAATAATATTAATTGCATTCGTAGATTTCTTCGCCTTAAAATATCGCCACGCGAATTTCAGATACATTCAGAATGGATATTTATTTATCTTTTTTTAATTCGTTACTTTTTATCTCTTTGAACAGTTGCTCCATCTTATCAACATAATCAAGCGTATCATCTATAAAAAAAGTCAATTGAGGCATAGAGCGTAGTTGATGCCTTACTCTTGCCGTTAGTTCTTTTTTTATTTCCCAGGATTTTTCTTGAATAAATTTAAGTGTTGCTATTGCATCTTTAACTTTAAAAAAACTGAGATATATACGAGCATCGAAAAGGTCGGGTGTGATTTTTACAGATGCAATAGATACCATTCCACCATCAATCATCGTTAAACCAAGCCTTTGAAAGATATCATTCAATTCTTTTTCCAATACTGCAGCTACTTGTTTTTGTCTTTTCCCTTCAATCATAAAATGAATTTTTTAAAGTATGTAAATTTAGCTACTTAATACAACAATATCATCCCTGCGGGATTATAATGCTAGCCCACCATTTAAATGGTGGGCTAGCATTATGAGGAAAATATTATTGCTGCGAATTTTAAAATAATAGCCCACCATTTAAATGGTGGGCTATTATTAATTTATAGAATGAAGAATTATTTTACAATTCCCATTTTTGCTTCAATGCTTAATGTTGCATGAGGAACTGCTCTTAATCTTGCTTTGTCTATCAATTTTCCAGTTACTCTGCAAATTCCGTAAGTTTTATTTTCAATTCTCATCAAAGCTTTTTCCAAATGGTCAATAAAAGTAATCTGACGACTTGCCATCTGGCTCAATTGCTCTCTTTCCATGCTTAAACTGCCATCTTCCATTGTCATATATCTGTTTTCACTTTCATCACCACCAGTCTCGTCTTTACGAGTAATTAAACCTTGTAAGTAGTTCAATTCTTTTTTAGCGGCCTCCAATTTACGTTGCACCAATTCTCTAAACTCTAATAATTCAGTATCTGAGTAACGTAAAGAAGGAGCTCCCGGATCATTTTTCTGCTTATCTAAAACTGATTTCATAAAATCAGGTTGGTATTTTCTTGCAGTTTTGGTATTTATTTTAGGAACAGCAACTGGCTTAGCAGGAGTAATTTTGATATCCTTGATATTCTTAGGTATTACTTTTTTAGGAATCTCTACTTTTATTGGTGCTGCTTTTTTAG
>JAIXWH010000070.1 GCA_027484165.1 Chitinophagaceae bacterium | reverse complement strand
TATTGTTTCAAAATCAGCAAGAATTTTTGCAAGATGTGTTACCTTAGGTACTATGCCTCAAAGTGCACCCTTAAATCAAAATCTAAAAGATCAAATCACAGCTTGGGTGAATGCAGGTGGAAGATATACTGATTAATTTATTTTGAAAAGGCTTCGTAATTGAAGCCTTTATTTTTTTATAAAACTATAATCATGAAAACTCAAAAAAAATGGATCGCTATTTCAATAACTAGTATATTATTAGTTTCATTATTAATCATTAGTTGTGCTAAAGATAAACAAGATTGTACGAGCTCTGGAGCTCAAGCTGGCCCTCTTTTCACAAAAGTAGATTCATTGATTACTGTAAGTTGTGCTGGAAGCAGTTGCCATACTCAAGGAGGCAACAGCGGAGGGTATAATTTTGATTCCAAATGCAGTATTGTTGACAATTGGAATGCAATCAACAACTCTTGTGTGATCATTGGCGATATGCCCCCATCAGGATTCAACAGCACTCAAAAACAAATCATTACGAATTGGGTGAACGCTGGTCATGCCTATACCAACTAAATTTTGAACCTAACGAATAATGTTTTCTTGGAAAAAAATACTACTCTATGTTTTTATTGTAATTTTTTTAATTGCAATAGTTGTTTTTTACTTAGCTACAAAAAAACCACAAACCGGAGACTCCCCTTCTTTCAAAGAAATGAATGCTGATTCTTTGATTATAGAGTTAACAACAAACTATAAACAAACTGACTCTATATATAGCAACAAGAATTTAGCCATCAAGGGGAAAATAAAAGAAATCAATACTGATGGATTTCATGTTTTTATCAATGCAGGAGAAAATGCAACTATAGACTGCAGTTTTGATAGTTTAACTTTTCAAGAAGTGAAAAACAATTTTCAAATTTGGAATAGTGCAAACATCAAAGGCATATATTCTGGCTGTATTGGTTGCGAGCCCAAAACTGATGATGGAATGGATATGCTGAATGAAATTATTGTTCAATTTAAAACCTGTGCACTGAATAAATAAATCTATGAAAACAACAAGATTAGTTTCTATTTTATCGGTTATTGTTTTTCTTTCTGCTTTTACTGTTGCAGAAGCACAAAATAAAATTTACACTACTAAATCAGGCGAAGCTTGGTTTGATGCTGGAACTGGTGCAGAAGATATTACCGGCAAAAATAAATCTGTGTTAAGTGCATTTAATCCTGCAACAGGAGCACTTCAATTTTCTGTACTGATTAAAGGATTTGAATTTTGGAGTGAATTATTGCAAGAGCACTTCAACGAAAATTATATGGAGAGCTCTAAATTTCCAAAATCCACTTTTAAAGGCAACATCACTAATATCGACAAATTGAATGTCAATAAAGATGGATCCTACCCTGTTAATGTTAAAGGAACTCTTGAAATCCATGGTGTAAAAAAAGAAGTAGCTACTTCAGGGATAATGAAAGTGAAAGGAGAAAACATTAATGCTACCGCTGAATTTGTTGTAGTGTTAGACGATTATAATATCAAAATACCTGGTGTTGTAAAAGACAAACTTTCAAAAACCGCGAAAATTAAAATAAACTGCAATTACTCCATTCAAAAATAAAAAAATGACTAACAAAAAAATAAATTTTGTTTTTTTAGGCATCTCACTCCTATTTTCATCAAAAATATTTGCTCAGGATGATATGCTTTCTGGCTTAGAAAACAAAAACGAAAAACAATATATTACCAATGCCTTCAAATCAAGCAGAGTAATAAATGGACATTCAATGGAATTTATTGGTAAAGGAGTTTTAGATGTAAGGATTTTGCATCGTTTTGGATTTTTAAATTCAGGATTTGGCAATCTATTTGGTTTAGACCAGGCATCTATGCGTTTTGGATTTGATTATGGTATTGCAAAAGATTTAACCATTGGAATTGGAAGAAGTACATTCGATAAAGAATGGGACGGATTTGTGAAATACAGACCGCTACAACAATCTACAGGAGGAAAACACCCCTCACCTGTTTCGTTGGTTTGGGTAAGTGGGATGGCTATCGCTACAAAAACATGGCTTACTCCTCAAAGAAATAATTTTTCTTTTTATAATGAATTAATCATTGGTAGAAAATTCAATGAACATTTCAGTGCTCAAATTGCACCTACACATGTACATTTAAATATTGTTGGTGGCCAACAATATACAAACGACATTTTTGCTGTTGGTTTTGGTGCGAGATACAAAATATCAAAACGCACAGCTTTTATTGTTGATTACCACTACATCATAAAACCTATGAATGAAGAGGATGATCAAGCATCAACAAATCGTCAGTTTGAAAACATGAAAAATCCGCTGGCTATAGGTTTTGATATTGAAACAGGAGGCCACGTCTTTCAATTACACTTCACTAATTCAATGGGTATGAATGAAAAGGCTTTCATTACAAAAACATCAAACACTTGGGGAAAAGGCGAAATTAGTTTTGGATTTAATTTGTCAAGAGTTTTTACAGTGAATAAATAACATTACTAAACAAAATATACTGCTTTAAGGCTATCATTACTGATAGCCTTTTTCAATTAAAAAAAACTACCAAATGAATTAAAAATACTTTGTCACACTATTGTCAAATTATGTTTTTTTAATCCCATTATTGCATTACCATGACAATACTCCTCTGATTTAAATAGATATTTGCACCTCGTTTAAAAACATGCGAAAAATTCTATCCTTTTTATTGTTTATTATTTTTGTAAAACAGGGTATTGCACAAAAAGACAGTTCTGTTTTAAAACAATCTACATTGGATGAAATTGTAGTTACCTCCACCAGAACAGAAACCAAATTGAGCAATGTTGCCGTACCTACAACCATCATCAACCAAAAAACAATTCAACAAGCGGGCTCACTTCGATTAAAAGATATTCTTCAGGAACAAGCCGGACTAAACATCATCAACAATGGATTTGGACAAGGCGTTCAAATGCAGGGGTTAAGTTCAGACTATACGATTATCTTACTCAATGGCCAACCTCTTGTGGGAAGAACTTCTGGAGTATTAGACCTCAACAGAATCGGAATCAACAACATCAAAAAAATTGAAATCGTAAAAGGTCCTTCATCCAGTTTATACGGTTCAGAAGCAATGGCCGGCGTTATCAATATCATTACCGATAATAATTTTAAATCTACATCAGAAATCGGAATCCGATATGGTTTTGGAAATGCAGAAAAAAATTGGATTTTACCTGCCGATAAAGCTGCAGCAAAAAACTTTGATTTCAATTTTTCTGGTGCAACGCAAATCAACAAAACAGGAATCCATTTTTCAAGCGATGCCTATTATGTTGATGCCGTTAGTATCAGGCCCTACTCTTCGCAACTCGCTGTTCAACCTATATGGCGTTTAACAAACCAACTCATTTTAAATCAAAAATTATCTGCTCGTACTTCAATCGATTTAAACATCAGAAACAGTTACGATTATTTAAAACAGGATTTTGCAGTGAGCAATCTCGGAGCGGTGAGTACTTCTTATGGCCGTGAAACCAATAATGATTTGAATATCTATCCAAGCATAACGCATGTATTCAATTCGAAAATTAAATCATCTTTAAAGTTATATGCAACAAAATACTCAGGTATTCAGAAATTATATTTTGTTGAAAAACCAGATAGCACCTACTCTGATGAATTTTATCAAAACTATTATCGTGTAGAAAATCAAACTGATTTTAATTTCAAAAAGAACAGATTAACGGTAGGTGCCGGATACAATATTGACGAAGCCAGGTCAAGCAGATATGATAATGTTTCGAGTAACAAACAAAACACGATTGTTTCCTTATTTACTCAAAATGAATGGAATCCATCAGAAAAATTAACTGTAATCGCAGGACTTAGATATGACAACAACAAATTATTTGCATCTGCCTTTAGTCCAAAATTGGCAATCCGTTATAAAATCAATGATATTATTTCATTGAATGCATCCATTGGCAGAGGTTTTAAAGCACCAGATTTCAGACAATTATTTTTAAACTTTACCAACAATGCTGCAGGTGGTTATTCTGTTTTCGGTTCGATAGATGCAATTAAAATTATTCAACAACTACAACAGTTAGGTCTAATAAATCAGTTAACAAGCGACTACATTAAACTCTCTTCTTTGAAACCTGAGTTTTCTACTGGCATCAATATAGGTGGTAATGTAAATCTGCATAATAATCTGACATTTAATTTCAATTTATTTAGAAACGATATAGAAAATTTGATAGATGTAAAACAAGTTGCTTCAAGGACAAGCGGCACACAAATTTTCAGCTATATCAATGTAAAAAGAGCTTATACTCAGGGATTCGAACTGGAAGCAACATCAAAAATAAACCAACAACTTTCTTTTTCAACTGGCTATCAATTGATAATTACTGCCGATAAAGATGAATTGGAAAATATCAGAAACGGCAAAGTATACACCAGAGATCTTGATGGAACTGTGAGACTTCTGAAAGAGTCTGAATATATTGGATTATCAAACAGAAGTAAGCACATGGGTAATGTTAAATTAACTTATAACAACAACAAATTTTTCGCCACAGGAAGATTAATCTATAAATCGCATTGGTATCTTAATGATATAAATGGGAATGGCTTACTTGATAACAATGATGAAAGTTCAAAAGGATTTTTGCTATTAAATTTTTCTGCTGGAAAACAAATCAACGATTTTTTATCTGTAAAAATCGGGATTGATAACGCAACAAATTATCAAGACAAAAATTACTTACCAAGTCTTCAATGCAGAACTATTTATTTTTCAACAAATATTAAATTCAAATAAACTAAACTAATTAAAGATGAAAAAAACAATTTTAATTTTAGGAATTGCAACTGCATTCATTTTCAGTTCATGTGAACCCAACAACAATACTACTGCTCCGGATAGTTACATAGCGACATTCAACAGTAGAATAGATACTGTACGTGATTTTGCAGCAGATACCGCAATTATTGCTTTTGGTGCAGCTGGCCCACAATATGCTGGAAAATATTCATTCTATAGTTTAGAAAATGACTCTATGGTACCTAGATTAGATTCTAACACAACCAAATGGGATATTGCTTTTTCAGGAACTATAATTCTTGTTAATAATACAATAAGCGGCCCTGGAAATGGAGGAGGCTTTGTCTATAGTGGGCTATATAACTCATTAACCGGCGTGCCAAAAGATTCTGTAATAAAAACCGATGTAAGCGTCCCAAACAATTGTGCAATACCATGGGGAAGTGGAAATGGATGGTACAACTATAGTGGTCAAACGTATCTGGTTAACCCTATTCCTGGAAGGGTCTTAGTTATAAGAACAGCATCAGGCAAATATGCAAAAGTTGAAATCATGAATTATTATATAGGAGGAGTTACTCCTGATGCGTCTGAAACACTTAATGAAAAAGTAGCAAAACAGAGATATTACACGTTCAGATACAGCCTATCAAATTAATACTAAATTAATTTATATTCAAAAAAGCCATTCTCAAAAAGAATGGCTTTTTATTTATGTAAAAAAACAAAAGTAAAAATTGAAAATAGATACTAAGTCAAAAAATACCCTCAAGATGTTTTCAAATCACCCCATTTTCAAATCACCAAATCAACTATGAACTTATTGAACTCATTCAACTTATTAAACCTTTTCAACCAATCACCAAATCAACCAACCTCCTATACTGCCACATTAAAATCTCTCAACGCATCATTCAAACTCGTTTTTAAATCAGTGCTTTCTTTTCTCTTTCCAATGATCAATGCACAACTTACCTGATACTCACCTGCAGGAAATTTTTTGGTATAACTACCGGGAATGACTACACTCCGTTCAGGAATAAAACCTTTGGTTTCAATGGGATCCGATCCGCTTACGTCAATAATTTTTGTTGATTGAGTAAGAACAACATTTGCACCTAGTACAGCTTCTTTACCTACCCTCACACCTTCTACCACAATACATCTGCTTCCTATAAAACAACCATCTTCAATAATAACCGGACTTGCTTGTAACGGTTCTAACACGCCCCCAATTCCAACACCGCCACTCAAATGAACATGCTTCCCAATTTGGGCGCAGCTACCTACAGTAGCCCAGGTATCAACCATGGTACCTTCATCAACATAAGCTCCTATGTTTACATAAGAAGGCATCAATACCACATTCTTTGCTATATAAGCTCCATATCTTGCTACTGCATGAGGAACGGCTCTAACACCTAACTCTTTATAATTGGATTTCAATTTCATTTT
>JAIXWH010000056.1 GCA_027484165.1 Chitinophagaceae bacterium | reverse complement strand
ACAGCCGCAGTCACAGTTGCAGTACTTGAAGTGGTATTACCATATTGATCCTGAATAGCTGCAACTGGTTGTGTGCCTAATGTAAAACCATTATATAAAGCAACTGGTTGAGTGGTTACACCCACCTTATTGGGAACACCTGCACCAACTACTTGAGTCACTTCAGCTAATGCATATCCTGTTGATACAATCGCAACCGCTTTTGATCCTGAAGATCTTAAAACCGCTTTCCCTCCGCTTGGTTTTAATGTTAGTTGACCTGCTGTCAAATCATAATCTGTAGATGCTGTTAACGCAGTACCATTTACAGTAACTGAAGTAATAGCAGCTCTCCATGAGGCATTGTCTGTAAAAGTAATATTGATATCATTATCAACAGTAGCACCTACTGCTGCTGTTAATGTTGGAGAAGCAGAGCCAACAGTTACGCTGATCGTTCCAGCAGTTGAATAGTTATATGCTCTATCGTAGTTAACAACTGCAACTTTTGCAGGAGTTCCTGTAAGTGTCCAACTTGTTGATGTAGTATTGATCGCTACAGTCCAATCACCTACTGTAGTACCCGCACCATAGAATCCCTGATCTAATAATGTGGGTGCTGCTGCTGTTGCATTAGTTGATACTAAAACAATAGAACCTTGTACACCTGTTCCGGCATCACTACCGTTGGTCCAGCTAATTGCTGTTCCAGAATTAGTTAATGATGAAGGACCTGATGAAGGCGCTGTTAAATCTGTTGTAGCTGAAGCACCATCATAATACATTATAATGTCATCATAGTAAACCACACCAGAACCATTTCCTACAGATGCAGTATTTGGAGCTGCGACGTAAACACGGGTACTATTATTAATAGTATATGCCTGAGAACATCTTGTCCAAGTACTTGCGTTAAGAGTAACAGCAGTACCCGCACCTCCTGAAGACGGAGCTGCTTGTGTTGGAGAAGTGTAATATCTAACTGTTGGTGTAGAAGTAACACTAGTAGCACTATTTAAAACTGCTTTTGCCCAATAAATAAGGTGCACAGTCCCAGTAGTTACGTTAGGAAAAACACCGATATTATTATTATACCAATATCTGGCAGTTGTTGAACCAGGCGCATGATTTATTGCCGTAGTTCCTGTACGAAAGGTACCAGCTGCAGTGGTAGTACTGATAACAGTTCCTCCACTAACACCATAGTTAGTAGCAGATGTACCTGACAATGGTTCAACATCTTTTGATTGATACCATGTTGATTGACCCATTGAATTGAATGATGATAAAAAACTGAATGTCATAAACATCAGCATCATCAATAATCTGCTTTTTGTAGAATTACAACTTCTCATACTTGGATTGTTTATTTTTTGATTGGGATTGGTGTACATAGTTGATTTTTTGAAAGAGGATTCAATAACTGAAGTTTCGAATTTTTGATTGTTGTCCATTTAAAAAAAATTTCGTTTACTGTTTAACGTTAGTTGATATCATTTCAAAAATGATATTTAATTTTTATTGCGGAATCAAAAGGGACGTGTGGAAGATGAGAGATTGTTGTTTACTTGTAGAGCGCTAAATGATAAAAATCATACGCAAAAAAAGAATCAAAAATGATTCAAAAAGTAGTACACAAGCAATCGTCGTCTAAAAATCAAAGACAAGTTATTTATTAAAAGTTTCATTAGCAATCTTTTAACAGGAATTCTATGCAATCGTTACCGAAATTCCCTAAATCGGAATCTTTATTGCATTAGAAAAGCCGGTCTTATGACCGGCTTTTCTAGTAAAACTACCATTATAAAGAAGCTTATTAATTACCTCCCTTGATGATTTTTGTTGAGTATTTAATAGACTTGTCTTTTGTTTGTAATCTAATAAAATACAAACCATTTGAAACTGATCTAATATCAACATCTGTAATCCAGTTATTGTTGCTGCTATTCAAGTAATCTTTCTTATAAACAACTCTTCCTAATCTATCATAAACAACAACTTGAACTTGTTTATCAGCTGGAACTTTTAAATTTTTCCAATTAATTTTAAATGTTCCATTTGGTGCTGGGTTAGGGAAAACAACTGATTTAGAAGAAGTGTCGTTTACAACTACTGTCATCGTAGCAGTTGTTGCACACTGCCCAGTTGTTGGTGTGAATGTATAAGTTGTTGTTGCTTGGTTGTCAATAGCTGGAGACCATGCTCCAGTTATGCTGTTATTTGAGGTAGCAGGCAATGAAAATGTACCTCCGATAGTTATTGGATCAATCTGTGTAAAGGTTGGTGTTACAGGTTGATTAATAGTTAAATTCAATATCTCAGTATTACAACCAATAACACTTGTGTATGTTCCAGATGCAGTGTAAGTAACACTATTAACTGACCATGTATAAGATGTACAAGCTGATTGAGATGAGGTATTGCTAGAAACTCGATTTATAGTAAGTTTCAAAGTATCTACACTACATCCCGTTGCAAAAGTATATGTACCACTAGCTGTGTATGTTGTAGCATTCCATACATAAGATCCGCATGCTGTTTGTGTGGTAGACTGATTGTTTCCTGCATTAACAGTAACCGTCATTGTTGCAGTT
>JAIXWH010000027.1 GCA_027484165.1 Chitinophagaceae bacterium | reverse complement strand
TAATCAATATTCATCATTTTGGAGAGCAAGTCATTGATACAGTTAAAAATAATAATGGTTGGGGAAGCAACATCATGATCAGTGATGAAAGAAATGAAGTATTGGAAACGGGGGGCGGACTATTGAAAGCGAAAAATCTGTTACAATCCGATGAGCCTTTTATAACATTGAACGCTGATATCCTTACCGATTTATCGATTGCTGATTTACTCTCTTACCATCAAAAAAACAAAGCCCTGATTTCTTTTGGCATGAGCAACAGAAAGTCTTCACGCAATTTTTTGTTTGATGACAATAACAGACTCTGCGGTTGGGAAAATAATGTTACGGGAGAACAAAAAATATCAATTGCAAAAGATAAATTGAAACCAATGGCTTACAGTTGTGTGGCTGTTTTTGAGCCCACTGTTTTTGACCTCATTCCACAACGCGGAAAATTTTCGTTGACAGAAACCTATTTAAGCTTGGCAGCAGAACACTTAATTCTAGGTTATGAAGATACAGGAAGTAAATTTATAGATGTTGGCAAGCCGGAAAGTGTAGCCGAAGCAGAAAAATTATTCCTTTAAAATTAATTTTTCTCAAACAGTTCCTTCTTATCTACCTTAAGCACTTCTGTACTGTCTTTCAGGGTTTTACTTACAATATCGTAAGGACCAGTAACTACCTCCTGCCCTTCTTTTAATCCGTCTGTTATTTCGATATAATTGATGTCTTGAATTCCTGTTTTTACTTTTACTTTTTTAACTTTCTTATTTTCATCTAAAGTAAATACAACAACATCTAAATCATCAACAGAAGTTGTGGTGGTTGCATTTCCCTCATCATCTTTTTTAACTTCTATATTCTTCAACCCTTCTTTTTCACGAGTGGTTACTGCGTTTATAGGCACACTAAGTACATTGGTGTGTGTTTGAGTTTCTATATCAGCACTTGCGCTCATTCCCGGTCTGAATGGAAAGATCCCCTTCCCCAATAAATCTCTATAGCTTTCGGTGAGCAATCTTATGTACACTTTGTATTGGGTAACATCGTTACTGGCAGACGCTAGTCCCGATTGTGAAGAAGCGCCATTGTTACTGCTTGCAATTTGGGTGACTATTCCTTTGAATTTTCTATCGCTGTAAGCATCAATGGTTATTGAAGCGCTGTCACCTAATTTCACTTTAGGAATATCGTTTTCACCCACATCTACTCTCACTTCAATTTTATCCATGTTGGCGATTCTTAAAATTTCTGTTCCAACATTAAAACTGTTGCCTGCAACTTTCTCACCTTTTTTTACATTCAACAAACTCACTACTCCATCCATTGGTGCAAGAATAGTTGTACGACCTAAATCTTTATTAGCTTTATTTAAATTGGCAACGGCAGATTGTACTGAAGCACTTGCTCCTTTGATACTTTGGCTGGCTGCATTGAGATTGGCTTTTGCTGTTTTGAGATTAGCTTCTGCCAAATTATATTCACTTTTACTGATTACTTTGTCTTCAAACAATTTTTTCTGCATGTCGAAGTTCTTTTGCGCCTGGTCAAGCTGAGCCTGTAAAGCGTCTAATCCTGCCTGTGAGTTAGCTGCCTGTGCCTTTGATTGATTCACTCCATAGCTGGCCTGATCACGTTGGATGCTATATACATCCGCATAAATACGCGCAAGTACTTGTCCTTTTTTTACCGTATCTCCTTCCTGAACATTAAGCTCTGTGATTTCTCCGCTGATATCCGGACTAACCTTTACTTCCACTTCGGGATACACTTTTCCACTTGCATTAACCACCTCAACAATAGTTCGCATTTGGGCTTTTTCGGCTGTTACTTTGATGTTTTCTTTTTCCCCTAAAACACCGGACTTATAAAGTACTACCAAAAGTACAGTGACACTAATACTGGTAATTAAAATCCATTTCGTTTTTTTATTCATAATCAAGATATAAATTATAGTTTTAAACCAACTCCTTTATAAAATTCAATGACTTTCATTTTAAACACATAGTCAAAATGATTCAATGTATTTTCAAGCTTGGCTCTTAAAAGATTGTTTTGTGTTGTAATCAAATCAAAAGTGCTCAATGCTCCGATGTTAAATCTTTTCATTGCAAAATCATAGGCTTTAGTATTGGCTTCCACCGACTTGTTGCTTGCATTATATTTTTGAAGAGCCACCAATGCTGCATTGTATGCCTGATAGATATCCTGCTTTAACTTCTGACTATTTTGTGCTTTTTGAATTTCGATTGATTGAACATTCAGTCTGCTTTTCTCATACATAGTTTTTGCATTACTACCATTAAATAAGGGGACAGAAATACTAATACCCAATGATTTTCTGAGATTATCTGAAAATTGTGCTGATAAAGATTTCGCTTTGAAATAACTGAATACATCTCCATTAGTAAACTCGGGGGATTGAACATCATAAACAACACCACTACCATCCGTAGCAATTAAACCTGTTGATTGATAGCCATTAAAAATTTTGTTGTAAATAGGTTTGGGTGAAAAATACAAATAGCTTGAGCTAAAATTACCAAATGCTGAAATAGATGGATACATTGATGCTTTACTTGCCAGCTTCATTTTATTTGCAGCTTTTAATCTAAATTCATCACCCAATTGTTGAGGTTGATTTTTTAAAGCTTGTTCGTATACATATTCCGGTTGTAAATCAGCAATTGATTCCAAAGGTATAGAGTCTACTGAAGGAGCTTCAATTTCAAATGGCAATGCTGCATCAATATTCATCAAAGATTTTAAAGCGAGAATCGCCTGGGTTGTATTCCCTTTAGCGCTGATGTAATTACTGCTGTCATTAGCCAGTTGTGCCTCCAATTGAGTGCTGTTTAGCGGAGGCAATGTGCCGGCATCCACCATTTTATTAGTAATACTAAGTTGCGACTGGGTTTGCTGAATTTGAACTGCTGTTATATTTTCCTGCTGAAGAGCCAACAGAATCTGTAAATAGGCATTAGCAGTTGACAATGCAATGTCGTTTTTGATTTTATTTACATTAGCCACAGCCGCCATCAACTCCCATTGATTGGATGCGATGGTATTTTTTTTACTGAAAAAATTAAAAATTTCTGCGCTTGATTGTAATTGCATACCGGCAGACCAATAGTTTTCAGTTACTCTGCTGAAAGTGGTGGGGTCCTGATTACTGCCTGAATTAAATGCCGTGTTCGTTCCAACAGAAGCATTGGGAATTTGCGAAACTTTACTTTGTTTGTAAGTGAGTGCACTGATTTTAGCTTGAATCTCACTCTGACTCACATTATAATTGTTCTTCATTGCATATTCAATGCAGTTTTTTAGATTCCATTTTTGCTGAGCAAAACTTTGTTGAATCAGAAAAAAAGTAATGATAAGAAAGGTAAATCGCATGTTGCAAAATTAACTGATTTTATGGTTGTACTTATGATTAAAAGAATGAGGTTGAATCAATTATTGTAACTGCTGTCATTGGATAATCATTTTTTATCCATTGAAGCATTTTTAAATTATTTTTATTTTATATTTGTTTTGACTATTTCAAAAGATTTTGAAGTCTGCGATTATTTTTGGCTGAATTGTGCAAAGCTTTAATTAAAAAAACTTAAGTTTGTCAATCAATAATTGAAATTTTAAACTCAAAAGAATATGAAAAAAATCAGCGTTCTATTTTTAGCTCTATTTGTATTTTCTGGAATCAGTTTTGCACAAACTAAAAAAGCAGTTTCCAATACTTGGGTTGAAAAAACAAGTTTCTACAGAGTCATTAAACCCGCTTATGATGGTGTAGTAAATTACGACTACAAAATCGTTAAAGAAAATATCGCAACTATTTACAACGCATCTAAAGCTCTTTACGAATCAAACATTCCTTCTACTTATAAAAATGATGAAACTAAAGCTGCTTTAAATAAAATCATGTTACAGTGTGCAAGTATCCAATCTGAATTAACTACAGGGTCTGATACAGATAAAATTAGAGAAATGACGATTTATGCTTACATGATGTTCAGCAAACTTGATAAAAATTGCAAAAAATAATAAGACACCTAATTGTTTTGAAAAGCCACTTATAATAAGTGGCTTTTTTGTTTTATCCACATCACTTGCATAACTATTTTAATGATATTCTTTTTTCAATTCTATTTTTGCTTCGAATTGGTTTTCGAGTAATCGGAATTAAAAGGGAAGACCGGTGTAAATCCGGCACTATCCCCGTAGCTGTAAGCTCTGTAAATTGTTCATTCTACAAGCCACTGTCATTATTGAATGGGAAGGCGATGAGCAAGGAGTAAGTCAGAAGACCTGCCAAATCAAAATTATTCATCCATAAGCTTTCGGGTTGAAAGGCTTGAGATGTAAAGTGTTCAAGCATTTTATATTTCTTTACGATGTGGTACAATACTTCATCGGCTATTTTCCGGAGGCAGTAAAAAATTAAACATGAAAAAGAAAATTTTTATTGCTGCTGCAACATTATTCAGTTTCGCATTACAAGCACAAGACAGTACAAAAGCTTTAGAAGAAGTGATATTAACTGCAAATAAGTTTCCCAACAAATCATCATTAACAGCTAAAGTAGTAACAGTAATTTCCAAAGAACAAATTGAGAGAAGCGGCAGTAAAGATTTAGCTCAATTATTAAATGAGCAAGGCGGATTGTTTATCAATGGAGCCAACAGTAATTCAGGAAAAGAAAAAAACATTTACATCAGAGGAGGAAAGACAGATTTCACTTTGATTATGATTGATGGCGTGCCTGTTTATGATCCTGCAGGAATTGGGGGAAATTTTGACATCAGATTACTGACTACGGACAACATTGAACGGATTGAAATATTAAAGGGAAGTCAATCAACATTATACGGTTCTGATGCATTGGCGGGTGTTATCAATGTTATCACCAAGAAAGCATCAAATAAAAAATTAGCTATTACAGGGTCGGCATTTGCAGCAAGTAATAACACGATTCGAACCAATGCAGGTTTTAGCGGTTCAAATAAAAAGATAGATTATCAAATCAATGCTTCATATTTCGAAACAGAAGGAATTAATGAAATTGAAGACACTATCACCACTAAACATTTAAGCGACAATGACGGATACATCCAACAAAATATTTCCGCATCTTTTGGATACAAGCCAAATAAAAATATCCGTATACAACCTTATTTAAGATTTTCAAAATTTGATCAAAGTTTTGATTACGATGCTTTTGTAGATGAATTAGATGCAACCAGCACCAATAGTAATCTTCAATTCGGAATCAAGAATGAATTTAAAATTGGCAAAGTGGCGTTGAATCTATTATACAATTTCAATAAAAACGACCGTTCATATGTTGATGACTCTGTTCTAAGTCAGAATGGATATGCAAAATATTATAAAGACAGTTATAATGGAATTGAACATTTTGCAGAAGGATCATTAGTATACCCGATTAATAAGTATTTGACTCTTACAAGTGGCATTGATTTCAGAAGTTCAAAAAGTGATTATTCCTATCAAGAAGTGCCTTCTTATTATGACTATGATTTAAGTAGAGACAGTATCAAACAAAATCAATTTGGCATTTATACTTCATTGTTAGTGAACAACAATTCGGGATTAACAATTGAATTAGGAGGCAGATTTAATAAACATTCTTTATATGGCAGCAGTACCGTATTCAATATCAATCCTTCATTTCTGATTAACAACCAGTATAAATTATTTGCAAATTTTTCTTCAGGATACAAAACCCCTACTCTTTACCAATTATATTCAAATATTGGAAACAGATCTTTAAAACCACAGAACGCGATCAATATTGAAGGTGGATTACAATACTATTCTTTAGATAATATGATTAACGGAAGAATTACGCTTTATCAGAGAAACACAACAGACGTAATCACTTACGATGACAACTTTAGATACATCAATCAGGATAATCAAATCAATTCAGGTGTTGAAATAGAATCTAATATTATTTTTGACAAATCAAACTCTTTAAAAGTATTCTATTCTTACACTGATGGAAAAGTAACAACACGTGAGAACGGAAAAGACACTACCTACTTTAACTTGATCAGACAACCTAAATCTGTTTTCGGAATAACCCTCAACAGTAAATTGAATAAACAATTATTTTGTAGCGTAAATATCAATCATACAGGAATAAGAAGAGATTATAGTATTGATCCATTGACTTATGAGAAGACTGCTGTTGATTTAAAGAGCTACACTCTATGTAATATTTATGCAGAGTATAGTTTGTCGAAAAACAAAATAAAATTCTTTGCTGATTGTCATAATATATTCAATACAAATTTTACGGAAGTATTGGGTTATAATACCATGGGGTTGAACATCTCTGTAGGTGCTAAATTTAATATTCTGTAATCAAATCGTTTTATATCAAAGCAATTATCTTTGCGTAAACTCGCAATTATGATTGACTTTAGCAAGATTGTAGGTAAAGAAATTATCACTATCACTTTCACGCTGTTTGCGGTTATTGATATGTTGGGCTCCATTCCTGTGCTCATCACTTTGAGAGAAAAAATGGGCGGGCATATCAGAAGTACTCAGGCAACAGTTGCATCCGGTGCTTTGATGATTTTGTTTTTGTTTTTAGGACAGGAATTTTTGAATGTTTTGGGACTTGATGTAAAATCATTTGCTGTTGCCGGTAGTATTGTGATTTTTATTATTGGTTTGGAGATGGTGTTGGGTTTGGAATTTTTCAAATCAGATAATAATCCTAAAAGTGGTAGCGTGGTTCCTATTGCATTTCCATTGATTGCAGGTTCGGGTACTTTAACCACAATTATGTCTTTAAAGGCAAACTACAACGATATCAATATCTTAATTGCCATTCTTATAAATCTTTTGGTTATTTATATTGTTTTGAAATCATTAAAATGGTTAGAGCAGGTTTTGGGGCCAAGCGGTTTAATTGTAGTAAGAAAATTCTTTGGAGTGATTTTATTAGCCATTGCTGTAAAAATATTCGCTACCAACCTTCAAAACTTTGGACATTAATTTAGAAGGCCTTGTAGTACAATGGATAGTACTGGAGTTTCCGAAGCTCTCAATTCAGGTTCGATTCCTGACAAGGCCACCCAGCGAGAATTTTGGCCAATCTGTGTAGGTTGACCATTTTTATTTTCCGTTGAAATGTACGATAGACAAGAGATTGCTGTGAATAGGCTGTTTACTCTTGGAGTTCGATTTTTACGAAAAAACTCCAATAACTTCAAACCGATTAAAGTTTTTATTAAGAATTACACACTAAAAAGTACGAAAAGATGATTTTGAAATGCAATGCTAAAGGCATCAATGTTTCGGAATTTATTGAGAGAAAAATTGCAGCGTCTGATGCTTTAAAAAAGTTTAAAGAAGAGGTTGTACAAAAAATTGAGTCTGCGTATGAGACAATTGACTCATCACCTACTATTGCGAAAAACAAATTTAGGAGAGCTTTGAAGTTTATTGAGGGTTAATACAAAATGTGCTGTCATTGTCAATATTTTTCGAATAAAGTTTTTCGATGTTTCGGTGTCGGTTGTGAGTGACGAAAAAATGACATAACGGACTTGGCTCTCAAAATGGTTTCACGACTTTCGTTTCTAAAGGCAACAGCAGCAGTTTAATTTATTCATTAAGGGGGGTGTAATTTAAACGACACCAAAATGAATGAATAAACTTTTAAAGTGCGAGCTTACGGTTATGGTGAGCTCGCTCCATTGATTATGAGTCCAATTTAAGACTGATAAGACTTTATCAATGTCCTCTAATTTATTTTCAGTTAATTTTAAAAGATCATAGTCATTTTTAAGCTGCCTTAAAAAAGAATTATTTAAGGTGTCAGGGTATTTAAAGACTAAATCATTATTAAAAAAATTAGTGTCATATTGAACACTGTGCTTTTGCGCAAAAGTATTTGTTAATACACTTAGGAGTAAAAATGTAATAAAAACAATGCGTTTCATTATTCTATTTTTTTAATTATTACGTTTATGGTCGATTTAAGTTACATAATAAACTATCAATCAATCAGAACCTTTCCTGTTCTGATGATGTTTCCATCTTTATCGCTCAACACGACCGCATAAATTCCTGAACTCAGGGTTTTCACGTTCACTTCGAGGACGGCGCCTACAGTGAATGCATATGTTTTGATATATACCCTTGAACCTTTTGAATCGTACAAGGTGATGTTCAGATTGCTGTTGGCGATACTAGACGGAACAGTCACTTTGAATTCACCTCGATTCGGATTCGGATAGATGAATGAGTTTGAAGGAACGCTGTCTCGGATGACAATAGAATTTGATGTACCGGTGCAGTTATTTGCATCTGTAACAGAGGCGGTATAGGTTCCTGCACCATTTGCTGTGATGCTGATCGAGCTTCCATTTTGACCTGTGATGCGATTGCCGTTTTTAAACCAATTGAAACTATTGCTTCCCGGATTAGAACTGGCATTCAGTTGTATGGTTTGGCCTGGTAGCAACACGTTCGAAGGACTTGCGGTTATGGTAACAACTGGACTCAAATTCACATTCAACAATGCAGAAGAAGAAACTAAAGATCCGCAAGAGGCTTCAGTAACTGAAACTCGATATATGTTTCCATCATCTGTAGACGTAGCAACAAAAGAGTAAGTTGAACTATTGGCTCCGCTGATGTTGATGAAATTACTGCCACCATCAGTGCTTTTGCTCCATTGGTAACTAAGGCTTGTACCTGTGGCTGATACAGAGACAGAAGCATTTGTACCGGAGCATGCAGAGAAGTCTTGTGGCTGGGTAGTGATCGAAGCGGGGATGCATGCATTTTTTTTCCATACACTTTGATAAAGACTTCCTGCAATTAAATCATCGTTATTAATAATCAAGGATTGAATTTTGGGTATTGGTGATTCAAAACCATCGTTTATTGGGGTCCAGGTCAAACCGTTGTTCGTACTTATAAAAACTCCGGAATTTGTACCGGCAACGATTATATTTTGATTAGCTACCAGGGAAATAATATTCAAATCAGTTAAACCATTGTTTGCCGCAACCCAGGTTTGTCCGCCATCACTACTCTTGATGACACCGATCGATCCTGAACCGCCGGCAAAAACAGTATTTCCGCTGACTGCAAGTTGGTAAACACCTGCAGTGAGGTTAACTGAAACCCATGTATTTCCGTTATCAGTACTTTTTGATATGCCGTTCCATTGTGAACAATAAACATCGTTTCCCAAAAATGCAATTGATTCCACCACCTGATGCGCAAGCCCGGTAATTGTTTGCACCCAGTTATTGCCACCATCGGTGCTCCTGAATATTCCCCAACCATAGGTTCCGGCAAAAATTGTCGATCCCGATGCCTTCATTGAAATTACATCCTGCACGCCCCCCCTCAGTAGGCCGTTATTGATGGCCGTCCAGGTCGCACCGTTGTCCGTGCTTTTGTATGCCCCCATTTTTTCTGTTCCGGCATAGATGGTATTGCCTGATGAGGCAAGTGAAAATACATTATGAATATTTCCTAAAGAATTCGCTAAACCGTTGTTTGATTCCGTCCAGGTTTCACCCTGATCAATGCTTTTATAAACCCCGTTAGGCGTGGCTGCAAACAGGGAAGACCCTGTGGAACCAAAATCTACAATTGCCTGGCCACAGTAACCGCTATTGGCTTTCGACCAATTGATGCCGTTGTTGGTTGATGTATAAATGCCGCCACCAAAGGTTCCCGCAAAAACCTTGCTTGCATCTGCGAATATCCCAAGAACATATAGATTGCTGATTCCATTGTTCAGTCGGGTCCAATTCGCTCCGTTGTTATTGCTGTAAAAGATACCTTGACCATAAGATCCTGCGTACAGATTCCCTCCATTTGCCGAAATGGCCTCTGTTGGTGAATTCTGCAAGCCATTTGATGTCAACATCCAGGTTAAGCCGTTATCAGAACTCTTGATGATTCCTTCAGTGGATGCTGCAAAAACATCCGTTCCGGACGTAGCAAATCCTACTACATTAGAATAGGGAGAAGTTGATTGCTGCCATGAAATACCATTATCAGCAGAATAGTATAAGGCATCAAAACCCGCAGCTCCTGCAACAATGTTGTTACCGGCCAGGTGCAAAGCACGGATATCCTGTGTGCTTAAACCGGCGTAAGACCATGTTAATCCCAAGTCATTGCTTTTATAGATGCCACCATTTCTGCTTGTTGCAAAAATTGTACTTTGCGATTGTACCATTGCATACACTCGGTCATTTGGCAGTCCGCATAAGATCCAGTTTGCTCCTCCATCACTGCTGGAATAAATTCCGCCACCACTGCCTGCAAAAATTTTCGAACCGGTCACCAACATACATCGGATATCAATCACATTGATACCATTATTTGATAACGTCCATGTTGCACCATTATCGGCACTTTTGTAAACGCCACCTAATGTTCCGGCAAATACTTCATTCCCACGCTTCACAAAACAATTTACCGCCCCCCCCCTTGGACATTTTTTTCCCCACTGTCCATAACAGTCATTTGCCAAAGAAATAATAAGTACTCCCCAGACCATCAATAAATTTAGGGCCTTGAAAATTTTCGGATTCATGATTTTTTTAGTTTAATATATTAATAACATCCTTGAGATTTTAAATCAAATATTCATGCATAATTTATTCCCTAAATCAACTAAGGATTGAAAACCAAGCGAAGTCCAAAGGCGCCGTTATCGGTGTTCGGGTTTTCGAAGTTGCGAATAGCCGAACGGCAATACTTGGCATCGCTGCCATAGCCGCCGCCTCGATAAATGCGGAAAGTGCCTGCTGTAGGACCTGTTGGATTGGTTTGTGGCGCGGTATTGTATGGTGCATACCAGTCGGCACACCATTCAACTACATTACCATGCATGTTGTACAAGCCATAAGAATTGGGACTATATATATTTACGACTTGTGTTAGACCTGGATAACTCGTATTGGCATTGTTGCAAGCACTGTAGGGTAAATCCCAGACATAATTGGCCTGCGTATAGTCGAGACAGTTACCCGTATTGAAGGGTGTTGCAGCACCACCACGGCAAGCATATTCCCACTCTGCCTCTGTAGGAAGGCGACCACCGGCATAATTAGCAAATTCGAATGCCCCATACCAAGTTAAATTAACTACCGGAAAATTCTCTTTACCCACCACTGGTTGCCACTGTGTACCCGACCATATCAAACCAGAAGTGCTATTAGAATAAATCAACACCTCTGTGGGGTAGGTTCCAGCTGCATAAATCGCACTGCTGTCAATTCCTTTTGCATTTAAAAATGCCGCATATAGCGTATTGGATATTTCGTACTTGCTCATCCGAAATGCGCTTAAAGTAACCTGGTGCTGCTCTTCATCAGGCTCACGCAGCTGCTCGGAGATGGGACTGCCCATTGTAAAGGTTCCTGAGGGTATTAGCGAGGTTTCAATGTTTAGCGGCCCACTTCCATCAATGTTAGGCCCACTTCCATCAATGTTATTAGTGAAGTTTAACTCTTTCTGGCAGCCAATTATTATTAATAAAGGTACAAGTGTGAAAACAAAGTTTTTCATAAAAAATTAATTGTGTCACTTTTATAAATAGTTCTGATAAATCGATGTTGTAGCCCAACTACTTTTTAATTGCCTTATATCATTGAAACCAAAATTTAATGTAATAAATTAAGCAAATCCGCTAGTCCATCGGTCGGTTTCGGATATCTTAACATAAAAATAATACAAGCACTCTTAATGACGACTTTATAACTGTTACGGATCCATTTGATGGGTGCCAGACAGCGATCACACCTGCATCATACGTGAAAAATTTGGGGCTGAAGGATAAACATATTCGTATTTTTTACCTTGTAGCTCCAAATTTATTCTTGGGTGGAGCATTTTCTTGAGCAACTAATGTTGTTAATGTTGAACAAAGAAATGCGATTGCTAAAATTGATTTTTTCTTAAAATGAGTTTTAAGATTCTTGAAATTTTATAGTTAAGTTTTAGTTTAAAATACCCCCTTAAACACATCAACACCAATTGCATACCCATAAATTTTTCCATTTCCATCTTTGTAAATCCTGATTTTATTGCAGGCCATTCCTAAATTAACCTTCTCCCAGGTTTTACCGCCATCTTTTGTTTCGTAGCCAGAATTCACAGTGCCTACAAATCCGTGATTTTCATCAATAAAACCAACGCCAAATTCACGCGCACCGGCATCTTCAACCAAATTGATTTCATTCCAGGTTTCACCGCCATCAGTTGTTTTGGCAATGCGTTGTTGTTTTACATTTGGATCTGGATTGTAAGATTGTATGGTTACATAGCCAACTTCCTTTGTTGGAAATGATGCCTTCCAAGTGCATTCAAACGGACGATTGGATTGATACACTTTTTTCCAGGTTTTTCCTCCATCGCTGGTTTTTAAAATCAAGGCATTCGATTTTTCCATATCATCATCGGATGCAGCACAAACAAAACCATTATTTTTATCAAACATTTTGATATCAAATAGCATTTTACAGTCGTTGTTCATACTATTCGATATCCAAGTTATACCACCATCGTGCGATACCATCATGTTAGCTGGAGAACCTACACGACCTACTGCATATATATGTATTTTATAGTCTAATTTTCCATGATTGATGTATTGTTCTTTTACAACATCAATGGCGCAAAGTCCTTTAACATAAGGCCCACTATATTGTACTGGATTCCAGGTTTTGCCGCCATCTATCGTTCCATATAAAGGAATCGTATCTGTTACATTGGGAAAATAGTCGGTTCCTACTGTGCCAGCAAATCCTCGTAAACTATCAACAAATGCAATGCAGCGAAAAAATGTTCCTTTCTTTTCCAATTGTTTTTCCCAGTTCTCTCCTCCATTTTGTGTATGATAAATACTTCCGTAACCATTTATATACCAGCCTTCTTTTTCATTGATGAAGGCAATGTCATCTTGTTTACCGGGATAACGATCTGTGTTTAATTTTTTCCATCCTTTTTCGGGAATATTTATTTCCTCTTTTTTAGCAAGCACTTCGTTGCTCCATTTCACTGCTGAAAGTCCTATTTCATTATTATATTCATCAAACAATTGCTGTATCTGGCCATTTGAAAATTTATTATAAGCTTCTTGCATGGAACCTGATTTTGCAAAATAATGATCTGTTAATGGAAAGGTTTTTATAGTAGCATTTCCAGGATGGAAGTGATTCACCGTATTTACAATTTGCTGATGATCGGCTTTAGAAAATGCCTGGAAATCAGATTCTCCAAATTGTACCAATACTTTAGCGCTGGTATTTTTCCAATTTTCTAAGTGAGGATAATCCTGAATCTGTCGCCAATATTCAGCATTTCTGGAATAAATTTTCCCTTTACCATCGTATTCCCAACTAGATCGCAAAACACTATCTGCTTTTGGGTCTTTTGCAAGATCTTCTAGTTTCTCTTTCTTTACGAAGTAGCGATAGTTCAAATCGTATTGTTCTATCACCGATTGTTCTACTTCAATTGGATTCATTCCAGCCAATGCATTTTGTACACGGTACATTTCAATTTGATATTCAAACCAAGATTTAGCAGTTGTGCCATAAACAACAACACCAGCAACCTGATGTTTGGCACTAATTGCCGGAGCAATGATTCCGCCCATCGAATGTCCAACAATAATAATTTGGTTCGTATCTACATAAGGAAGCAACTTTAGCTTTTTTAACCCCGTTTCGAAGTTTTCAATTTCATCCAATAAATCACAAGATTCACATGGTGGTGTATTTTGGCTATCGCCCAATCCACTCTTTTCAATTCGAAGTGTAACATAACCCGCATCTACATATGCATCCACAATTCGTTTGTAAGGATGATTGCTGGGCAAATCATCAATGCTGCTGCAAGTATAGCCCGGAATAAAAAGCATTGCAGGCATCTTGTTATCTTTAAAAGGTTTATTAATAATGATACGCAATTGACCGCCTTTATAATTAGCAGCATCATAAATTACAGTAGCATTATCATCTGTTTCAAATGGACGAGCAATCGCATTCGCCTTTAATACAAGTTTCTTTTTGTTGCGTAGAATGGTAAGTTGCACTTCTTGATTCGGAGAATATTTTAAGAATTGACTTATAAATTCGTCTGAAGATGCAAAAGTAGCATTACCAATTTTCAGGATCAAATCGTTATCTTGTAATTTGAGTGCAACACTTGTTCCTCTTGTAATTTGCTTTACTTTACATCCTGAGGTTCCGTTCTCGGTAACATATTCCACTCGAGCACCAAATTGCACTTTACGCGGAAGTTGAGCATAAGTATTAATGGAAATAATGGCAAGTAAAAAAAGTATAATTATACGAGGCATAAAAAAATTTGATGTAATTATACGCCATTAGCCTTAGCTTTATTTGTCAAAAATTGCTTTTTCTTATTATTCCAGGAGTTTTACCAAATTGTTGTTTGAAAGCTTTTGAAAATGAATGAACATCAGGAAAGCCAGCTCGAATTGCTGTGTAATAAATATCATTGCCATTTATCAAATCGATTTTAGCCAACTCTAGTCGTTTGCGTTTTTGATATTGATATGGTGAAATACCGAATGTATTTTTGAAAACGCGAATAAAGTGATATTTAGAAATACAGACATTTAGTGAAATTTGATCCAACGAAAGATTCTCCATAACATGTTCATCAATAAATGTTTTGGCAGAAAGGATTGCTCTGAATACATCTTCATTTGTGATGCCTTTTTTAAAATTCATTTTACTTAAATGGTCAAAAATAAATCGCTGATCGGTGATTATAGATTCTGCCAATGAATAAAAAAGTTCATCTCTTAAAATATCATTATGATAGTTCTGGTATTTAATCTTGTTATTGAGTTCAATTAATGAATAACCTAAACTTGTATTTTTTACATTATATCGATTCACAAAAAATTGATCAGAAAGTAAAAATTCTTTTAAATCGGAACCATTAATATCATAGTATAGAGCTACTTCGGATATAATTTCGGTTGAAATATCAATACAAAGTCCTTGTACAGGTTGCTTTTGATTGATCTCAACAATCGATGATGTAAAGTCATTTCCGATGATGTATTCGCCTTCTTTAACAGTAAATTTTTTATTGTTTGCATAATATGTTTCCTCCCCCGATGCAACATATTTTATACCAAGACCGGTAAAGGGCATTTCTCCATCAATTTTCGTAATTTTCGAAAACCGAATGGCATTTTTTTCTTCGTCCTTGTAAATGGTTTGATTCATTATTGTTTTATCAAGTTGTGGCTAAAAGTTTGATGTTTAGCCGAAATCTCCAACCTACCGTGATGCCTAAATTTTGGCTAGCCGCTGCTGCCTTTTTTAATCTATAAATTTATTTTTAATTTCGATACTTGGTATTATACAGCTATCTTTTACGCCAAACAATTTATATCTGTTTTTTGAGAAAACACTATAAAAATAATCTCTAATTCTTGTTGGTATAATTGTAAAAATTAAAAGCAATTTTGGTTTTCCATTTAGCATTTTTATAATTTCAATTAATGCTGTCGATTTAGTATAAATTATTGTGTTGTTTTTTACAAAATAAATTGTATTCAAATCATTTTCGTCAATTCTAAATTTCTTTAAAACCGTTTTTCCATACTCACTCTGTTGTGAAGAAAACATCAAATTGTTCTTTTTGTCATATTTAATAATTTTCAATATTGTTGAATTACAAAAATTACAAACACCATCAAACAATACAAGGTTCATTTATCTTATTTTTTTTAAAATAATTTTGATTGAATCGTTTTGTATCACCAATTCATTTTTATTTAACTGATATTTCCCGCTTAAAAGCATAATCATTTTTGTAGTATCTGGGTTTAAGGCTTCATTCGTATTATCATTATCTAAAAATTTCTGATATTCTTTTGAAAAAGTTTTTAGTGTAATAAAATTGTCTGTAAATGTATATTGTCCATTTGTAATTTTGTCAATGTTATAATTACCTTTAATTTGAAAAGTGTTGGCTACTTCAAAATTGAAATTTTTATAAATCGCAGTTGTGTCTGCATTACGCCAAGTTCCATAAAATTGATTATTAGCCATAAATTTAGATTTGAGCGTTGACAGTCCAAAGAATAGTCCTATGAAAACTAATGCAATATAAACCCATTTTACTTTGTTTATTTTATTAACCCAATTTGGTCTTTCAGTGTCTTTAAATAATGGCGGTTCTGTTAAAAAATATTTTATAAATAATGGATATTCAGATAGGAAAATAAATACTGCCATAAGTGTCATTATAGTTGCCATTCCTTTTGCCCCTTGTATATCGTAAGCATAGTCAACCAATAAAATATTTACCATAAATGATAAAAAAAGTACAACTCCAACTCTTGTTGTTTTTCTAAAAAATAAAAGTAAAGAACTTGCAATTTGAGATATTGCAATAAATACGCCATACCAAAAGGAATATCCATAATAATACCAAGTCAAATTAAATCCACTAAGTGATCCAATTGGTTGGTCATAAGTGGAAGGTTGTGATGTGAATTGTGTTCCTAAAATCTTTGCAAAAGCATAAGATAGTATCATTGTCGCCAAAAAGTATCGACAAAATGTGTGTAAGTAAAAATGTATTTTTTTCAAGTTCATATTTATTTTCTTTTGAGATTTTTGTGTATCGTTCTAAGTTTGCAGCTAACGGGTTGCAGCTACAAGAAGTTGGCGATTTCGGAGACGAAAACTGTCTGCCACCAATGAACTTGATACGAAGCACAAAGCTTCATTTAACCACTGAACCGCCAATTTTTTGTAGGTGCTGTTAGTGGCTGTTTTTTTATTTCGCAATTTTTCCCAAGTTAAAATTTTCTGCTGGTTTTGTTTTATCTACATAAATTATGGCATCAAAATATTTATATAGATTGGTTGACCACAGTGCTGATTTTTCATTGATGTAAACTGCTCCAGCTTCATAATGCTCATAATCTTTATTTATAAAGTCTTTTAATTTTTTATTATATTCAATATCCTTAAAGTCGATATAAAATATTGGTGTATTCATTTGTGAAAAAGCATTTGTTAAATAACTTTTCGAGTGTGGCTTAACGTAGTTATTTGATACAGGCCAAGGTTCATCATTGAAGATACTTTTGGTAAAACTGTACATTAAATATAAAATATTTGTTGATGAAGGACTTTGTGCAACAAAGCCACCTTCACTGAAGCTGAAACCAATGTTGAAGTATTTTTTACCATATAAGTTATTCAAATGTGATCCCATCCAATTACCTGACTTGAAATCTTCAGAAAACGTGCCTTTTCCAATATGTCCGTTATGAGCCCAAAGCATTATTTTACCATTGTTATTGCTTTCTCTAATCCATTTTATATTTTGGGTCATCGAGCTATCTCTGAATGAAAATGCAGTATTGAAATCTTGCTCTCTGAAATAATTTAATTTTTGTCGAAGTACAGCAATGGTTTGCTTAGCGAATTTATAGTCTGTCGAATCCTGTTTAAACAATTCTATTTCTTGGCTCAAAACAAATTCTTCTAGATTTTCTAACTTATTCAAATTTGTTCTTTGCATTTCGTCTAATGCTTTATCGTCTAAATCTCCCAATGCAGCTTTATTTTCCTCAATTTTTTCAGGCAGCAAATTCTTATCAAAGCTAGGACTGTTTTTTCTTAGATAATTTTCAAGCCAGATAACACAAGAGGTAGCATCTTGCATGTCGTAGCCATAAAATTGAATTTTTTGGTTTGATGTTTTGTCTTTATTGTAGTCTTTCATCCACTCAATTAAATTTAAAACCTCTTGTGATTGCCAAACCCAATAGCCATTTCTTGATAAGGCTTCTTTTGCATTTCCTTCTCCAGTTAGAATATATTTGTTGATGTCATAACAAGAGGCAAAATTTGCCTCGATTCCAAATAGTTTTACATCTTGTTTTTCAACTAGATATTTAAACATCTTGTTTTTGAGTTCAAAAAACTCTTTTGTTCCATGAGTTGCTTCTCCGAGTCCTATAACTTCAACGTTCTTTAGTTTTTCATTTAAAAAGTCAAATTGCAAACTATCGTTTATAGCATTTTCAATCGTAATAGGATGAATAGCGTTTTTTAACATTCCTAAATCTTCTGGTGATAAAAGATTGGGTTCTTCTTTTGCACTGAACAAATTCGTTATTGTTTCACCAAAGAATGGTTCTCCTAAAACTGAAGATGCAAAAAACCTGGTGATTAATATAAATAATATCACTACCACTATCGAGGTGCGTTTTAATCTTCTTTTGAATTTGGGTGTCATAATTTTATGTTATCAAAAAAAATGAGACGAGTTTACATTTAAAATGTTACAAGAAAGGTTTTCTGATTTATGCAGTTCATAAAATTGCCACTAACTATCTTATCTGCGAAATATAATTCGCCTATCCAACTCAAACATATCACATTTTTAGAAACATACGATATATGTTGAGGTAAATATTGCGAGATATTAGGTACACAATGGCTAAAGATTTACCAAGCTCTACACATCCTCCCAATAGTTCGAACTCATTCTTAAGGCATTCGCCAAAAAAATGACGAATCATTTGTTTTATAAACATTTGTTTTATAAACCGTTACTTTTTTACCCTTATGATTAGAACCTTCAATTTCATTATTTTGATCATCAACTATTGATAAAAGTTTTACGTATTTAACTACTTTACCGTCATTCCTTGTTTCTGTGTCATACTCGCTAATCAAAGGACATTCTAATCGATACAAATTCTTAGCCATGTAAGTTTCTAAGTAAAATTGTTTTGTTTGCGTTTGCTGTCTGTTCCAATTGGCATCAGGATTAAGTATAAGTGGTTTGCCATTAATCAATCTTTCGCGCACCTCTTCTATACCCAATAATTCGCCTTTTTCATTCATCACATATGCATCCATAGTTGGGTCAATCCAAATCCATTTATTTAAATCATTGCTGTAAACCATATTGATTACGTGACAATCCGGATCTGTTGTATCCTTTGGTAAACAAGTAACAAACCGTGATTTTATTCCCATTGACAAATAACATTCATTCAACACCGTTGCAAGTCCTCGACAATTCAAACCCCTGCTCTCTTTTTTACAAACCGAAATCATGTTCAATGCATTTCTAACTTCAGGATTATCATGCATTCCATCATGGGGAATTAAATAATGAATCCAATGCAACAAGTTGATGATTTTCGAAACTTCACTCCCGGTGCCAGCAATTGAATCTAATTTTAATTCCTGTCTAATTTTAACAAGACTTGGATTATCCATTGGCTGGTATTCAAATTTTGGAATACTGGTGTTGGTTGAATTATTATAACTTTTGGCTGTTTTTAAAATTGACAAATAAGAAGGCTTGAATTGCACTTGAGTGTATGCTGAATCTTTTCCATTCAATAAAACAATGAAATCGTATTTCCAATTTTCATCCTGCTTCACTTTGATTTTTATTGAATCTATATCCGTATAAAAAACCACCTCTTTACTTGAAGTTGTAAAAACATCAGGCTTTGCTTCTGGAACAATTGTCCAAGAACTTTTTTGGAATTTCTTCCCGTCTTTAATATCAACCAGATTAGAAGTTGCTTTGATGATAGGTAATTTTTTTTGCGCAGAAACAGAATTAAGTGCTACAACAAATAAGACAAAGAATAGAATAGATTTTTTCATAAAAATATTTTTGCGACAATTGTTTTATTTTTTTTAATTATTAAATTATCATTACCTAATAATCACATCCCCATAACCCGATTTTACCGTGAGCTTAATTTTTCCAGCACCAAAAATCAATTTAGTACCCGCTTCCAATTTCAAATCTGTTCTATTGATTTTCACTTTTCCATAACCTGTTTTTAAATCCAGCTCACAATCTGTAATAGGATTCATGATCTCACAATCGATATCACCATAACCCGATTTAATATTCATGTGTTCTGAAACT
Organism: Chitinophagaceae bacterium; assembly: GCA_027484165.1. GTDB lineage: Bacteria > Bacteroidota > Bacteroidia > Chitinophagales > Chitinophagaceae > Ferruginibacter. The sequence continues at coordinate 21,002 of JAIXWH010000027.1, read as the reverse complement.
GTAATGTTTTTTCCGATGATATCTCCATAGCCGGTCTTAATGTCAATTTTACCTTTCAAATCATTGAAGTCAATATCTCCATAGCTACTATTCAAATTGATGCTACCAGAAAGGGCGGATGCTTTAATATCTCCATAAGTTGTTTGGAAATCGAAATCATTATTTTTTAATCCGCTGACATCTATATTACCAAAACTGGTTTTAATTTGAACGGCAATATTTTCAGGTACCTCAAACGAAAGATTAGAAGTTTCTTTTGTATAACTAGCACCAATGTACACCGCAGGAGATTTTTTGTCAATCTGAATAGTTAAAACAGAATCCTTTTTTTCATAACTGACTTCACATCCCCTTTTCTTACTAGAATAAATCCCTTTCACTTTGTATTTATAATTATAATTCATGGCAACATTTGTTCTATTGCTTCCATTAACAAGAATTTTTTCATTAACACGACCTTTAAAGACCAAAGCTTTTACTCCGTTGAAAATAGTGTCTACATGTAAACTGTCATTTGTAGATTTCCATAATCCTGAGCTAATGTATTCCTCATTTTTTAAAGGCAACTCATTTGTATCGCTGTTGATAATTTTTGGAGTTTCATTTACAATTTGAAGTGCTTCTTTTTGTGCAGAAATTAAATTTACAGCAGCCTGAGTGTCAATGATTGCTGGCTGAGTGATTGTCAAAAGATTTTCAGATTTGTTGTTTTGTACAATTGGATTTGTTGTTTTTGAAATGTTAGGCGGAGTGTTTATTTCTATTACGGGTGTAACTTTTATTTCTTTCTTACCGGCACTTTCATTTGAAAAGAAAATAATGGCGCCGATTATAGTAGCTGAAATTATAGTTGTCATGATGATTATTTTTTTTTGAAGTAATTTTTGAATAATAGTAGTTCCGCCTCCTACAGTTGCCGAAGTTTCTATCCATTGAGAAACTTCTGCAACATTCGTTTCTGCAGGGGCACTCTTAACATCGGTAAACAATTTTTGTAATGATTCCTCTGTCATGGCATATTGTTTTTAGGTTCATTTTTTTCTTGCAGTAATGCAAGGAGCTTTTGTCTTCCTCTCGACAATTGTTGCCTAATGGCTACTTCAGATTTTTTCTGAAAAACCGAAATTTCTTTTACAGAAAATCCTACGATTTCGAAATAAATCAACGCATCACGCTGGTCTGCAGGAAGTAAAGAGAGCGCTTTATAGAGATGATCAATTTCTGATTTACGCTCTGCTTCCGGATGGAGAAAATGACTCGACTCCGAAATTTCATCTTGATATACCGGTGAAATTTTTCTCCGTTGATTGGCTAATAAACGGGTGGCAATTCCAAACAAAAAGTATAATACTTTGTCGTGTTCTTTTAACTGTTCAAACTTCGAATAGGCAACTAGTAAAGTTTCCTGCATCAAATCCCGGAACGGCATATGCCCATACGCTCTTGCTTTACAAAACCGTTCAAATGAATCATGAACAGGTTCGTACAACAACATAAACAATTCCTTTTTATCCTTCATGCAGCGAGTTTGATTAGCCAATCAAAATGTATGTGTAAATAAAGGAGAAATTGTGACATAATTTTAATAAAAATTAAAATCATCAAACACAGGCAATTATAATTGAGAGCAAAATGACGTTATAGAATATTTCAATTATTTACCAAGCTCTCCACATCCTCCCAAAAGTTCGAACTCAAACCCGTTAGGACCACAACGAAAATGAATTTCTCATTTGAAATATTTAATAATCTCGATGGCAAAATAAATTCCTGATACTATTGTACCCAACGCCACAATAGCTGTAAAAACCATCAAGCCAAAAGAATATTTTTTAAAATCATTTTGAATACGTTCCAAACGTTCACTCTCTTGCTTTTTTGTTTTTGACTTTACTAGATATCCGCCATTATTCCTAAACACCAATCCTTCAAGAGAAATAGTAAGCGGATCAATGCTCTTAATATGATTATTGATAAACAGGGTGTAATAAAGTACATTAATCTCCCATTCTTTCAATCCATATTTGTTGATTACTTTTTCTGTAACGATATCTTTAGTGGTTTGGTGGTGATCTCCTGAATAAAAATTCACACCTTTATATAAATTTTCATATTCCTTTATCAGCTCTTCCAAAATGAAGTCCATCTGTTCATCATAATTACGTTCAATCATATTAATAGGATTTTATAATTTTTAAGTTTATTAAATATTGTTATGACTTAATTGATTTTTTCTTTTGGATTGATATAAACGTTTGAAATTTGAAGTAATGGGTATTAATGCAACTCCTTTATTACTAATAATTAATCTTTTCTCTTCTTTGGAATGAGACCTACCTCTTGATTTCATGATATAAAAGTTAGTTACTCTTTGTTCATTCAAATCAATATCCTGTAACATGAGCCAGGTATCCACCATAGATGAAATACCTTCATCGCTTGGATTCTGTGCAATGGAGCCAATTGTAATTGCTGCAGTAAACATTACCGTTATTTGTTTTGTTTTTAAATAATCTATAAATCTTGTAAGCATGCTTCTTACGTCACTGTTAGGACCTTCAGTCATTAAATTGGTAACCGGATCTAAAATGATTACATCTGGTTTACTGTTTTCAATACGTTCTTTTATGGCCATGAAATGAAGCTCCAGATTTTGTAATGTTGGACGTGCGTAGTAAAATTCTAACAAATCAGTTTTTGTGTGCACGGATAAATCAATTCCTATGGATTGCATATTTCTGATAATCTGATTGGGAGTTTCTTCAAATGCACAAAAAAAACATTTCTGCTTTTTAATACAAACATCATTTGAAAATGAAGCGGTAATACTTGTTTTTCCTGTGCCAGCAGTCCCTGAAACCAAAATACTACTTCCTAAATAAAATCCTTTTTTTTCTAACATTTCATCCAAAGAAGTAATTCCAGAAGAGATATACTCTTTAACAGCAATAGTGTCGAGTCTTTGATTGATATTTGGGAATATAGTCATTCCAAAATTATCAATGATAAAAGGGTACTCGTTATTAGCATGAAATGATCCCCTGTATTTAATAATTCTGATGCGTCTAGTACCTATCTGATTAACGATACGATTGTTCAATTCTATCACACAATCAGCAACATTCTCTTCTAAACCCAATCTGGTTAAAAAAGTATCCCCTAACTCTGCTGTAATAATTGCTGTAACTTTTTTTTCTTTCAACCAAAAGAAAAGCTTTTTAAACTCAGACCTTAAAACTCTTGTGTCAAAATTTGAAAATAAAGTATCGAAAGAATCGAGTACTATTCTTTTTGCATTTACTTTTTGGATGGCCTGTTCAAGAATCTGAAATAATCCTTCAATATTATATTTACCAATTTCCTGAATTTCATTAGTATTAAAATTAAGATGCTCAATAAATAATTTGTTTTCATCTAGTAATTTTATGAGGTCATAATTCAATGAAGCCACATTAGTCAACAACTCTTCAGATTTTTCTTCAAAGGTCATGAATACTCCTGGTTCGTTATATTGCATTATTCCTTTAATGATATACTCCATAGACATAAATGTTTTACCAGTTCCACTTGCACCAACCAAAACGGTTGGTCTGTTTTTGGGAAGTCCTCCGTAAGTAATCTCATCAAAACCATTTATTCCTGTAGGCGATTTTTCTAATTTATTGTGATTAGGAGTAACACTTGAAACCGATTGTTCTGCAGTAATTATTGTTGTCATCTTTTTATTTTATCTGATTTAAGTAATTTCAAGAGCAATTAAGTGATTGGATTTTATTTGTACTCTTTTTAAAAACAACCCCAGAAATGATTTTAATCATATTAAATAAGAGAATTAACGACTGATATAGCTTAATCAAAGTTTGAAGTCTTATTTTTGACATCTATTCATGTAGCTTTTAAACTTTATTCAATTTTATCCAGTGAATCAAATATTAAAAACATATACCCTTGGTTTTATCATCTATTTTTTTTCCAACTCCTATTTATTCGCACAGGAAACTGATTCATTACAAATAGTATTCTCTAAAAAGAATTATCAATCTGGAGACACTATTCTATTTCAGGTTAACTCATTGGATTCGATAAATGCCAGAAAAGCATCTACCCTTCATTTGTGGATTGAAGAAATTAATACTGGAAAAAAATGGCATTACAGATATCCATATATTAATGGTTATTTGTCTGCTACATTAAAAATTGATGACAGAATTAATAATGGGAACTATGCTTTTAATTTTACGGTTCAAAAAGCATTTTTTAATTTAATTGGAAAAGTCATTAATACTGAAAAGAATTTTCCATTTTTAAATTATGCACTGATTTCAAAAACAAATCAAACGCTGATCAATTTGTTACCATTAGATGATAAAAATTCATTTAAATTAGGTTCAATTTTATTTCAAGATTCGGCACTGATAGTTTTTTCAAAGGCTAAACAAAAAAGTACTGATTTGCAAATTAAAATACAAACACCATTAGACTCTCCGTACATTCCTAATAAATTCAATACTCATTTTATTTCAATTAATCATTCGATTGATAGTTTAAAAAATAGTGTTTTTAAATCTGACGTTTATAATTTTTCTCTCGACAATAATTTATTTAAAACTATATTACCTGCGGTTGTTGTGAATTCAAAATCAAATAATCAAATAGAGAGTTTTCAAAAAGAAAATGTCTCTGGCTTATTTGCTGGTGATGCTATTGTTTTAGATGGATTGAGTACTGATGAAATAAGCAACACTGCTGATCTTTATACCTATTTGGTGTCTAAAATAGGAGGTTTGAGATTAGTCACTAATAGTGAAAATGGAGAACGTTTTCTTTCCTGGAGATCTAAACCAACAGAAATATATATCGATGAAGTTAGATTAGATAAAGACATAGAAATTTATGTGAGCCCTGCAGATATAGCAATGATTAAAGTTTTCAGACCTGGAGAGTCTGTAACTATGGGATCGGGCGACAGAGGTGCTATAGCTATTTATCTGAAAACAGGTCAATACAAAAAAACAAACAACAATAATAATAATAGCTTTTATATATTAGGATATACAGGACTTGACGCTTTATGGCGTTGATTTTTAAGAAGACAATCTACTGTTTTAAGTGATATTACTTAAACCTTTTCCGTAAAGCAACCGAATTTTTAATCAATGATTAGTAAATGATTCTAGTATGATGTTTATCATCCTATTTTTACATCAGATCAACCGAATTAATCAAGTACCTCTGAAACCCAAAAAACCAATCCAAATCCTAAGAAAAAAATGGCTTACAAATCCTGAAACACAAGAAAACGAATTACTTCAAAGCAACCTATTAAGCCCCGGATTTCCGGGGTTTTTTATTATATCTCAATTTGATTTTTACATTTGAGGTATTAACCGTAATTTATCGGTTGGAATAAATCTTATAAGATGCAGCTAAATCAAACAAAAAAAAGAATTGAAATCATTATAGGTATTTTGTTTTTATGGATATGCATAAGTGTTGTTATCGCCTTAAATAATTTAAATAAAATTCAGAAGAAAAATAAACAACTTGAAAACGCAATCAATCAATTCCAAAATCTAGAAAAAGTACATGCTGATCTTAACAATCTTATAGACTACAGCATTAGTATGAATAAAAAAGAAGCACTACCCCTTTTTAAAAATCATATCAACCAACTTTTAAAGGATACAGCTGAATTCAAAAACACAATAAACAACAAAAAGTTACAATCAGAGCTGGATACGATTAAATTAAAAATTAATGAATCTAAAATATCAAGTGAACTTTTATATTATAATGAAGCAGAACTGAAAAATATAGTTCCTATTATCAAGGAGATAAAAAATTATGTAAAGAGCATAAAGAAAAAACAACTAATCGCAATTAATGAGGCTAAGCAGACTCAGTTAGAAAGCGCTAAAAACAAAAATTATGAAATATTATTTTTCAGAGTTGTCTTCTTTATTGTGATTATAATTTTGTTTGGGTTACTCAAAAATAATTTGAACTTATTTGAAAAAAATGTAAAGAAGGAAATTGAAGATAAAAGTGAAAGATTAAAAAAAATAATTGATGGATTTATAGATCCGTTTTTTTCCTTGGACAATGATTGGAATATCTCTTACATGAATGATGCAGCCGCTTCACATTATAAAATTCCCAAAAAAGATCTTATTGGTAAAAATTATTGGGAAGTTACCCCTCACTTAAGAGAACATCAGTTTTATAACGAGTTAATCGCTTCCAAAGTAAAAGGTAAATCAAGTGTTGTAGAGTTATGTTATGCTCCTACAAAACAATGGTATGAAAATTGGATGCATCCAGACGAAAATGGCATTTCGGTTTATTATAGAGAAATAACTCAAAAGAAAAAAGAGATTGAAAAGACAATCCAAGAAAAAAAAGATCAAGAGGTAATTAGTGAAAGATTAGTATTGATTTCGAATGCAACTAATGATGCTTTATGGGACTGGAATCTTGAAACTAATGAAGTTTGGGGTAATGAGAAATACTACGAATTATTGAACAAAAAAGATCCAAATGAGTCAAATTATGAAGCTTTCATCAGAAATATTCATCCGGACGATTGGGATAATTTATTAGAAGCAGGACAAACCAGTCTGAAAGAAAAAAGGCAATCAATGATTATTGAATATCGATTTTTAAATAAAGAAGGAAACTGGATCACATTACTTAACAGACAAAAATATCTGTACGATTCTAATAATAATGCCTATCGGACTTTAGGGACATTGCAAGACATTACCTTTCAAAAAAAAATACAGAAAAAGCTAGAGCATGAAATCGATCTATCTGAAGGATTAATCAATTCTCTTCCTGGTTTGTTTTACATGTTTAATACAAAAGGAGAATACATCCGTTGGAATGAAAATTTAGAAAAAATTTCAGGTTATACAAAGGAGGAAATTAAAAATTCAGAAGTTGGCCCATTAGATTTTATTGCTGAACATCAAAGAGAACATGTAGGAAAGGTTATAAGTAAAATTTTTGAATCAGGTTTCTCAGATTATATACAAGCTGATTTTCTTACAAAAGAGAATGTTCAAATTCCTTATTATTTTACAGGAGTTTTTGTGAAATATAATAATGAGGATTGCCTCATGGGCGTTGGTCTTGATATATCAGACAAATTAAAAGCAGAGAATGAACTTAGAGAATTATCTAGTCGTATTCAAAATATCAGAGAAGAAGAGAGAACGATGATTGCAAGAGAAATTCATGATGAATTAGGACAGCAATTGACCGCATTAAAGATGAACCTGTCATGGATTAATAAAAAAGTTTCAAATAATAATCCTGAGGTATCAATCAAGATTGATGATTCCATCTTAACTATTGAAAACACGATACAATCTGTAAGAAAAATTGCAACTCAATTAAGACCCAGCATTTTGGATGATTTGGGATTGGTTGCTGCTTTGGAATGGCAAACAGAAGATTTCCAGAAAAGGTTTAATATTACCTCTTCCTTTTTTTGCAATGATTCAAATGTGGAAATGAATAAGGATAAAGCAACTGCTATTTTTAGAATATATCAGGAAAGTTTAACTAACGTGCTCCGACACTCTAAAGCCACCAAATTAAACACACATATGGAATTTGATGGTAAAAATCTAATGCTGAAAATTGTTGACAATGGTATCGGATTTAATGTAAATGATATCAAAAGTAAAAACACATTAGGTATTTTGGGCATGAAAGAAAGGGCAAACATGCATGGTGGTGAATACAAAATTTCATCTGAGTCGAACATAGGAACCACAATAACCTTAAGTATGCCGATTCAAGCTTAATTTTGTTGACTATGATAAGAATATTAATAGCTGATGATCACTCCATTGTTAGGAAAGGGGTACGACAAATTTTAATTGAAGGATTTCCTGGATCCGAAATTGAAGAAGTTGCCGATGCTGAAGAAATGATTAAAAAAGTAATTGATAAGGAATGGGATGTTGTTTTGAGTGACTTATCAATGCCAGGAAGAAGCGGTTTGGATGCCCTGCCTCAAATCAAACAAATCAAGCCCAAATTGCCTGTATTAATTATGAGTATTCATTCTGAAGAACACTATGCAATCAGAGTATTAAAAGCAGGAGCGTCAGGATATTTAAGTAAAGATTTGGCTCCAGAAGAACTGGTAGGTGCAATCAAAAGAGTAATTTCCGGGAAAAGATACATTACTGCAGCAGTTGCTGAAAAACTAGCAAATATTATTGATAATGAAGACAATAAAGCCTTACACGAAAACTTATCTGACCGTGAATTTGCCGTTTTTAAACTACTTGCAATAGGAAAATCATTGACCGAAATTGCTGAGTCTATGTTTTTAAGCATAACAACTGTCAGTACTTATCGCTCCAGGATTTTAGTGAAAATGAACATGAAATCCAACGCTGAAATCACTCTTTATTCCGTAGAAAATAATATTTCATAAACTATTTATTTGTAGTATATATACTACAAATAAATACACATTTGTACTACTTTTGATATATGAACTATGGGTTAAATTTGATTTGTAAATAAATATTGAATAAAAGCATTTAATATAAATAATTACAAACTATGAATTAACCATTACACAAAAGGTTCCCAATGAAATTTAAAAAAGGTTGTCAGAAATGACAACCTTTTTTAAATGAGTTATTTTTCAAGAATATTTTTATCGGTTTTATGGCACGAAATATTATTTATGTGGCACGAAAATTTAACTCATCATAATTAATGGCTGTATATTCTTTGAATGAGATGATCGTGTTTTTGATGAATGATTTTTCTTTTCATGCTCAACTTAGGAGTTAGCTCGCCTCCTTCAATTGTCCATTCATTTTCAATCAATTCAAATTTTTTTATTTGCTCTACCGGATTAAAAAACTGGTTGTAAGAATTTATAATCTCATAGTATCGCTCAATTACTTCTTGCGAATTAAGAATTTCTTCTTTTTGTTCTAATAAACTGTTCTTTTCTTTTAACCATTTTAATAATACAGGAAAACAAGGAACAATAAGCGCCCCAACAAATTTTTCTCCCTCTCCAACAACTATAATCTGCTCAATCCATTCCGACTCTTTGAATTTATTTTCAATAGCCTGAGGTGCCACATATTTTCCACCGCTTGTTTTAAATAACTCTTTTTTTCTGTCTGTTATTTTTAAATACTTCCCATCTTCAAATTCACCAATATCGCCTGTATGCAACCAACCATTGATGATCGTTTCGTTGGTTAAATCAGGTCTTTTATAATAACCCATCATTACACTCGGACCTTTAACACATATTTCGCCATCCGATTCCAACTTAACTTCTTGTCCTTCAATTACCACCCCTACCGTTCCAAATTTTGTACATCCTTTTTTCTGGCAATTCACTGTAATAATAGGACTATTTTCAGTTGGACCATAACCTTCATAAATCGGAATTCTTGCTGCATTGAAAATACGAAGCAACTTAACCTGACAAGCTGCTCCTCCTGTTATGATAAATTTTACATTATATCCTAATGCCTCTCTCCATTTACTGAAAATGATTTTATTAGCCAACCATAATTTCAATTGATACAAAACTCCTCCACTTTTTAGATTATCATATCGTTCACCTAACGCAACTGCCCAATAAAACAACATTCTTTTAATTCCTTTAAGTTCTGAGCCTTTTGACATTATTCTATCGTAAACCTTTTCGAGCAATCGAGGCACTGTAGTAAAAATAGTTGGTTTCACTTCTTTAATATTTTCTCCAATGGTATCCATATTCTCGGCATAATAAATAGATAAGCCTCTATAGATATAGATGTAAGATGCAACTCTTTCAAATATATGATTGAGTGGAAGAAAACTAAGCGCCTTTGCATGAGGCATTTCAGGAAATGGAAAACTCTTTATTCCGTTTAACACATTCGAAACTATGTTACGATGACTCAGCATTACTCCCTTAGGTGTTCCAGTTGTTCCCGATGTATAAATAATGGTTGCGCAATCTTCAGGCTTAACTAAAGAAGCTAAAATAGCAGCATGTTTCAAAGCTATATCGGAAATATTAGTGAGTAAATTTTCCCAATAAACAGCCTCGCTTTCTTCATCAAAACTGAAAATTTTAATTAATGAAGGCACCTGCTCTTTTATTGAATTGACTTTTTCTAAAATTTCTTTGCCGCTTACAAATACATATTTTATTGAAGCATCATTAAAAATAAATTGTATCTCGTTTGCATTGGTGGTGGGATAAATCGGACAAAGAATAACGCCCAATTTCTGACAAGCAATATCGAGTATAAGCCACTCTGGTCTATTGTTTGCTATGACTGCAATCTTATCTTGCTTATCAACCTCATTTCCTTTTCCTCCTAAATTCAAATTCAATAACGCTGCTGAAAGTTGGTCTGAATAATCAATAATCTCTTTTGTGCTGTAGCTTTTCCATATTCCGTTTTCTTTTGCATTCAACATGTCTTTCTTAGGAAAGTTGTTATATTGATGATACAAAAAATCAAAAAGACGAGATTGATTATTCATTTTGAAAATCTGTTTTATTGTTGAAAACTATGGTAAAATAAAATTAATATTCAATGTAATCAATTATTATAAAATTGATTGTTTTGCATTTTGAAAATTACAGACTTGTAATAATTGATAAACTCATTGTACTCTTGTTGATGGATTTTTGTCCAACTATTAAAGGCATCCAAATCATCGGAAGAACCCAACAGCCATTGATTATAGGATTCGAACATTCCATTTCTCAATAAAGATTGATGAAAGCTAAATAGTTGATGAGGAAACTCTGTATTATCATCCTTAAACCAATCGATTATAAATCTTATTCTTAATAAAGACAATGAAGTTACGTCAATACCATTTTGAACTGATTTATATTGTTTATATACAGTGCCTAAATATTTTTGAGTGAATTTGTTTTTTAATGACAAAACAGAATCGGTTATCACTTCGGTTAATATTTTTCTGTAATTTTCGAGTAATATCTTTTTGATTTCTGGTATTCTCGAATTGGTGGGTTCCATATTTACAAAAACTTCACCATAAATCAGACACCACGCCTTTTCTCCAATAATGTTATAATATCTGCAGGCGTTGTAATAGTTTTTTGAATATTCGTAATCTTTTTGAATTCCTTTTTCCCAATATTTAATACAAGAGTTATCTTTTATACTCCATAATAAATCAGCCATTTCATTATATAAAGGACCATTATCTGGAAACTTTGCAATGCCTTTCAAAAAAAGCAATTTGCATTCATCTGTAAGTTTTAGTGCTCTGTATGAATTTCCTAATATTTGAAAACACTGATCATCGCCCTTGTCTTTATCTACAATTGGTTGTAAAGTTTGAATGGCATTGTCGTATTCTCTTTGAAAATTATAGCAGATGGCTAAATCTTTTTTGAGTTCAATATCGGTTGAGTCGAATGTGATTAATTTTTTGAGTAAGGTAGTTGCATTTAAATAATCGCCTTTAATTAGATATACTTTTGCTTGTGCATACTCATCAAATTTATTTTGTGCTTGTAAACTTAATTGTGTTGACAAACATAAAAGAAACAGAAATAAATATCGATGATTATTATTTATCATGAAGACATTTTAATAAATCAAATGAGTCAGCAACCCATCTCTTAGTTTGGGCTCAAACCATGTGCTTTTTGGTGGCATCACATTTCCACTGTCGGCTATATCAAAAAGTTGCTGAATGCTAACTGGATACAAACTGATTGCGAGTTTCATATCGCCACTATCAACTCTTCTTTCCAATTCAGACAAACCTCTGATGCCTCCTACAAAATCAATTCGCTTGTCGGTACGTTGGTCTACAATACCCAATAATGGATCAAGAATGTTATTCTGAAGTATAGTAACATCTAAAATTCCAATTGGATCTTCTGTGTAGGTATCCAACTTTGATTCGAGTTTATACCATTGTTTATTCAGGTACAATCCGAATGTGTGAAGATGTTCGGGATGGTAAGCTTCATTCACTTTTTGAACAGAAAACTTTTCTTCCAGTTTTTTCAAAAAATCTGTTTCCGACAAACCACCAAGATCTTTGATTACTCTATTGTAATCCATGATATATAACTGATTGGAAGGAAATAATGTAGTTAAAAAGAAGTTGGCTTTATCTGTAGCCTCTTTCTCTAATGAAGCTCTCACTTTAGCTGCTGATGCTGCTCTGTGATGTCCATCTGCAATATAAGTACACGGAACTTTTGTTTTAAAAAGTTCCGTAATCTTTTCAATTACCTTGTCATCATTAACAATCCAAATGCTGTGTTGAATTTGATCATCGGCAATAAAATCATACTGAGGATCTTTTGCACTTGTCCAGTTATTGATAACTTCATCTATTTCATCAACATTTTTATAGGCAATAAAAACATTTCCTGTTTGAGCGCGTGTTGTTTTAATATGATTGATTCTGTCGAGTTCTTTTTCAGGACGTGTAAATTCATGTTTTTTAATCAAATTGTTTTCATAATCGTCTACCGAACTTCCGCACACCAAGCCAGTTTGACTTTTACCATTCATCACTAACTTATAAATATAGTAGCAATGTTTACTTTCCTTGAATAAAATATTTCTGCTAACAAAAGCATTTAGGTTTTCTTTTGCTTTTTCATAAACTTCATGTGAATGAATATCTACACTTTCAGGTAAATCTATTTCACTTTTTGTAATGTGTAAAAAAGATGAAGGGTTGCCCTGTGCTTCCACTTTAGCCTCTGAGCTGTTTAAAACATCATACGGTCGTGATGCAACTTGTTTTGCAAATTGTGGATTAGGACGAAGAGCTTTAAAGGGCGATATAGTAACCATATTTTGTATAATTAAACTAATTAAAAAATCAATTGAGCAGTTTATGCCTGAGATTGTTTGAATTCCTGCATCAATTCAACCAGATATTCTACACTACTCAATGGAAGTGCGTTATACAATGATGCTCTGAATCCGCCAGACAAACGATGTCCTTTGATTCCATAAACACCATTTGATTTTAAGTATTCATAAAAAGGTTTCTCCAGATTGGGGTCATTCATCACAAAACAAACATTCATTTTACTTCTGTCTTCTTTAACCACATTTGTTTTAAACAATTCATTATTATCTATTTCGTTGTAAAGTAGTTCTGCTTTTTGTTGATTTAGTTTTTCAACAGCAGAAATACCTCCAATCGATTTCAACCATCTTAAGGTAAGCATGCATACATAAACTGCAAATACGGGAGGAGTATTCAACATACTGCCTTCAGCAATATGATTGCGATAATCCATCATGGTTGGAATGGTATGTTTTACTTTTCCTAAAATATTTTGATTGACTACAACCAAATTAACGCCAGCAGGTCCCATATTTTTTTGTGCACCAGCATAAATCAATCCGAATTCATTAAAATTTAATTGTCGGCTAAAAATATCACTGCTCATATCTGCAACCATAACGTTGCTTGTTTTGGGAATAGACTGCCATTGTGTTCCGTAAATGGTATTGTTTGTAGTAATATGAAAATATTTTGCATCATTTGGCACTGCAAAATCATTAGGAATAAAGCTGTAATTTTTTTCCTTGGAAGAACAAACCACATCAACCTTACTAAAAAGTTTGGCTTCCTTAATGGCTTTACTACTCCAAACACCGGTATCGGCATAAGCGCTTGTATCTTTTGGATCTAAGAAATTCATAGGAACCTGCATGAATTGTGTAGAAGCGCCTCCATGCAAAAAAAGTACCTGATGGTCATCGTCGAGATTCATTAATTCCTTAACCAAAGCCCTGGCTTCTTCCATAACAGCGGTAAACTCTGGTGTACGATGCCCCATTTCCAAAATAGATAACCCTGTATTATTATAGTTGAGAACTGACTGTGCCGCTTGTTCAAGCACTTCTTTAGGTAAAATTGACGGCCCTGCGTTGAAATTGTGAATCATTATTTACGTTGATTACCTTTAACGGTTTAATACTTATTTATAATGGGCAAAGGTAAGAAATTATAAAGGTTTCATCTATTTAAGGTTTCAGAAGTTTGTGTATTGGCACAAAGGCACTAAGTTTCGCTAAGTTTCTTTTAATTTCTACAATCAACCTATTCAACTCAATGAACCTTTCAAACCTTTTAAACTTGAATTTGAGTATTGCCACAAAGGCGCGAAGGCGGAAAATTAAAGCAAATCTTCAAATCGCCAAATCAACCTTTCAACTAATCACACCCTACTCCTCCCTTCCAATCATTTTACTTCCGGATTTCCATTGCTGATTCAATAATTCAAATTCTTTGATTTCGGTTTCTGAAAATTTTTGATGGGCTAAATTTTTAAGATCAGGCTGACCTGCATTAACCCATGCTGTGTACCAAAAAGAGGCAACAGCATAAATAGCCTGACGCATTCTTCTTTCTACCATTCCATTCAGTTGTTGATTATACGCTATTGTGAACTCTGATGAATATTGTTTTACAAGTATCCCATTTCTTTCTTCGAATGCGTATTTTTTATCTTCATCAAACTTGTTGGTAAGTTGTTTTTCAAATAGTAAAACACTGTCGGTTGCTTTGGAGCTTTCTAAAATCCGGTTCCAAATAAAGTTAGAGGGGTTGCTGATATAGTCTGCTTTTCCAATAAAAAAATCAAACTCTTTTTCAGCCAAAAGCTCGGGAACGCGACTTTCCCAAAAACCATGAATCCCTTTTTGATTAGTTAGTTGTCCGTTGTGGTTGCTGCTTGCATGCAATGGCACATGGGCGTCGGATATATAGTGCCCTATTTCTGCGCTGTTTTTGAGAATAGCATTAATATCTTTTTGTTCAAATGCCTTAGTGAGTCTATTGAGCATCACCTGAATATGCCAGGGCACAATACCATGGGCCTTGATGGAATCTTCTGAAAATTTTTGAACAGCATCATTCCATTTTCTGGGAAGATCATTAAAAGGATATTTTCCATAATGATCTATGTCGAGGTAATGCCTGGGGCCTTCCTCAGCAACAGCATACCTTCTTTTATCGGGGTCGGTTGCATGTTCACTTAAAAAAAACAAGTTCGGTTTGTATAAAATCAACATCTCAGGAGGTAACAAAAAAACGGCATAGTAATTGATCTTACCATGAGCATAGAAGCCCCAGGAATAGGTGAATTGATAAGCAAGCAGAAGCATTAGGGTAAAGACTATTTTATTTTTCATCTTGATGAATAAAAAATAAAATTAGCGAGTGTGGGAGTTGAAGAAAGGTGAAAAAAACTTTAAATAGAAAAGATTTTTCACAAAGGGTGTTCGGAGGCCCTGAGCGGGCTTAACGGGTGTCCGGAGATCCTGAGGGAACATCCTCCTCATCGATCTCATCAATATGTGTAACACCACCGCTCACCGCAAACTTCATCGTTTGAGAACTGCTGATATGAGTAATTTCTTTTACTCTTGATTTAGGTATCACATAAACATTTCCAGCTACAGAATAAGCCATGGGTATATAAACAGCTACATAATCTTTCAAACCAAACTCTTCCATGTCATCTTTCGTTATAAATCCTATTCGCCAAACATCGTTGTCATCAACATTAGCCAATACATTCACAGTGAATTTCTTTTTATCACCGGCAAAAGCTTCAAAAAAATCACGGGTGGTAGAATAGATATGTTTCAATCCAGGTAAGCGTTGCATCAATCTGTCTAAGAAAACAACAATTTTATTAGAGATAAGGAAATAGCTGAAATATCCAATCAATACGATGAGCAAAATAATGATGATAAAACCCAAACCATAATTCTGCACTTTAACCAAGCCACGTTCATCAGTAACCGTAAATATGGGTATTAAACTATCAATAGACGATACAACAGAAAATAAGATGTAAAAAGTAATCAAAACAGGAGCAAGCACCAATAAACCCTGTAAAAAATATTGCAATAGCTTTTTGTATTGAAACTTATTGTTCATTTTTAAAATATTTTGATCAAAGATAATATAGATGTGTGTTTACAAAACAATATATTAATAAACAGCTCTATTCATAAAATAATACATTGGAAACTTTTTTTACATAAATAGTTTCCTTAGTTTTGCGGCGCAATATTTAATAACATGACCGATACGGCATTAAGGATTCAACTAGAAGCACACTCCCTGTTTATGCAATATGGACTTAAAAGTGTGAGCATGGATGATATTGCCGCTAAAATTGGCATCAGCAAAAAAACCATTTATCAATTTTATTCTGATAAAGAACAATTGGTAAAACAAGTCATCGCTGCCATCATCAATAAAAATCAGGAAACCTGCGAAATTGACAGAAAAAGAGCAATAGATGCTGTACATGAGATTTTTTTAGCAATGCAACAGATGTCGGAATTGTTTCATCACATGAATCCTTCGATTTTATTTGATATGCACAAATATTATCCCGAAGCCTATAAAGTTTTTCTGAAATATAAAAATGGGTATCTGTACAATATCATAAAAGAAAATATCAATAGAGGAATTAAAGAAGAGTTGTACAGGGAAGGTATCAATCTGGAAATTATGACAAGATATCGCCTTGAATCAATAATCATTCCATTTCAACCTGAATTTCAACAGCATGTAAAGTCAAATTTAGTTGAGATTGCCGAACAAATTTCAACACATTTTCTTTTTGGAATGGTTTCACCAAAAGGTTATAAAATCACTCAAAAATATATTCAACAAAAAATAAAAAAGTAAAAATAAAAATGTTATCAATTTTGAAAAGAAGTTTATTCGTTTTATTGTTCATTGTCGCAGCTGAATTAGCAGACGCACAAAAAACAAGTCAGTTCTCTGCAAAACAAGCTGTTGATTATGCAATGAAAAATGCGACTGACATAAAAAATGCTTTGCTGGATATTCAAATTCAAAAACAATCCAATAAAGAATTTACAGCTATTGCTTTGCCACAATTGAATGCCAGTGTGGGTGTTACACATTATTTCGATATCCCGGTAACCACTTTACCCGACTTTATTTCACCCTCTGTATATAATGTATTGGTGAATAATGGCGTTAGAGACGGATCAGGCAATGCAATTCAATTTCCAAGTGGTGGATTTAAAAGTGTGCCCGCTCAATTCGGTACCGCTTGGAATGCATCAGGAGGCGTAGATCTTTCTCAGATTCTTTTTGATGGCCAGGTCTTCATCGGTTTAAAAGCAAGAAGTGCGGCTCTGAAATTAGCTGCTCAATCTGCTGAAGTAACTAAAGAGCAAATCAAAGCCAATGTTTATAAAATGTATTATCAACTTTTGGTTGGGAAAAAACAAGCCACTTCAATTGAAGTAAATATTGAACGTTTTGAAAAACTCTTATTCGACACCAAAGAAATTTATAAAAATGGATTTGCCGAAAAATTAGATGTAGATAAAGTTCAGGTACAATTGAACAATTTAAAAACAGAAAAAGAAAAAATAGACAATCAACTAGAAATCGGAAACGCTGCTCTTAAATTCCTAATCAACCTTCCACAAAAAGACACATTGGTTTTAACTGACTCATTAGATGAAAAAGAAATAGAAGCTATAGCACTATCTGACAGTTTTGATATCAAAAACAGAAAAGAGTATCAACAGTTGAACACTGTATTAAAGTTAAACAAGTTCAATATCAAAAGATATCAATTGAGTAGAATACCTACTATAGCTGCTTTTGGAACTTACTCTAAAAATGCACAAAGAAATGATTTTACCTTTTTTGATAAAGGAGATTGGTTTTCTACTTCATTAGTAGGTGTTAAATTGTCTATTCCACTTTTTGATGGCGGTGCAAGAAATGCAAGAATACAAAAAGCTAAATATGATCTGCTCAAAACAAAAAATACAATGGAACGTCTTGATCAAGCTATTCAGTTAGATATTTCCTCTTCAAAACTCAAATTAGAAAGTGCTTTAAAAACTTTAGAAAATCAAAAGAAAAATGTGACTCTCGCTGAAGGAGTTTACAATTCAACAAAGTTCAAGTACGAACAAGGATTAGGAAGTAACATGGAAATCTATAACTCACAGACAGAATTAAAATTATCTCAAAACAACTATTATGGAGCTTTATATGATGCCATCATTTCTAAAATAGATTACTTAAAAGCAACCGGAACGCTTCAATAAATTTTTAAAATATCAAAACACAACATATGCAACAAGTAAGATTTATTTCAACACTCATTTTATCTATTTCCTTATTTCTGTTTTCATGCAATAATAAAGATCAGGGAAACAATAGTGTGAAAAATAAAAAAGATCAATTATCAAAATTGATAGCGCAAAAAAACAAATTGGATGAAGAAATCAAAGCACTACAAAGCGAGATAAGTCTTGCAGATTCTGGAGCTTCAGACAATTCAAAATTAAAACTGGTAGCAGTTTCTGATGTGTCGATACAGAAGTTTCAACACTTTATCGACTTACGAGGAAAATTGGATGCAGAAAATATTTCGTACATCACTCCCCGTGGTATGGGCGGTCAGGTGAAAGCTATTTTTATTAAAGAAGGTGATGTGGTAAAAAAGGGACAGTTATTATTAAAATTAGATGAGGTCATTTTACGTCAGGCGTATACTGCTGCACGTCAACAATTAGAAGGAATTAAAACTCAATTGAATTATGCAAAAAATATTTACGATCGTCAGAATAATTTATGGCAAAAAGGAATTGGAACTGAAGTGCAACTCATCAGCGCAAAAACGAATGTTGAGGCTTTACAAAATCAATTGAAGTCAGCTGAGGAACAAACAAAAATTGCTTCAGAGCAATTAAATACAGCTTCTGTTTACAGCGATGTAGATGGAGTTGCTGAAACTGTTATGGTAAAAGTAGGCGAATTGTTTTCGGGTATGGGACAAATCAAAATTGTAAATACAAGCAAACTTAAAGTGGTGGCAAATGTGCCTGAAAATTATTTAACTAATGTAAAAAAAGGAACTCCTGTTATTGTAGATATTAAAGATGCAAATAAAACAATAAACACATCTATTTCATTAATCGGACAAACCATCGAAAATTCACAAAGAGGTTTTGTTGCTGAAGCAATAATTCCTACCGATAATGTTTTAAAGCCTAATCAGTCTGTAATCATGAAGATTTTGGACTACGCTACAGATAAAGCGGTTGTTATTCCAGTAAACACGATTCAAAGCGATGAGAACAATAAATACGTTTATGTAATGGAAAACAAAAACAACAAAATGGTTGCTACCAGAAAGATTGTTGTTTTGGGAAGCATTTACGCTGATTTAGTAGAAGTAAAATCAGGTTTGACAGGAGGAGAAAAATTAATCACTGCAGGTTATCAAAATTTGTATGAAGGACAGATGGTTACTATACAATAATAAACCTTTATACTTTTTAACTTTAGCATATTAGTTGTTATATATAAATTTTAGAGATGAACATTATAGATAAAATAAAAGAATTCAAGCCTACTAGCTGGGCCGTTGATAACAGAACTGCTGTATACATTATTGCGATTTTGATCAGTGCTTTTGGCTTGTATAAATTCAATACCCTTCCTAAGGAACAGTTTCCAGATATCGTGGTTCCTACCATCAGTGTGACTACTGTGTATGTGGGAAATTCTCCTAAAGACATTGAAAACCTAGTAACACGACCCATCGAAAAACAACTGAAAGGAATCAGCGGTGCTAAGGTTAAAAAAATAACCAGCACTTCTCAAACCGATTACAGTTTGATTGTTGTGGAATTTGATACAGATGTAAAAACAGAATTGGCAAAACAAAAAGTAAAGGATGCAATTGATAAAGCTCAGTCTGATTTGCCTAACAACCTAACCCAGCAACCTAATGTACAGGAATTTGCGTTCAGTGAAATGCCGATTATGTTTGTGAATGTGAGTGGTGATTATGATGGTATCAAATTAAAACAGTTTGCTGATAAACTTCAGGATAAGTTTGAAGAGTTACCTGAAATTACCCGTGCTGAAATCGTAGGTGCACCTGAAAGAGAAATTCAAGTAAATGTAGATCCATACAAAATGCAGGCTGCTCGTGTCAGTTTCATGGATATTGAAAATGCTATCTCCAGAGAAAATAATGATATCACTGGTGGATTGATTGAAGTGGGCGACATGAGAAGAACCTTAAAAGTTAAAGGTCAGTTTAACAGTGTAAATGATTTGCAGAATATTGTTGTAAGAAGTAGCGCTCAAGGTTCTACCGTTTACCTAAGAGATATTGCAGAGTTGAAAGACACCATCAAACAAAAAGAAAGTTACGCACGTTTAGACGGTAAAAATGTGGTTACTATAAACATCATTAAAAGAGCAGGTGAAAACTTAATCAATGCTGCAGGAAAAATCAAAGACATTGTAGCTAAGATGCAGGCCAATGAAGAATTACCTCCAAGTTTAAAAGTAGTGATTACCGGTGACCAAAGTAAAGCAACTGCAACTTCATTCAATGATTTGGTAAATACCATCATCATTGGATTTATTTTGGTATTGATAGTCTTGATGTTTTTCATGGGAGTTACCAACGCCTTCTTTGTTGCATTAAGTGTGCCCCTAAGCGTATTCGTTGCCTTCTTGTTTTTACCGATTGCAGATTCAATAGTTGGAACTCCGGTAACCCTTAATTTTATTGTACTTTTTGCCTTGTTGTTTGGATTGGGAATTATTGTAGATGATGCGATTGTGGTGATTGAAAACACGCATCGTATTTACAACAACGGAAAAATAAAAATCATTAAAAGTGCTAAAGAAGCTGCGGGAGAAGTTTTCATTCCTGTACTTGCAGGAACAGCTACTACCCTCGCTCCCTTCTTCCCCTTATTATTCTGGAAAGGTATCATTGGTAAGTTCATGATTTATTTACCTACAATGTTGATTCTGACTTTAGCAGCCTCTTTAATTGTTGCTTTTATTTTCAATCCAGTATTTGCAGTGAGTTTCATGAAACCAGAAGGAAAAGAACATGAAGAAGATAAAAAGTTATTGTTTAAAAAATGGTGGTTCTGGACAGCCAT
>JAIXWH010000088.1 GCA_027484165.1 Chitinophagaceae bacterium | reverse complement strand
GAATCTCCTGGCAAAAAGAATCCTGCAAACAAACCCGTTTCCGCAAATACGACCAATAATATAAACCACAATCCACCATTCTCAATATACCATTGAGGCTGAATCAAGTTAGTCCAATGAAAATCTAATAATATTGAATGAAGCATAAATTCTTTTTGTTTAAAATATATTTAAAAAGTTTCAGAGGTTTGGTAGGATTAGTAGGTTCAAAATGTTCAATAGGTTTAAAAGGTTGACATATTCTATAAAAAATGACTATTGAACTTATTGAACCTACCAAACCTTTTGAACTTTTTAAAACCAATCAACAAATCAACTAACCCCCCTCCAACTCTCCTTCCCACTTACTAACGGCAGCGGTTGCAAGTGCATTCCCTAAAACGTTAGTCATGCTCCTACCCATGTCGCAGAAAGTATCAATTGCCAAAATCAATCCTATCCCTTCTGGTGGTATTCCAAACATACTTCCGGTTGCTAATACAACTACCAATGAAGCGCGCGGAACCCCGGCAATTCCCTTACTGGTTAGCATGAACACAAGCAACATAGCTATTTGCGTTCCTATATCACCTGTAATAGAAGTAATATTATATGCTTGTGCAATAAACATACTTGCAAAAGTCATATACATCATACTGCCATCTAAATTAAAAGAGTAACCTAAAGGCAAAGTGAAAGAAACAATTTTATTATTGCATCCAAATCGTTCCATTTCCTCCACTAATTTTGGGAAAACAGCTTCGCTGCTTGCTGTATTAAATGCAATAGCCATTGGACTGTATAATCGCTTTAGTAAAACCTTCAATCTATTTTTCAAAATCAAGTATCCTACAAAAAGTAAGATGATCCAAAGCACCCCTAATCCTAGATAAAAAGAGCCAATGTAGTATGCATATGTTTTCAAAATTCCAATACCCTTTAAAGCTATCACTCCTGCCATTGCACCAAAAACACCCACTGGTGCAAAATTCATAACGTAAGAAACCATTTTCAAAATCACATGTGTTAATGAATCTAACGCATTAATTATAGATTCACCTTTTTTACCAATTGCTGTAAGAGCAACACCAAAGAAAATAGAAAACACTACTAATTGTAAAATTTCGTTCGAAGCCATTGCCTCTATCACACTTCTTGGAAAAACGTGTTCAATAAATTTATCCAGTGAAAATTCTTTTGTCTTACCCATCAAATCTTTGGCGCCTTCTAGATCAGCATTTGCGATATTCACTCCAACACCTGGTTTGGTAATTGTTACTAAAATCAATCCAAGCGTTAAACTAATTAATGATGCCGATATAAACCAGATCATTGCTTTTCCTCCCACTCTTCCAACAGCTTTCAAATCGCCCAGCTTTGCAATACCAACAACCAGGGTTGAAAAAACTAACGGAGCGATAATCATTTGAACCATCCTTAAAAAAATGGTCGCTAGTAGTTTTATTTTTGGTGAAAAAGACTTTATGAATTCAGGTGATGCATTTGTATTTATAAAATAGCCTATCAAAATACCCATCAACATAGCTATGACAATATAAGTTGTAAGTCGGTTGGTATGGGTTGACTTTATTTCGTTTGATTGCATAATAGAATAATGATTTTGCAATATAATATTTAATAGTGAATCAATTGCCTTAGAATATTTAATTTATCATTTATTCTCATTAGTTAATAATTGTTTTGCTGATTAATAGAATAATTTATTATTTTCATCTTTATTTAAAACCAAATTTTATTCAATATGGGATTATTTACAAAGAAACCTATGCAGGCACTTTTGAGTGAGGCATCTGATTCAGAAAAAGGAATGAAGAGAACATTAAGTGCAGGCTCATTAGTTGCACTTGGAATTGGCGCCATCATTGGAGCTGGATTATTTGTAAGAACTGCTGCTGCTGCTGCACAAAATGCCGGACCTTCAGTTACTTTAGGATTTATTGTGGCAGCTATTGGCTGTGCCTTAGCAGGATTATGTTATGCCGAACTCTCTTCATCGATACCCATTTCAGGAAGCGCATATACATATACGTATGCCACAATGGGAGAATTATTAGCATGGATTATTGGGTGGGACTTGATTTTAGAATATGCAGTTGGAGCAGCAACTGTAGGTATTGCATGGAGTGAATATTTGAATAATTTATTGGTTCAAGTATTTCACGTGAAAGCTATTGCATACGAATGGTGCCATTCTCCTTTTGAGCACTCCATTCCTGATGCAATGGGAGTAGTTCATACCGGAATCATTAATCTTCCCGCATTAGGCATTGTAACCTTACTAAGTTTACTTCTTATCAAAGGAACTCAGGAATCTGCTTTTGTAAATGGCTTGATTGTTATTACGAAAGTTTCAATTGTAGTTTTAATCATCATATTGGGTTGGGGATTTGTTCAAAGCTCTAATCTTGAGCCATACATACCAGAGCCTTCTATTTACACCGACAATCAAGGGATAGAACATAATTTTGGCGGCATACTAGGAGTACTGGGTGCTGCAGGTGTAGTATTTTTTGCATTCATTGGCTTTGATGCCGTAAGTACGGCAGCTCAGGAAACAAAAAATCCAAAGACCGCAATGCCTATTGGCATTTTGGGTTCATTAGCAGTATGTACTGTTTTGTACATTTTATTTGCACACGTTTTAACAGGCCTAGCTCCAGTCGAATTTTTCAGAACAGACGGAAGAGAGGCTTCTGTTGTTGCAGCCATCAACACCTATATGCCAGGTTATCAATGGTTAGGCAAATTGGTTACTGTAGCTATTCTTGCGGGATTCTCTTCTGTAATATTGGTAATGCTATTAGGACAAAGTCGTGTTTTTTACTCAATGAGTAAAGATGGTTTATTACCTGCTGCCATAAGCGAACTACATCCAAAATTTAAAACTCCTTATAAAGCCAATTTAATTATCCTTATTCTTGTTGGAGCATTTGCAGCATTTGTTCCAGGAGATATTGTTGGTGACATGACAAGTATTGGAACTTTATTTGCATTCATATTAGTTTGTGCTGCAGTAATTATTTTAAGAAAAACTGATCCTGATTTACACAGACAGTTCAAAACTCCATTAGTGCCACTTGTTCCTATTTTAGGGATTATCGTTTGTGCAGCAATGATATTTGGATTAGGATGGACGAATTGGTTAAGATTATTTGCATGGCTAGCGATTGGATTAATTATCTATTTTGTATACAGCAAAAAGAAAAGCCATTTAAAGGACAAATAGTTTCAGATAAAATAATCAATAAAAAAGCGGCGGTATTAATACCCCCGCTTTTTTATTTAAATTAACCTTTGTTATTTTATTTCAATTTCATCTACAAAAATGATTGAGTCCCCTCCATATCCCTGATGCCATTCAGGCAATTTACCATATTGAGTTGCAACTACTCTAACATACCTAACATTTTGTGATTGAAAATTCGCTTTCACATTTTTAATTTGTACTTCGTAATCTTTGGCATCAACATAATTACTGTCTTCGTAAATTTTAGTGAAATTTTTGCCATCATTGGAAACTTCCACTGTAACACCCTTAGGCATAATCACCCATGACCGTGTGTCTTGTAAAAATGAAATATTTACTTCTGAAATACTTTTGCTTTCTTTAATATCAACAACTACATCAAGATTATCATTCTGGTATCCTTGCCAATTACCCATCCTCCAATTGGTTGTTCCATGAATCTCATCAATTAATCCTAATTCACCTCCTCCATCATACGATTTCATATATTTTGTATTAGATGCAATATCCCAAACATGAGATAACTTTTTAAATAAAGCGGTTGTTACAAAACTCTTGTTACCTTTTTCATCTAGTGCAATAGCATTAAGAATTACAGAAGAATCTATAACAAACGAACCTTTATACAAAAAAGAAGAATTAGTTGGCAATGACCCATCTAGCGTATAATAATAGTTTACATTTTTCTGATTGCTACTTATAGAAATTTGCTGCGAATCAATAAACGACATCCCATTTGAATAAATAACTGGATTCAGAATCAAATTCGATGATAATAATTTTGAAATCGAGCGTTCATTTATTTCTTGATTTAAACAATGAGTTGGATTTTTATCCATTTCAAAATTGATACAATCAATCTTTTCAAACAAACTATAATCAATACTTGGATTGTTCCAAACTGAAATTTCATTTTGATTTTTATATTTAATTCCTACTGATTTAATGTAAAAATTCTTTTCGTTTTTATTTTTTCCATTTATCACAAATGAATTCCCATTATCAAGATTAATTTTTGCATAATCAAATTGAGGACTGCCCAAAATAAATTTATTATTACTCGGATTTACAGGATAAAATCCTAATGCACTAAAAACATACCATGCGCTCATTTGTCCGCAGTCTTCATTCCCTATCAAACCATCGGGCTGATTAGAATAAAATTCATTCATGATTTTATTTACCATGTACTGCGTTTTATGTTGACTGTTAGTGTAATCATATAAATAAGCAATATGGTGGCTTGGTTCATTGCCATGAGCATATTGACCAATCAAACCCGTAATATCACTTTGTTCTCTTCCTGTAGTTTGAGAACTTTCATTAAATAACTGATCCAATTTATTTTCTAATTTATCTTTTCCTCCAATCATATCTATATATCCATTCACATCCTGAGGAAAATAAAAGGAATACTGCCAGCTATTGGCTTCTGTAAAATGATTATTCACTTCTTTTGGATCAAACGGAGATATCCAATTGCCATTTTTTCGAGGCCTCATAAAACCTGATGCCGGATCAAAAATATTTTTGTAATAACATGCTTTATTGAAATAGTATTTAGCCGTATCATATTGCCCAATCAAATTTGCAAAATATCCGATACAATAATCATCATAAGCATATTCTAAAGTTTTACTGATACTTTCATGCTCGTCTTCAACATTTATTAGACCTTTTGAATTAAATGCGGGTAATCCCAAATGATTCCAGTTAGCAGATTTAATCATCGCTTCCAAAGCCAATTGCTTATCAAAATTTGTAATCCCCTTTTGAAAAGCATCAAGAATCACTGGAACACTATGATAACCAATCATACAATCCGTTTCGCAAGAAGTCAGTTCCCATACGGGTAATCTTCCCCCCTGTTGATATTGCGCTAAAAATGTCTTAACATAATCAAGAGTTCTTTTTTTATCAATCATGCTATAAAGTGGATGTGCTGCGCGATAGGTATCCCACAATGAGAACACAGAATAATAATCAAAATCATTTGCTTTATGAATTTGATGATCCATACCTCGATAGTTACTATCAACATCCATATTGATATTGGGCACAATTGCAGTATGATACAATGCAGTATAAAATACTTTTAGTTTTTCTGTGTTTTTCGATTTGACTTCAATCCGGGCTAGCTCTTCATTCCATTTTTGTTTTGCCTTAGTAAGAATTTGATTGAATTCAAGATGAGCAGCTTCTTTCTCCAAATTCTTTTTTGCTCCTGCTACACTAACTGATGAAATAGCCACTTTTATAATCAAATCATTATTGAATAATTTATCGAACTTAAAATAAGCTTTAATATTTTTTCCGGTAGAAATGGATTGCATATTAACTTTTGTGAGAGAATCATTTAACCAGATCCCATATTTAAAAATGGGTGCAGAAAACTTCAGTACAAAAAAAACATGTTGATCATTTGCCCATGCCTTACTTCTTCTCAGTCCACTTACGGTATAATCATCTTCTATTTTTATAGACGACGATATCACTTCATCACGATGCTTCAAATCAAGAATTACAAACTTTTCTTTAGCATTATTAAAGTGATATTGATGAACACCTACTCTTTCTGTTGATGTCAGTTTCACATCAATATTATT
>JAIXWH010000017.1 GCA_027484165.1 Chitinophagaceae bacterium | reverse complement strand
TCAATCCACTTGCATAATAAAATATAAGCGAGATGACTAATCAGTAGAAAAAGAAATACTTTTTTTACTATTCCCCAAATAGAGTTTTTTGATTTGTTATTCTTCATCAAAAAAAATATGCATGTAAAATAAAAAATTATCTGTATAAAAAATCAATATTTAAACAATGAAGTTATCAATAGTAAAATTCCAAAAGCTGCATAAAGCAATCCGGAAATTTTATTGACGATACTAATGTTTTTTTCATTGAGTTTATTTTTCAGTTTTCCAGCCAATTTGATTTTTAGAAAATCTGCACAAATATTAATTGCAATGCAAATTGAAAAAATGACAATTCTTTCTTCGAAGTTGTTTGACAATGATTTGGTAGTAGCTGCGAACCACAATGCAATCACTCCAGGGTTTAAAGTATTGATGATAAAGCCAGTTAAAAATAATTTAAGATGTGTTGTTCCTGATATTCTAACGCCATTTTCAATATCATCTGACCGATGATATTTTTTAATTAAGAGATAAAACAATCCGAGACCTATTAAAAAGATCCCTCCGCCGATACCAATTTCTTTTTTGAAAACAATAAGTTCGCTCAGTAATCCTCCAAAAAAATTGGAAGTAATTATCCATAACAAATCACTAATCCAAACTCCAGAAACAAAGTAAAAAGCACTTGACAAACTATAGTTGAGTCGAAGCTTGATTATAGTAAATACAACAGGTCCAACAGAAAGCGCAAGCGCTAAGCCGAGTATCAAACCCGTGATGATGGCATCTGTCATACAGAGAAATAATAAAAGTTAAGATTGATAATTTGAATTCAGAAAATTTTTCCAGTCTTCAAGCATTTTGCCTTTTAAAACACGAGGAAATTTATGTTGACCTCCAACTTTTCCTTTATGGTTCATGAAGTCGAGAAACACGTGCTCGGGGAGGATTTTTACCCTAACAGATTTTAATGCATGTTTTCTCTCCACTTCATAATCATCATTCAGTTCTTTTAATTTTTCATCAATCAATTTTGCCAAATCATTCTCATCAGCTTGATCATTACATGCTACATACCATTGGTGACCAAAAAAGTTACCATCTGGAATACCAGCAACAGTAAACTCAGGAATGATGATGTTTAATTGATTTGATGCCAACTCAATGACTTTGTTCATATTGTCAACAC
This sequence comes from Chitinophagaceae bacterium, assembly GCA_027484165.1. GTDB lineage: Bacteria > Bacteroidota > Bacteroidia > Chitinophagales > Chitinophagaceae > Ferruginibacter. The sequence continues at coordinate 9,773 of JAIXWH010000017.1, read as the reverse complement.
TCAAATGCTCTCCTACCAAACTTAAAAAATGTTTGGTTCTACCTGTAATCACAATTTCGTTTCGTTCTTTGTCAAATAATCTAACAGTATCGCCTATAGCATATCTCCAGGCGCCTGCATTGGTACTGATGAGAATTGCATAGTCTTTGTTTTCTTCTATTTCATGAATCATGTATGCTTCTGGCTCATCAACCATGTTGCCATCCGCATCAAAATTTTTATCATCAAAAGGAACAAATTCAAAAAAGATATTGTTATTCAAAGCCAAATGCATACCTCTGGTGTCCTGCCTGTTTTGATAAGCTAAAAATCCTTCGCTAGCGAGGTAAGTCTCGATATAGGTAATAGGTTTGCCCAATAATTTTTCAAATCCTTTTTTATACGGCTCCATTGCCACACCTCCATGCACATAAAATGACAAGTTGGGCCAAATCTCATGGATATGATTCAATTGATAACGTTCAATTATTTTTTCAAGACATATTTGTAACCAGGCAGGAACCCCAACAATAAAACCGATATCCCAATTTGGAGCATTTTCAACAATCTCCTCAATTTTTTTTGTCCAATCTTTTTCCTTTGCAATTTTTTTACCCGGTTTGTACAATCCTAATCCCTGAAACCAAAATGGAATGTTTTTTTGTTGGATGCCACTCAAATCGCCAGCATAATAAGTGGCTCCTTTTTGCAGTTGTGTACTCCCTCCGAGCATGAGCCAACCCTTACCAATTGCATTTTTAGATACGTTTTCATAACGTGTTAAACTCAACAATTGCCTGAAGCTTGTTATTGTATTGCTTCTGATTAATTCTTTTGTTACCGGAATATATTTACTTGCAGCCTCGCTGGTTCCGCTACTCAATGCAAAAAATTTGATTACCCCAGGCCAGCAAACATCTGGAGTACCGTCCAAAGTTTTATACCACCACTCCTTATAAATCTTATCGTAATTGTAAGTTGGAACCAGTTGCTGGAATTTTTTACCGGGATGTTTGCTGAATAAAATCTCATCAAACATGAACTTCTGTCCAAATTGTGTGAATCTTGCTTTTTTAAGTAACTTTTTTAATACTCTTACCTGTTGACGACGGGCATCCCTCACCGGAAGGTTCAAAGCCCTCGCAATAGTTTTTGGAAGTTTTAGATCAAAAATGGCCATCTACAGGATAATTAAAATGTAGGCAAATATAAAATTATTGACTTCTTAAAAGACATTCTCACAAATTTAATTATAATTAAAAGTAAACTAGATGCTTATATAGGTTAATTAATTTAATATCTATTTAAAAATCTTTAAAATCTTACAACAGAATATTATTAAAATTGGTTAGGTTTGTCGCCTAAAATAAAAAGCAAAAAAATGAAAAAATTATTTCTGTCGCTATTTCTGATAGTGAGTATGTTGACCACTAAAGCCGATGAGGGAATGTGGTTGCCTATGTTATTGGGTAAACAAGTTTACAACGACATGGTAAAAAGAGGTTTGAAACTTACCAAAGAGCAGTTGTATTCCATTAATAAATCTTCTTTAAAGGATGCAATCATCATTTTTGGAAGAGGTTGTACGGGTGAGATTGTTAGTGATCAAGGATTGATTTTTACCAATCACCATTGCGGATATGAAGCAATTGCATCTGCAAGTAGTGTTCAGAATAATTATTTGAGAGATGGTTTTTATGCTTACAATAAAGATCAGGAAATCAAATCTGAATTAACTGTTCAGTTTTTAGATAAAATTGTTGATGTAACAGCAGAAGTGGAAGCTGGATTAAAAGGATTATCGTGGAATGATAGAGTAAAGAAAATAACAGAAGTATATAAAAGTATTACTGATAAAGTTGCAGATAAAGAAAACGGAATCGCTGGAAGAATCTACAGCATGTTTAAAGACAATCAATACATCATGTATGTATATAAGACATACAAGGATGTCCGTTTGGTGGGTACTCCTCCTGAAAGTATAGGAAAATTTGGTGGCGATACTGATAATTGGGAATGGCCTCGTCACACTGGTGACTTTTCTATCTTTAGAGTTTATGCATCAAAGGATGGCAAGCCAACGGAATACAGTAAAGAAAATGTTCCTTTGAAACCTAAACATTTTTTACCGGTTAGCATCAAAGGAATTAAAGATGGCGATTACGCTATGATTTATGGATATCCTGGCGGAACCAATCGTTACGAAACCAGTTATGGTGTAAAATTGAAAAACGAAGTGGAGAATCCAGCGTTAGTTGCATTGAGAGATATGCGTTTGAAATACATGCATGAGCAAATGATTAAAGATCCTGCAGTTAAATTGAAATTAGCTTCTGATTATGCTGGTATTGCAAATTATTGGAAGTTTTTTGACGGAGAAACCAAGCAGTTAATTAAGTTTAACACATACGGACAAAAGCAACAATTCGAAAAAGATTTTTCAGTTTGGGCAAAAGGTAAATCAGAGTATGAAAATATTTTTACAGATTATGAAAAAAACTATGCCTCGTGGACACCATACAGTAAGCATCGTCAATATCTGAGAGAAGGAATACTTGGTTCACCATTATGTTCATTCGCCTCTTCATTAATTACGCTCGAACAAGTATTAACCAAACAAGGTGCAACACCTGAAGAGATAAAAAAAGCAATTGATGCTGCAGATGCCGCAAGGAAAAGTTTCATTAAAAATGAAGATATTCCAAGTGATAAAAATATTTTAGCAGCAGTTGCTAAATCATTCTATTCAGATATCGAAAAGTCTCAACATCCAAAAGGTACTTTTGAAAAATTATCTGTTTACGGCGATTTACAAGAGGAGTTCACCTATAAAAAGTGGGCAACTGATGTGTTTGCTAAAACAATGATTTTGAATTGCGAAGCATGGCATGATTTCGTTATGAAACCTACTGTCTCTGCTCTTCAAGATGATCCTGCATTTGAATTTGCATCTTCTATATTAAAAAACTATAACGCAAATTATGCTTCTATATACACTGCTTTTGTAAACAAAAACAATGAGTTGGGAAGAAGTTACCTTAAGGGTATAATGGAGAGAAATCCTGTAGCAGCTTCAAAAATGTATCCAGACGCCAACTTTAGTATGAGAGTAAGTTTTGGAAATGTAAAAAGCTATAAGCCTAAGGATGCATTGTTCTGCGATTATGTTACTACTGCAAAGGGTATCATGGAAAAATATGTGCCTGGTGATTATGAATTTGATTTACCTTCTAAGGAAGTGGAGTTGATTAAGAAAAAAGATTTTGGACAGTACATAGATAAAAGCAGAAATGATTTGGTTGTTGCTTTTATCACTACTAACGATATTACAGGGGGTAACAGTGGAAGTCCTGTTATAGATGGTAATGGCAATTTAATTGGATTGGCATTTGATGGCAATTATGAAGCGTTAAGTCATAAGATTGCTTTTGATAAAGATTTAAATCGTACAATTTGTGTGGATGTTCGATATGTATTATGGTGCATCGACAAATTAGGTGGCGCTAAGAATTTGATTGACGAGATCAAGCCGATTAAATAATTAATCAAATAAAATTAATAGAGTGGGGTGACAGCAATGTCATCCCATTTTGTTTTTCAGGGAGTCCGGAGACCCTGAGGAAACTAAAAAAACCTTAATTTTGCTCTCTAAAATTTTATTATATGCAAAAAGGGTCAGTATCTCAATACATTCAACATCACTACCGTCATTTTAATGCAGCTGCTTTAATGGATGCTGCAAAAGGATATGAATTGCATTTGATGGAAGGTGGCAAAATGATGGTTACACTTGCTGGCGCTATGAGTACTGCAGAGTTGGGATTGAGTTTTGCTGAAATGATTCGTCAAGACAAAGTAGCGATCATTAGTTGCACCGGTGCCAATTTGGAAGAAGATATCATGAATCTGGTTGCACATTCACATTATAAAAGAGTGCCTAATTACCGTGATTTAAGTCCGCAAGACGAATGGGATTTATTAGAGAATCATTTCAATAGAGTAACGGATACATGTATACCAGAAGAAGAAGCATTCAGAAGATTGCAACAGCATATTCATAAATTATGGAAAGAAGCCGACGAAAAAGGTGAGCGTTATTTTCCACACGAGTTTATGTACAAAATGTTATTAAGCGGAGTTTTAGAGCAGTATTATGAGATCGACCCTAAAAACAGTTGGATGTTAGCGGCTGCTGAAAAAAATATTCCGATTGTAGTTCCAGGTTGGGAAGACAGTACGATGGGAAACATTTTCGCTTCTTATGTTATAAAAAATGAAATGAAGGCATCAACCATGAAGAGCGGTATTGAATACATGGTTTGGTTATCAGAATGGTACAGAAATAATTCTTCAGGTAAAGGAGTAGGATTTTTTCAAATCGGAGGAGGTATTGCAGGAGATTTTCCAATTTGTGTTGTCCCGATGATGTATCAGGATTTAGAATGGCATGATGTTCCATTCTGGAGTTATTTCTGTCAGATTAGTGATTCTACAACTTCTTATGGTTCCTATTCAGGCGCTGTGCCTAACGAAAAAATTACTTGGGGTAAATTAGATGTAAATACTCCAAAGTTTATTGTTGAGAGTGATGCAACAATAGTAGCTCCATTGATTTTTGCATGGGTGTTGGGATGGTAGGCGCTTCGCATGTTGAATAGGTTTGATTAGTTGAATAGGTTGATTGGGTTGGTGTGGGTTTAGTTCAAAAGGTTCAATGAGTTGAATTGGTTTAATAAGTTGATTCAATTTAAAACTTTGTGAAACTTTGCGACTTTGCGGCAATACTAATTAGTTGATTGATTGATTAGTTGATTTCGTGATTTGAAAATTTGCAGAACCACAAACAACAAACCACAAAACAATCTCAATCCCTTTGAAACCTATTAACTTATCTGCTTCCTTCCGGCAATGGCTTATCTCTCTTAAGCATATCATTTCTATTAGCCATTTCCCAGGCAGTATAGAAAATCATCTGAGCTCTCTTCTCATATAATGGCCAGTTGATCAATTCAACATCGTCTGTAGGTTGGTGATAGTCGGCAAGCAGCATGCCATCATAGAAAAACAATACAGGAACTCCTTTACGCGCAAAATTATAATGGTCGCTACGGTAATAAATTCTCTCTGGATCATTAGGGTCGTCAAACTTATAATCCAAAACCAATCGGGTTGATTTGTTATTTGCAGCTTCGTTGATCAAAGGTAATTCAGAGCTTATTTTATCATGCCCAACAACATAAACATAATTCAAGCTGTCTGCAGTTTTCCTTTCTGTGTCAATTCTGCCAATCATATCCGTATTTAAATCAACCGAAGTTTTTTCTAATGGGAATACGGGATTGTTGGAATAAAACTCACTACCCCATAATCCCTTTTCTTCTCCACTAACGGTCATGAATACAATTGTTCTTCTTGGCCCCTTTCCTTCCTGTTTGGCTTTTGCAAAAGCGGTAGCCATTTGTAATACAGCACAGGTGCCACTACCATCATCATCTGCGCCATTATAAATAACCCCATTTTGTTTTCCTAAATGATCGTAATGTGCTGTCAGAAAAACGTATTCATCTTTTTTATCTGTGCCTTCGATTATACCAATCACATTGGATGCGTTAACCACATCCGAATATTTATTGTAATTGTAAGAAATGTCGAGTGGCAAAGAGATTTCAAATCCATTCAGCAATCCGCTTTTACTTGCAATTGAATTGATGTTTTCAAAATCTAATCCAATCATTCTTTTAGCATAAGCATGTGAAATCAAAATTAAATTTAGTCTGTTTGCTTCAGCATCTTGACTTGGGTTAAATACACTTGCCTTTTTGCTTCTTTTTATAGATTGTTGTGTGAAAATAGATTGTTTCGCATCAATGATTAAAGCACCTATTGCTCCTTTCTCTTTAGCAGTTTCTAATTTTTTTATCAAGCCATTTGTTCCATCAGACCAAACAGAACTTTTACCATTAACAGAAACGATGTATTTATCATTTTTCTTTGGCTCACCTTTGTAAAAAATGACGACTTTATTTTTTACATCTAGATGGGTATAGTCGCTATACAATTCATCGTCAATACCATAACCTGCAAATACAATTTTTTCTGCTTTGAAAGAATTGATTTGATTTGCATTTACCGGGGAGATAAAATCGACACCCCAAATTGATTTTTCATTATTAACCAATAAAGCCACTTCTATAATAGAATCTTGTTTTATTGGGAAAAATTGCTGATACCCGTTTAAAGCAGGCGCTTGTTGGAGCTCAAGTGATTTGAAATGATTTTCAATATATTCAGCCGCTTTTCTTTGCCCTTCTGTTCCTGTTTCTCTTCCTTCAAATGAGTCACTTGCAATAATGGTGAGGTGTTTTTTTAGTGCCGTTGCAGAAACGATTGAAGCATATTTGGCTGCAGGATTTATTTGTGCAAATCCTGAAATCTGAATTGAAATCAAAAAAACAATAACAGTAAGTTTTTTCATAAAAAACATTTCGTTTATAAGTCGACTTTATTTACAAGATATTTTATCAACTCTATTTTGGTGACGCCCCCCTTCGAAAGCTGTTTCCATAAACACTGTAACCATCTCTTCGGCATCTGCTTCGCTTATGAATCTTGCAGGCAGACAAATGATATTAGCATTGTTATGTTGTCTTGCTAGAGCTGCGATTTCTTTATTCCAACATAATGCTGCTCTTATTCCTTGATGTTTATTGGCGGTAATTGCTACACCATTCGCGCTTCCGCAAATTAAAATACCAAAAGAAGCATAGCCACTTTCTACTTCAATTGCAACAGGATGGGCATAGTCGGGATAATCAACAGAAGAGGAATCATGTGTACCAAAGTCTTTGCAAGACCTATTTTTAGAAGCAAGAAAGGACTTTAATTTCTCTTTGTATTCAATACCCGCATGGTCGGAGCCAATTGCGATGGGTTTTGTTAAATCAAATGTATTCATGGTAAAGTAAAAATTTAAAAGTGAAAAACTAAACAATAGGCCATATGATTTATTGCCGCAAAGACATTAAGTCGCTATGTTTCGCAAAGTTATTTATCAAAATTTACTAATCAACTTCTCAACCAATCAACCAACTCTAACTCCATTCCTTTTCTTTCTTTTCCTTATCCTTATCAACTCTTGCTGCAATAAAAATACTGATTTCATAAAGCAACAACAAGGGTACCGCAACTATTACCTGACTTGTCCAATCAGGAGAAGGTGTAATGATAGCAGCAACGATTAAGATGATGATAAATGCGTATTTGCGATATTTCTTTAAAAAGTCAGAAGTGATCAATCCTATTTTTGCTAAAACATAAGCTAAAATAGGCAGTTCAAAGGATAAGCCACATCCTAAAATGATATTGTTTAAGGTATCAATGTAATCATCTAGCGTTGGCATATAACGATATGCGCCTTTCGTTCCTAAAGTGAAATTGGCAAGAAAATTAAAGGTAAAAGGAGCCAATAAAAAATACCCAAATAATGCCCCCAGAAAAAAACAAAGCGAAACCCAAAAGATACCCCCTCTTGAATATTGCAGTTCTTTTTTGGATAAAGCAGGTTTAATAAATTTCCAGAGCTCCCAAAACAAATAGGGAAACGCAACGATTAACCCTCCAATCATTGCAATTGAAATCGCCGACATAAAAGGGCCGCTTACTGTGTTACCCTGTAATTGTATGTTTACAGGAGGCATACAAAGTGAATCGCCTAAATGTAGATAATGACTAAGATTACAAAGTCCGCTGTATGTGATGAAGTCTGATTCTGCAGGTGCAAAGATGATATGATCAAAAATCCAATCAATTTTGATAAACAAAGCAATTGCAACAGCTATCCAAACCAATCCTGCTCGAACGATATGCCAACGCAATGCTTCCAGATGTTCAATAAAGCTCATATCAGCTTTATTGCCATAGCCGTCTCTTTTAAAAAACAATCTTCTATTGCTGTTGGTTGCCAATGAATAATTTTATTGCTGTGTAGTTAATTTTTCTGCATTTTCTGCAAATTGCAACGCATCTATAAATTCCTGAATTTCTCCATTCATCACCGTATCTAAATTATAAACGGTAAGCCCTATACGATGATCGGTAACTCTCCCTTGAGGGTAATTATAAGTTCTGATCTTTGCACTTCTGTCGCCGGTACTCACCAAACTTTTTCTTTTGTGTGCAATGGCCTCCTCAGCTTTACGAACTTCTTCATCATATAATTTAGTCCTAAGCATTTCCATCGCTTTTTCTCTGTTGCCTAGCTGACTTCTTTCTGTTTGACAAACCACTACAATTCCTGTAGGTTTGTGTGTTAGGAATACTTTAGTTTCTACTTTGTTTACATTCTGTCCTCCGGCACCACCACTTCTTGCCGTCTCCATCTTAACATCACTTTCTTTCAATTCAAAATCAACTTCATCTGCTTGTGGCATTACCGCTACTGTAGCTGCGCTGGTGTGAACACGACCACTACTTTCGGTGTCGGGTACACGCTGAACACGATGAACGCCACTTTCGAATTTCATGATTCCATATACATCGTCGCCATTAACCTCAACTTGCACCTCCTTATATCCACCAACAGTACCTTCGCTTTCACTTAAGATTATTGTTTTCCAGCCCTTCTTCTCGCAATACTTCAAATACATTCTTAGCAAATTTCCTGCAAACAAAGAAGCTTCATCTCCACCGGTACCTGCTCTGATTTCAAGAATTGCATTTTTTTCATCATAAGGATCTTTGGGAATCAACATGTTTCTGATTTCTTTTTCCAGTTTATCATGCTTTTCCTCTAATGCCGGTAATTCCAATTTTGCCATCTCTCTCATCTCTTCATCATCAGAGTACAATACTTCTTTATTGAATTCAATGTCTTCAAGTAATTTTACGTACGCATTTCTGGCATCTACAATTTTTCCCAAACTGCGATATTCTTTACTCATGGCGCTGAACTTCTTGTTATCGCTAACTATTTCAGGATTGGTGAGCGCAACTCCGAGGTTATCAAATTTTGCCTTTATCGCATCGAGTTTATCTAACATAACGTAATTTTATGATCCACAAGTTTAATGCTTGTTTCAAAGGGTGCAAATTTACATGATATCAACGATTCATTTTGTATAGAAAGCTATCTTCTTCTCAAATTTTTGACGGTTACGAGATATTATCTGGTAAACAAGTACTTATTATTGATTCTAAAGGGAAAATAATCGATATCGTCGGTGAAAGCGAAGCTGGAGAAGGAATTGAATATTTTGAAGGCATCCTTTCACCCGGGTTTATCAATTGTCATTGTCATTTGGAGCTTTCCCATATGAAAGGAAAAATCCCGAAACATTCTGGACTCATTGATTTTGTTATGAAAATTGTTGAGCATCGGAGCTCTGATGAAATTCTAATTCAATCTGCAATAAAGGAAGCCGAAACGGAAATGATCAACAACGGAATTGTAGCAGTTGGAGATATTTGCAACACTAATTATACTATCGCACAAAAATCTAATGCAAATCTGCATTATCAAAATTTCATTGAGGTGAGCGGTTTTCCTAAAAAGATTGCCACACAACGATTTGAACAAATCAGTAAAATCTATCAGGAGTTTTCGGCGCAACTTCCTTTTAATTCGATCGTGCCTCACGCTCCATATTCCGTTTCTACAGATTTACTGGGGCAGATTATGAACTTTGAGAAGAACGAAATAGTTACCATGCACAATCAGGAAACGATTGAAGAGAATGAATTGTTTAAAACCAAAACAGGAGATTTTTTAAAATTGTATCAAAAATTAAATATCGATA
>JAIXWH010000143.1 GCA_027484165.1 Chitinophagaceae bacterium | reverse complement strand
GCCACTGAATCACAACCTACACTGTTTGTTGAAGTATAAGTATATGTTCCTGGAGCTTCTCTTACAATACCATTCCATAAGTAAGTTGGTTCGTTAGAGCAAACAGTAACGTTAGTCGTACTTGTAGATGTTGGTTTAGTGGTCAATTCTAAAGTAGCCACTGAATCACAACCTACACTGTTTGTTGAAGTATAAGTATATGTTCCTGGAGCTTCTCTTACAATACCATTCCATAAGTAAGTTGGTTCGTTAGAACAAACTGCAACGTTAGTAGTACTTGTAGATGTTGGTTTAGTGGTCAATTCTAAAGTTGCCACTGAATCACAACCTACACTATTAGTTGAAGTATAAGTGTAAGTACCTGGAGCATTTCTCACGATACCATTCCATAAGTAAGTTGGTTCGTTAGAACATACTGCAACTTCAGTTGTACTTCTAGATGTTGGTTTAGTGTTTAATTCTAAAGTAGCCACCGAATCACAACCTACACTGTTAGTTGAAGTATAAGTGTAAGTGCCTGGTGCGTTTCTTACGACACCATTCCATTGGTAAGTTGGAGTATTAGAACAAACAGCAACTTCTGTAGTACTTGTAGATGTTGGTTTGGTAGTCAACACTAAAGTTGCTACTGAATCACAACCTACACTGTTAGTTGAAGTGTAAGTGTAAGTACCTGGAGCGTTTCTTAAGACACCATTCCATAAATACGTTGGTTCGTTAGAACAAACAGTAACGTTAGTAGTACTAGAAGATGTTGGTTTGGTAGTCAACACTAAAGTAGCCACTGAATCACAACCCACACTGTTAGTTGAAGTATAAGTATATGTTCCTGGAGCTTCTCTTACGATACCATTCCATTGGTAAGTTGGTTCGTTAGAGCAAACAGCAACTTCTGTTCTACTAGATGTTTTAGGATTTACCAAAACATCAACAAAGCAGCTTGAGTTTAAATCAGGATTTGCATATACTTGATTTAATGTGATCCGGTAACTCTGTGTACCTGCTATAACATTAATTGTTGCTGTACCATTTACTCCAGACAAAATTGCGTCTGTTGTACCCACGTTTCCATATCCGGAAATCACCCACGTATATGTAGCGTTTGCGGGAACAGGATCTGGAATACCTGAATAACTATTTGTTGTTCCTGCACAAATGGTGTCCGAACCTGTAACATTACATGATCCTTTTGATCCTACTAAAACAGTAACTGATGAAGTTGATGCACATTTTGATGAATCTTTTGGAGTAGCAGTTACAATAAAATCAAGAGATTGACTTGCATCTGCAATAGCAGCAACATAAGTAGCACTTGATGAATTCCCGTTTGTTAATGTTCCTGCTGCATTAAGCGGTTTTGTCCAAACATAAGTGTAGTCTGTTATATTACCAGGTGAAATTGAACTTATAAATAAATTCGAACTATGACTTGCGGAAGTGATATCAATACAGCTTATCCCAATAATTGGTGTTGTACAATAAGGAGTGGCATCGGCTATAATATTTGTAGACAATGGTGATGCTCCTGTTTTTCTGTCACCATCTGAACATTGTTTATAATCATTATTAGGCTTGTATAATCCATCTGGGGTAATAGAAATATCATAAGCAACACCTATTGGATATGTTGCACAAATTTTTCCAAAAACAGCACCATTAGGAATTGTACCTAAAGTCATTAGTAAAGGATTTGTTGGCGTTGAACCCGATCCTATTATTGTCGAACCATCTTGCTTGTAAGTGGTGTAACTGATATTTGTTGCTGACCCTGTTTCATCTTTGATCGCCCATCTTCCTTCACTACCTCCATAGTTTAAACAAACAGTATAAGTATTATTGTTATTGCAATAGATACTTGTTTTTTCATATTCTAAAGTACAAGTAGCACCTCCACATCCATATCTTGATTTGTAAATCAGATTCATACTATTAGGAAAAGTTGTTTTATTATTATCTGCCATCCACATAGCCAAATAATAATTAGTAGGTTTATTAAAAGAAGGTACTGTAATTGTTGTCCAACCATTTCCACTCAATCCACATGCAGGATGAATTATTCCTGACATGGTTATATTTGAAAATTTTAAGTTATTACAATTACCAGAAAGTCCAGTTGGTGAAGTTGGGTAACTTGTTCCTGTAGTTGAACCATTTATTGGCTGAGCATCTGACGGATCAACATAATAAAGAACAAAACCAATATTTTCATTACTTACAATTTGAAATTGATATGTTCCTGCTAAAGGTCTAATATCAAAATTTAACCAAACAATATCTTCTCCTTGTGTTGGAGCAGATAAATTGTTTCCAAATGATTCTGTTGTCATACTATAACAATCAGAATTGGGAAGTATGGATGCTATAGGATTTGATGCAACATTATAACAGCCTTTAAAAGCTTGCAAACCTGATTCTGTTTCTGCAGAACTAGCGCAGCGAACAATTCCTTTAGGTTGTAAATTGGGAGATGAAAAAACCAACGCCTCCCATTTATTTACTGTTGTATTATCACTTGTATTTTGTCGCCAACCATCTCCTGCAAACCAACGATGAGCATTACAAGGGCTATTTGCTACAACATTATTTAATATCGAGGGGTTTATTTTGTATTCTGATTCACGATAAATAGTCCTTTTATCTCTGATATATTTTTGTTGAGTTAATTTAACAGGAGTTTTATGTTCAATTTGATTTGGTTTGGTAAAGTTGTTTTGTGCTTTAATATTTGGATTTAATGACATGTAGATTATTAGTAAAATGATTTTATAGCCAATGTATTTCCACTCATAATACCTTGGCTTGAATACTTTTCTTTTAATCCACTTTAGTAATCTTTTCATGTTAATTTGATTTATTAGTTTTTGAAAATTTTATGATTTTCAAATAGTAATATGATAAAGAGGAGAATCAAATCGGATTGGACTTAGATTATTGTTAATTAACAAAAGTAGATTTTGAAAAATCACAATAAAATGACGATTGTCACAAAAAGAGATAATTGATTTCTTTTAGGTTTTTACCTAAAAGAAAATGCGCTAGATAAATCCAGCGCATTTAAAGAATTATGTAATTTATAAAATTTGTAGTATCATTTTCTGTAAAATATTCTACATCCAAAAGATTCTGTTTGAGGAAGAGTTACTTTTTTACCCAACAACAACTCATCAACTGCATTTGATATAAACGGATTAGCTTTATCTGGATTTTCACCATCATCGTCTATAGCGCCCTCGTACTTTACGATCCAATTATTTTCTTCTTTCCAAATTACATAAGCCTGAGGAGTATGTTTCGCTCCAAAATCTTTCCCAACTGATTGATTCGCGTCTTGCAAATAGCAAAAATTAAATTTATCAGATTTTGCTTTTGATTGCATAAATTCATAAGATTCCTCTTTATACAATAGTGAATCCATTGAATTTATTGCAAGTAAAGGAACTCCAAGTGGCTTGTATTTTTTATTCAAGGCATTCAATCTTTTTGAATACAATTTTGCAAATGGACAATGGTTACATGTAAAAATAATCATGAAACCTTTTGCATTTTTAAAATCATTTAATGAAATAAAAGAATTGTCAATATTTCTTAGCCTGAATGTTGATATCTTCTCCCCTATCTTATTATTACAAATCTCATCAGATTTATTAAATCCGAATGTTGTAATTATCAATACATAAAGAAATATCTTGAATAATTTACTCATTTTATTCTTTTATAAATTTCTTAGTTCTAATTTTATTTGCAGTGGCTTCTACTAGCTTTATCATGTATACTCCATTTGATAAATTTGAAATATTGATTGAAATACTCAAATTTGGATTTGAACTTGAATAAACTATCTTGCCAGAAGCATCATAAATAAATACATTTTTTACTATTGAAGAAGAAGGCAGTATTGTCAATTTTAAATTATCTTTCTGTGGATGAGGTGGCTGAATGATAAAATCAAATGGATAGTCGTTATTTGAAGTTGTTGCAGCATCAACATTAATATTTAATGCACAAGTTTGTCCACTAAAATTAATAGCAAATAATGCAGTTCCAGTAGCATTGGGTGTTCCTGATATAACATAAACCAAATTGCCATTACCTGTTGCTAATGTTCCAGCTTGTAATGTAGCTGTTAAACCTGTAACTCCAGTTGATGAAATCGAAGCGCCTGAAGTATAAGCTACTCCGTTACCTCCTGTATAAGGTATGGTTGCTGTTCCAGAATAAGTTGTATTAACTGTTCCTGCAGTTGTTTGTGCGTTTGTACAGTTTAATGCAGTTACAGATGGATTTATTGGAATGGCATTATTTATAGTTACACTAAATGAACAGGTTTGTCCACCAAAACTTATTGAGAAAGTTGCAGTTCCTGCAGATGTAGGTGTTCCTGATATATTATAAACCAAATTGCCATTACCAGTTGCTAATGTACCAGCTTGTAATGT
>JAIXWH010000061.1 GCA_027484165.1 Chitinophagaceae bacterium | reverse complement strand
CCTGATTGTTTTTTTTGTTTGATATAATTATCTGGATCTAAATCAGATTGAATCAAATCATTTTTAACTTGCCATTTTTGACTATTGTCAAGTTCAAATAATTCAGCGTCTGATATTCTTTCGTCATTTTCTCTGTAATAAATTCCTAATTTTTTATTGAAGTAGTATTTTATCGGATTGTTGAAAAAATGAGCAAACTGCTCTAACGGAATTATCGAAAAATCAGAGGTGTCATCTTTGCGATTGGGATCATTTTGAAATTGATTTCCCTGAATTAAACTGTTTCCTAAATAGTTGGGGGCAAGCTTACTATCAGGTTCGCAATATTTAGTACTGAACAAATGCAGAGGATGAATACAAATTTTTGATTTTTTAAACCCTGCAACATCAGCTGTTTTTAAAGCAATGTAATCCAATAATTCATCTACAAGAGTTGATGGTGGCTGATCTGTTCCTTTTTCTGCATCACGAGCTATATAACTGATATATAGTTTTTCACGAGCTGCTAAAATACTTTCTAAAAATAAATGCTTGTCATTTTCGCGCACACTTCGATCTCCCGGACGTTTTTCTTTTCCTATCAAATTAAAACTCAATGCCGAATCTTGTCGTGGATATTTATCAAAATCCATTCCGAGTATTGCAACTACCTTAAAGGGAACACTTCTCATTGGTAACATTGAACAAAAATTCACTCCTCTGCCTGCATATCTGTTGGTGCGACGCTCCTGTTCTAATTTGTCGAAAAACACTTGGCGAAAAGTTTGATAACTGATTGACTCTCCCGCTGCTGCCTCATCCAATTGCATTATTGAGTCTTTCAAATGTGCAAATCTTGGAAAGTCTTCATCTTCATCATCTTCTTCTAAAATCATTTCAGTCATAATTTTTCCAAGATATTCCGACCATTGTTTTAAAGTCTTTCTTTCTAATCTTTCATCAAGTAAATTTTTCAGCACTTGAATAAAATGATACAATCTAACTCGGTCATACATACCTGCACCTTCTGCAGTATCTAATGGAATTAATGGTTTGTTTGCACCGGCAAACTCTTCATCGCTACTCATACACAATCCATACATCATCTTTTCTAAACCATATTTCCAACTCACCATCCAGGCTTCTGTTTGGTCATACAATTCACTTGCATCATCATTTGTACCTGTTCCAAAATAAATGCCTGCTTCTCTCACTGCCTGACGCACTATTGCGATATCATTAAAATTAAAGCGACGACGTATATAGGAAGAATCAAGTAATGCTAAAACTTCCTCGGCTTTAAAGGTTTGGGTGTCAACAGACAAAATATCGCGAATGGCTGTAAAGAGGGTGTTTCCTTTAGATACAGATTCGTCGGCAATGGTATAAGGAATAGATACCGGAGCATTGTCAAAAATTGCTTTTATATATGGCGCATAAGTATCAATGTCTGTTGTCATCACAACAATATCTCTAGCGCCTATTGAAGTGTTGCTTGAAAAAACTTCTACAAGATAATTATATAAAACTTCTATTTCTCTTACAGGTGTATAGCATCCATTAATCTGCAGAGATCCGTCATTCAGCATTTTATCATCTATTGGTTTCCTGCTGGAATTGGGAATATTATTGTAAATCTCTGATTGTATACAACTTAACAAAGAGGTTGGATCATTTAAAAAAAGTGGCGTGTCAACAACTTCATATCTGTTTACGTAATCATCTTCCGAAAGTAAAATCTGATAGCTCTCTCTTAATACAGATCCCCAGTTAATCAACAACTCATTGCCTGTGCTGCGAAGCTCCAGCAAATCAGGCCTGTTTCTTAATGCAGCTATTTTCTTATCAGAAAGATCATCCATCCAAAGTTGATCCGGGGAAGGATTCAACAAATAAAATTTGATGTCGATAATCTCAGATAAAACATTAAATAATTCGAGATAGTAGGGAGTAACAATGGCTAAACCAAAAAAGCGTAGACAAGGTAATTTTTGTTGTACTTTATTTCGGCTTTCCTCTTCTTTTAATTGATTGAGAATGCTTGAAGAAACATCCACTCTATCGTAATAGTCTTTTCCTAAGCGCTCCTTTAATTTACTCCACAAAAAACCTTGCCAATTCAAATCATCTTCTTCCTGAATTTCATTTTTATTCCAAGAGATTATTTTGTCTTGACGATAAATCTGATATTGGTCAAATAGATCAGCCATTTCGGTTGCGAGCAATGCACGTCGTGTTTCGTTTTCTTTATAATAGATGGCAATCTCCGGAAATTTAGTTTTAAACTCGTCTTCATTTAATGAAGCAAAAAGGGCCCACGTAATTCTGTCCTTGTCCATAAGCACAGGTGCGTCCGGACAAAGCCAATAGTAAAGTAGTTTAAGAATGTCATTTACTTTGGTGAATTCGAGATTTGCTGCAATTCCTGCCTGTAATGCAAGCTGATGACGCAACCAATTATTAATTCCATCGGTTTGGGTTACCACCCACTGTTTATCAAACACACCCGTTTTTTCGTTTTTTAAATCAACGATGAGTTCTTCCGAAAGTATATCTAAAGATGCTGCAACACGAAGTTGAATAGCCATATTTTTATTTTAATTTTCCGATAAATTATTTTATTAATCGTT
>JAIXWH010000007.1 GCA_027484165.1 Chitinophagaceae bacterium | reverse complement strand
TCATTAATAAAAGAATTGAAAACACTTTCTTCTCCAATCGTTGTCATCATCCCATGACCACTATAAACCTTTGTCTCACTAGGCAACACAAGCAACTGATTTTTAATACTTTGGATTAAAATTTCGTAGTTTCCTCCGGGTAAATCTGTTCTTCCAACGCTATTTTTAAATAACACATCCCCACTTATTACAAATTGTTGTTTATTGCAATAAAAACTTACGCTTCCTGGACTATGGCCGGGGGTGAATAGAACCACCAACTCATCTTCGTCTAATTTGATTGTTTGTCCTTCTTCTATAAAATTAACCTCCCCCTCATAATGGTCAAAAGGAAGATTATACATCAAACCACTTACAGGAGCATAAGCCAATAACTCTTTTTCCAGTGGATGTATGTGGGGCATCAACTGATAGGTATCAAAAACATATTTATTGCCAAAAACATGATCCAAATGACAATGCGTATTCAATAATAAAACCGGCTTTAAATCATTTTCAGTAATAAAATCACTTAAAATCGACTTCTCCATATCGTCATAACATCCAGGATCAATGATGATGCAATTCTTTTGTTCATTGTACAGCAAATAAGTATTCTCCTGGATGGGACTGAATTCAAACTTTTTAATGATAAACATCCTTTTTAAATTGTATTTTAATGATTACTCTTAATCAACTAATTTAGTACCCTATTAATAAAAGCGTATGACAAAGTTCTGTAGATTATTTTTTATTTCTAACTTTTTATTGTTGCTGTCATTTACCAATGCTGTTGCTCAAGTAAACAGTGTGACTTTTGGTAAAAACAGAATTCAGTATAAAAAGCTCAAATGGCAATATTATCAAACCGAGAATTTCAACGTTTATTTTTATGCTAATGGTCAGGAACTGGCAAAATATGTTATTCAGGTTGCAGAAAAAGAGCTTCCTAAAATAGAAACCGAGGCAGAATATAGTCTTCAGAGAAGAGCGAACATCATTCTTTACAATAATTATTCAGATTACGAACAAACCAATATCGGCTTAGATGCAGATATTATCAATACTGGAGGAACAACAAAATTAGTAAACAATAAAATGTTGCTTTTTTTTGATGGCAATCACGATCATTTCAAAGTTAAAATCAGAGAAGGAATTGCTGACATCATCACTAAAAATGTTTTATTTGGAGAAAACATCGGAGAAATAGCAAGCAACCAAGCGCTTTTGGATTTACCTAAGTGGCTAACTGATGGCTACATTGCTTATTTAGGTCAACATTGGAGTACAGATTTGGATGATGAGTTAAAGAGTGAAATCTTAAGCGGGAAGTATAAAAAGTTTTCGAGATTAAGTTTTGAAAAACCTTTGTTAACAGGACATGCATTCTGGTATTTTATTGAAGAAAAATATAAAAAAGAAAATGTCACCTACTTCCTTTATTTAGCCAGAAGTTTAAAGAATTTAAATAAAGCTTGTTTACAAATCACCAACAAAAAATTCAAGGCGCTTACCAAAGAATTTATGGAATACCAAGACGAAAAATATTCCAATGATAATAACAGAAGAAAACCATATCCGAAAGGAAATTACATTGATGGGTTTGATATCAGTTCAAGACTAAATTATTATCGTTTTAATGTAAACCCCATCAAAAAGAACAACTCTTATGTGGTAACTCAATTTAAAAAAGGAATTGTAAGAGTGATTTTAACTACTGATGATGGAAACAAAACCTTATTGAAATTTGGAACTAGAACCTACGAAAACCAGATGAATCCAAATTATCCAATGATGGCTTGGGATCCTAAAGGAACAAGAATTTCGGTAATTTATGCTGAAGAAGGAAGATTGAAATTATTTGTTTATGATGTGGTGAAAGATTACAAACAATATAAAATTGATTTGACCGACAAGTTTGATCAGATTCAGGATGTAAAATATTTTTTCGATAGCAGAACGCTTTTATTATCTGCAGAAAAAAATGGACATACTGATATTTTTACTTTTGATTTAGAAAAAGAAAAAGTAAGACAAATTACAAACGATGTTTATGATGATTTAGATCCTTCGTATGTAACTTTTCCAAACAAAACTGGAATTGTTTTTGCAAGTAACAGGCCATCGGGAACAGCTCCAAATGGAGATACCATTCTTCCTTCAGATCATCGATTGAATGTATTTATGATTACGAATTTTGGGGACAAGCCTGAGTTAAATCAAATCACACAACTAACAGATTTGAAATATGGAAATGCAAGATTTCCTGCACAATACAATGTCAATCACTTCACATTCGTGAGTGATGAAAATGGTATTGCTAACCGTTATGCAGGTTTCTTTACTACAAAAAAATTAGGACTCGATACACTTGTACTTGTTGGTGATGACATCTTAAGAAATCCAACACAAAAAGAAATTGACAGTACTTTAAAAGTTCAAAAAAAGGAAAAAGTAGATTCGTTTGCGTATGTAACGATGTCTGCAGATTCTTCTTACACTTTTCCATTAACCAATTATGCAAGCAATTTGGCTGAAACCAGAACTGCAGGTGATGATAGAATTTTAAGCGAAGTGTCGAGTGATGGTGACCAGAAAAATTTATATAAATTGAAAGTTGATGAGTTTACGCTTAGCAAAAGAAACATCGTTGCTCAACCCACTGAATATGGAAAGAAACTGATGAGAGAAAGCAAATTAACTGTAGTAAAACCTTCTAAAAATATTATAGAATCAATCGAAAGAAAATCAGACATTTTTCAATCTGAATTTGCAACTGATAAAAAAGATTCAGTTGGAACTTCTATAAAATCTAAAGTTATCAATGAATCAGATGATATTTTGAGCAGAGCAAAATTATTTAAATATAAGCCCATAAAATTTTCTACTGATTACGGATCAGCTTCATTTAATACGAATGTTTTG